>CAZFXD010000245.1:0-7853 GCA_964522795.1 uncultured Myxococcaceae bacterium
GGCGTGCTCGATGCCGCCCACCAGCTCGCCCACGCACGCGTCGTTCTCGCCGAATTTGAGGACGCAGGTCGCCGAGCCGTTGATGCCGAGCTTGTGCTCGATGCTGGCGAGAGAGACGTCGTTGCCGGCGCCCGTCTTGCCGTCCGCCCCCACGCGCTTCTTGGGCACGATGAAGAGCGAGAGGCCCTTGGTCCCCGCCGACGCGCCCTCAATGCGCGCCAACACCAGGTGAATCACGTTCTCTGCCAGATCGTGATCGCCCCCGGAGATGAAGATCTTCGTGCCCCAGATCTTGTACGTGCCGTCAGCCTGTTTGACGGCTTTGGATGAGGCCGCGCCGACGTCCGAGCCGGCGTGCGGCTCGGTGAGACACATGGTGCCTCCCCAGGTTCCGTCGAGCATCTTGTGCAGGTACTTCGCCCGCTGCGCGTCGGTCGCGCACTCGGCCACGACCTCGGCCGCGCCCCAGGCGAGGCCCGGGTACATGTTGAAGGCGATGTTGGCGCCCGAGAGAATCTCCTCCACCATCGCGTACAGCATGTAGGGGCCGCCCTGCCCGCCGTGCGCCTCGGGCACCGCGACGGTCTTGAAGCCGTTTTCGTACAGCTGCTTCCAGGCGTCCTTGAAGCCGGCCGGCGTCACCACCTCGCCGTTCACGATCTTGCAGCCTTCGCGGTCTCCCACCGGGTTGAGCGGCCCCAGGACCTCGCGCGCGAATCGGTACGTCGCTTCGAGCACCGCTTTGGCCTCGTCCGTCCCCCAGGCCGAGTACGGGGCGTTCTTCACCAGCGACGCGTAGTTGAACTGTTCGAACATGAGGAACTCCATCTCCCGCAAGTTCGCCTTGTAACGATTCACGTGCGTCGCCATGAGAACCTCCTCGGTGCAGCCCCGCGGCGTGCTCGAGCGACAACCGTTCGAGCCCCGGGGCACCTGACGGAGGGAGATTTACGACGCAGTGCGTAACGGCGCTACTACTTCTTGCGCTTCGCGCCCTTCGCCTTCTTCGCCTTCTTCGCCTTGGCGGGCTTCTTGGGCGCGGCCTTCCTGGCGGGCTTCGAAGCCTTCTTCGATGCAGCCTTCCCGGCCGATTTTCCGGCGGGCTTGCCCTTCGCGACCACCGGCGCCGCGGCGCCCTTCATGCTCTCGCGCGGCACGTTGACGACGACCGGCGGCTGGCCGTTCTTCTTCCGGTTCTCGTCTTCGCCTGAATAGAACACCTGCACCGTGGCGTTGCCCTTCAGCACGAGCTCGCCCTTCTGGTTTTCAGCCCACACGTCGAGGTCGACGAAGTACTTCCCGGCCTCACCCAGTCGGTCGCTCACGCGCCCCTTCAGCACCAGGGTGTCGCCGGGCCAGATCATCTTGATGAACTTGCAGCTGAACTTTCGAATCTGCGCGCCGCGGCCCCAGTCGGTCATCAGCTGACCGAGGAACGCCATGCCCAACATGCTGGGGGCGACGACCGAGGGCATGCCCAGGGTCTTGGCGTGCGCTTCGTCGACGTGAACCGGGTTGAAGTCGAGGGTGGCGCCCGCGTAGCGAGCCAGCTGCACGCGCTCGATCGGCGCTTTGGCCATGGCCGGAAGCTCGTCGCCCACTCGAACGTTCTCGAAATAGAGTTTTCGCGGCGGCATCAGGTGCCCTCTTTCGTGGTCCGCACGAGCAGGGTTCGGCGCGAGCGGTACACCACCCGACCTTCCTCGTCGCGCCCCTCTTCTTCAATGACCGCAATCTCCACCTTGCCGGTGGGGCCTGGCCGCTCGGCGATGTCTGACACCTTCGCCGTCACCAGCACGCGATCGCCGGCGTAGACCGGACGCTCGTAGTCGAACGACATTTCGGCCACCACCAGCAGCCGGAGCGGCACACCGAGGAGCTCGCGCACATCGGTGCCGGTCTGAAACGAACAGGGGAAGGTGGGCGGCGCCACGATGGTGGGGAACCCCGACGCCCGTGCGTACTCTTCATCGAAGTAGATCGGGTTGTAGTCGCCCAGGGATTCAGCGAAGCGGCGAATGGCGCCTCGCTCCACCTCGTTCATGGTGGGCGGGGTCGTTCTGCCGAGAGCATTTCGGTCAAGCATGGGAAGTTCCCCCTATCGTCCGGCGGGCAGGTCGAGGACCGTCAAGAGGCCAGACTCGGCCGTCGCAAGGCGTGGTGCTGCGTTGACCACGAGGTTGGCAGTCGCACGGTCTCCCGCAATACCCGAAGGAATACGAAGATCAATGGGAACATCCGCGTCGATGACAATTCGGTCGCCGGTTTCTTCTGCGCCGTTCGCGATCACGAGTTCCAGACGGACCACCTCTTCGCCCTCCAACGTCCCCCGGGCGATCTGAGAAATACCCGCAACCTGTCCTTTTTGCACAGGAAATGCGCCACCCTCGATGCGCTCGGTGGCCAAAACGGGCGAAATTTCCTCTTCGAAGTCGTCGCAGTCGAGCCCGGCGCCGAGGGCCGCCAGCGCCGCGGACTCGACGAGGCCGATATGGCCGAGCTGCTCGGCGTCAACCAGGCGAAGGAACTCATCTTCGGTCAGACCGGCCCCGATGCGGCGCTGGAGGGCCACCCGGCGCGACCGGGCGTCGACCGTGCGCGTGGCGACGATTTTCCGAACGCGGCCGGCCACCTGCGCCACGGTGGCCACGAGGCGATCGAGCACGAACCCCGGGTTCACCCCGGTGCCGACGATGCTGACGTTCTTGCCTCGGGCGGCGTTGTCCAGCGAGGCGGCCAACGAGGCGTGCTTGAGGTAGGGAAAGGCAAGCTCTTCGCACGTGGAGACGACGGAGAACCCGGTATTCACGGCGGCTTTGAGCTGCTCGAAGACCAGGGGCAACCGGGGCCCGGTGGCATGGAGGAGTACGCCGCCGCGCGCCTTCGAGGCGAAGGCTTCAACGCGATTTTCCACGATTCCGTGGGCGGTCGGCGCCTGAAGGATGTCGGACAGGGGCCTCCCCACCAGCGACCTGTTGGAATCGACAGCGCCAATGAGGTCGAGGTCGTCCGAGAGCAGCGCGGCTCGGCCGATTTCCTGCCCGATCGAGCCGAGTCCCATCAGGACGACCGGCACACGTCCGGGGGAACTCCGTTTCGACCCCTTCGCGGGGGCTTTCCCCATCACGTGTGCGACCTTAGACGACAAGATTTTTCGTCGCCACAAAAGAGGGCGACCGGGGGTCTCTGATATGCTTTTTTTGCCCCGTTCCCTGCCCCGCCGCACCCGAGTCAGCCCATGGCCTCTGCCCGAATTCTGGTTGTCGATGACGATTCGTTCATTGTCGCTGGGCTGACCCAGATCCTGGAGGCCGAGGGGTACTCGGTGGCGGGGTACACCGACCCGCTCAAGGCGGCCGAAGAACGAAACTTCGAGGTGGTGCTGACCGACTTCGTCATGCCGGGCATGAACGGCATCGAGCTGCTGGGCGTCTTCAAACACACCGTGCCGGACGCGGTTCGCCTGCTCCTCACGGCGCACTCCGACTTCAAGGTGGCCCTGGTGGCCGTCAACGAAGGCGAGGTGTTTCGCCTGCTCCCCAAGCCGTGGGCCTACGAAGAGCTGATCACCGCCGTGCGGCAAGCGGTCGACCACCAGCGGCTGCGCGCCGAAAACGAACGCCTCTCAAAGCAGCTCAAGCGCAACAACGACGAGTTGGTCACCCTCAACCGTCAGCTGGAGCACCTGGTGTTCGAGCGTACCCGCGGCCTGTTGCTGGGCATGGTCTCGGCGCTGGACCACCGCGACAGTGAGACGCAGTGGCATTCGCGGCGGGTCTCTTTGTGCGCGAGGCGCGTGGCGACCCAGGCGGGCATCAGCGGCAATACGCTCGACCTGATCGAACAGGGCGCGCTGCTCCACGACATCGGGAAGATCGGCGTGCGCGACTCGATCCTGCTCAAGCCCGGTCCTCTCACCCCGGAAGAGTGGGACGAGATGCGGCTGCACCCTGAAATGGGCTACCGCATGCTCGCGGACATTCCCTACCTCAAAGACGCCTCGCTGATCGTGCTGCAGCACCAGGAGCGCTGGGACGGCCGCGGGTACCCGCAGGGGTTGAAGGGCGACGGCATCGTGATTGGCGCGCGGGTGTTCGCCATCGTCGATGCGATGGACGCCATCACCAGCGACCGGCCGTACCGCCGCGCCAGCCCACTGTCGGTGGCCAAGTCGGAGATCGCCCGCTGCAAAGGCACCCAGTTCGACCCGGTGCTGGTCGACGCCTACCTCTCCATCTCGGACGACGACTGGGCCAAGATCCGCGCTGAAGTGGACGCCATGGCGGCCGATGATCTGGCCCGCTGGGAGCGAGAGTCGCTCGGCAACTTCAAGCGAATGACGCTCCCGCCGATCGTGGCGGGCTGAGGCAGTTCGGCCAGACCGCTTTCCGTCTAGGGAACGCTGCGGAACGAGCGCTTGAGCTCTGCGGGGACGTCGCCTTCGAAGCTCAAGGTGAACCCGCGGCCCTTGGGGGCCTTCTCTTTCTTGAGTCGGGCGGTGACCTTCGGCTTGTCGGGCACCTCGAACGTGATCCGCTCGTTCGATGCGTCGTACTTGCCCTCGAGCGTCCTGGGCTGCTCGCGCTGAGCATCGACGGGCTCGAAGCTGAACCGAAACTGCCCATCGAAGTCGAAGGCCAGGAACGTGTTCGGGTGACCTTCGGAGCCGGCGAACCAGGTCCCCATCACCGCGGCCATGCCCCGGTCGTACTTGAGCTTGGTGGTGAGCCAGGCGCCCGAGAGCGGCTTGCCGTCGGCGTAAAAGATGAAGTCAGTGAGACACACCGGCATCTCCGGATCTTCGGTCGGGTACTGGTCCTGAATTTCGACCACGAAGCGCTGGCCGGTCAGGGGCGCGCTCAGCTTCACCACCTGGGGCCCGCGCTTGTCCTCCAGCGGGAGGGTAACGCCGGGGGCCAGCGTCTGCAGCCCACCCGGAACCTTGATCGACAACTTGCGGGCGCGGGCGAACTCTTTGAACGTGTGCTCGTCGAAGTTGTTCCCGGTGGTGATGTGAATCTCTGTCACCGTGGCGGGCGCCTTGAGGCCGAAGGTGAGCGTGTCGTTGAGGGGGTCGGCGTTGGTGGTGCAGTACGCCGTCGCGTCTCGGCCGTCGAGCAGGTTGAGCGGCTGGTACAACGTCGGCCGCGTGTCCTTCTTGTGGTAGCCGGTCGCCTGCGCGTACCCCACCCCGTTGGCCAACGCGCTGCCGCCCCACAACACAACCCAAAGCGCCACACGATTCATGCGCGCGCATATAGACGGTCTTGGCGAGCGGACCAAGCACGGGCTTGCACACGTTCTGGAGTGTCCTAGAACGGCGCGATGCGACGCCTCTTCGCGGTAGCGGGTGTTCTCGCGGTTTGCGGCTGCACCTGTCAGAAGCCCGGCCCCGTCGACGCGGGCGTGCCGGGGCCGGCCCCGCTGGTCAAAACCGCCGAGCGGGAACCCAACGAGACGTTCGAACAGGCGCAGCCCATCGCCGTGCCGGGGGTGATCGAAGCGCAGCTGGGCGCCGACCCCGCGCGCCCTGACGTCGATACCTTCAAGCTGACGAGCCCCGGCACCGGGTTCTTTTCCGTCACCGTCACCTCTCCGCCTGACGCCGACGTGGTGCTTGAGATCCTCGATGAGGGCGGCAACCCGCTCTCCAGGTTGAATGCGCAGGGGGCCAGCGCGCCCGAGGTGTTGCCGGCGCTGGTGATCGCCGGGCAACGCGCCATTCGGGTGTCGTCGGCGGTCCGCGGGCGGGGCGGCGCATACAGCGTGACCGTGGAGAAGGTGTCCATGCCGGCCGGCGCCGAAGAAGAGCCCAATGATCGCGCCGCCGACGCGACCTCCGGGACGCTGGGCAGCTCTTCGAGTGGCCTGTTGGCGGGTCCCGCCGATGAGGACTGGTATCGATACGAGTTCCGCCCGGCTGAACCGACCGACGCCCCGGTGGCCGTCGACGGGGGCGCGGCGCCGTCAGATGCCGGTGAAGGGCACGATGGGGGCGACAGCGCCCCTGACGCCGGGGCCCCCCTGATCACCGCCAGGCCGCTGCGCATTGAAGTGAGCCCGGTGCCGGGGGTTCGCCTGCGGGTGCGGGTGATGACCGAGGCCATGGCAGTCTTGTTCGAAGCCGATTCGGCCGAAGGCGCGGGCCTGCTGTTGCGGAACGTGGGCGTGCGCGAGGTCGACCGGGTCATCTACGTGGTGGTCAGCCCGGTCCCCGCCGACGCGGCGCGCAAGCCGGCCGTGCCCGCCACCTTCAACGCCAGCGATCGCTACTCGCTCTCGGTGGCCGACGAGGAAGCCGGAGCGACGGGTGAGGTGGAGCCCAACAACGACGTGGCGCGGGCCACGCCCCTTCGCGCCGACAGCTATCGCGACGCCTTCTTGTCGCCCGCTGAAGACGCTGACTACTTCCGCGTCGACGTGGCGCAGAAGAGCCTGATCGACGTCAACGTCAACGGGCTGCCCGGGGTCGATCTGCAGCTGGCGCTGGTGGAGCTCCCCACAGACGGGGGCGCCCCCCGCGACGTGCTCAAGGCGAACGAAGGTGGCACCAAAGAGCCCGAGCGGCTTCTCAATGTCTCCTGCCTCGCGACCTGCTTCTTCAAGGTGGAGGGCGTGGGGAAGAAGGTGGGGAAAGAGTGGGTCAAGTCAGGGTCGAGCGCCGAGGTGCCCTATCGCATCGCGGCGAGCGTGCGCCCTGACGACGGGGAGTTTGAGCGAGAGCCCAACGATACGCCCGCCACGGCCACCCCGCTGGCGCTGGGGAAGAAAGCGCGCGGCACGGTCTACCCGAAGAAAGACGTGGACGACTTCCTGCTCGACCTGGGCGAGCGCCCGGTGAAGACGCCCATTCGAGCCACGCTCACCGGCATCTTGAAAGTCGACGTGGCGCTCTACCTCTACCGCCTGGACGACGACGGGGCGAAGACGCTCATTCAGACCGCGGACCGGGGAAAGAACGACGCGCCCGAATCGCTCCAGGCGTCGCTGGATCCCGGTCGTTACGTGTTCGAAGTGAAGGACACCAAGAACCGCGAATCGAATTTTCAGGACGCGTATCAGCTGACCGTCGAAGAAGCGGCCGAGGAGTAGCCCGGGGGCCACACCATGGATCTCGAAGCCGAAATTCAGCAACTGAAGAAGTCACTCAACGCCGTGATCCTGGCGCACTACTACCAGGAGGGCGAGATTCAGGACGTGGCCGACTTCGTGGGCGACAGCCTGGCCCTGGCGCAGGAAGCCGCTCGGACCAAAGCCGACGTGATCGTGTTCTGCGGCGTTCACTTCATGGCGGAGACGGCGAAGATCCTGAACCCCAACAAGCTGGTGCTCCTGCCCGACCTCAACGCCGGTTGTTCGCTGTCTGATCGCTGCCCCCCCGACGCGTTCTCGAAGTTCAAGGCCAGGCACCCCGACGTGTTCGTGGTCACCTACGTGAACTCGTCAGCGGCGGTGAAGGCGATGAGCGACGTGATCTGCACCAGCTCCAACGCCGTGCGAATCGTCGAGCGCGCGCCGGCGGGGCGGCCGATTCTCTTCGCGCCCGACCAACACCTCGGCCGGTACGTTCAGAAACAGACCGGCCGCGAGATGATCATGTGGCCGGGCAGCTGCATGGTGCATGAGATCTTCAGCGAGAAGCACCTGGTGGGGTTGAAGGTCGAACACCCGGACGCGCTGGTGATCGCCCACCCCGAGTGCGAGGAACGGGTGCTCGCGCACGCCGACTACATCGGGTCCACCAAGCAGCTGCTGGACTACGTGGTGAAGAGCCCGAAGCAGAAGTTCATTGTCGTCACCGAGGTGGGCATCATCCACCAGATGGAGAAGCAGGCGCCGGGGAAGACCCTGAT
>CAZFXD010000246.1:0-7845 GCA_964522795.1 uncultured Myxococcaceae bacterium
CAAGACCTTCGCGTTGAGGAGCTTCGCCTGACCTTCCTCGCCCACTTCGGGTATGGCGAGGTGGCGGCGATAGCGCTCCTTCTGCGAGGGCGACATCACCACCGGCTTCTCGGTGGGGAGGCCCGCGTCGTGCCAGCGGTTGTAGCCGCCTGCGAGCGACGACACGTTGGGGTAGCCCATTTCCTTCAGCGTCTTCACTGCGAACGCCGAGCGGGTCCCCACCGCGCAGTAGAGCACGATGGTCTCGCTCCGCTCCGCCTTGTTCTCGATTCGGAGCTCCAGATACCCGCGGGGAATGGAGATCGCACCCGGCAGACGGCCCTGGGCGTACTCGTCGGCCTCGCGCACATCGATGAGACGCACCGGGGCCTTCTGATCGAGAAGCGCCTTCACCTCCGCCGCCGAGGTCTCCTTGATCTCTGCCTTGGTCGACGCCAACAGCTCGCGAAACGTTGCCATGGCGAATTCCATAACCCCGCCGCGGCCGGCGCGCTAGTAGGCCCCCATGGCCCGACGAAAGAAGCGCGAAAACCCCCGCGGCGTCGCGCTGGTGACGGGGGGCGCGGTGCGCATCGGGCGCGCCATCTGCCTCGGGCTGGCCGAGAGCGGCTTCGACATTGCCGTGCACTGCCACCGGTCGACGCGGGCCGCCACGGAGTTGGTCAAGCAACTCGGTCGCCAGGGCGTGCGCGCCAGCGCGTTCTCCAAGGACCTCTCGGCGGACGACGCCGGCGAACTGGTGGGCGCGGTGGAGGCCGAGTTCGGGCGGGTCACCCTGTTGGTGAACTCAGCCGCAGCCTTCATCCGCGAGCCGTTCCCGGAGACGAAGCTGCACACCCTCGATTCCCAGTGGGCGCTCAACGCCCGGGCGCCTTTTCTGCTCTCGCAGGCCTTGGCTCGGGCCAGTCGCCACCGGACGGACGCCCACATCATCAACGTGCTCGACGTCGGCGGCGCCTTCAACGTCTGGCGCAACTACTCGGCCTATTGCATGACCAAGGCGGCGCTCAAGGCGCTCACCGAGTGCCTGGCCCTGGAGCTGGCGCCCCAGGTTCGGGTCAACGCGGTGGCGCCGGGCACCGTGCTCCCGCCCACGCACCTGAGCGAGGCGGCGCTGGAGACGCTCCGCGCGCGAATTCCCCAGCGGCGCTTCGGCAGCCCCTTTGACGTCGCCGCGGCGGTCCGCTTCCTGGCCGATGGCCCGCGGTTCGTGACCGGCCACACCCTGGTGGTCGACGGCGGCCGGCGCCTGGAAACGGGAGCGCGCGAGTAGGGGCCGCGCCCACTTCGAAACGAATGGGCCCGTGGCGAAAGCTGCGGTACAGACAGCGCATGGATTTCGAGCTCACCGAGACGCAGCGGCTGGTGCAGCAAACGGCACGGCAATTCGCGACCGAGGTGCTGGCGCCCAGGGCCCGCGAGCGCGACCGGCAGGAGACATTTCCCGTCGAAGAGTACGCGGCCATGGCCGAGCTGGGGCTCCTCGGCGTCAACGTGCCGGCGAAGCTGGGCGGCTCAGAGGCCGGCGCGGTCTCCTACGCGCTGGCGATGATCGAGATCTCCGCCGCCTGCGCCTCGACGTCGGTGGGCATGGCGGTGACCAACATGTGCGCCGAGCTGATCACCCGCGCGGGCACCGAGGCGCAGAAAGAGCAGTTCGTGAAGCGCCTCGTGTCTGGCGCGGCGGTGGCGGGGGCGTTCGCGCTCTCTGAGCCCCACGCCGGTTCCGACCCCGGGGCGCTGCACACCACGGCCACCCGCAAGGGCAACGCCTGGGTGCTCCGGGGCACCAAGCAGTGGATCACCTCGGGCGCGCACGCGGGGGTGATGGTGGTGTGGGCCCGCACCTCGGCCGAGGGCAACCGCGGCCTCTCCGCGTTCATCGTGGAAGGGAAGACCCCGGGGCTGCTGGTGGGCAAACCCGAAGACAAGATGGGGCTTCGCGGCTCGAACACCACCTCGCTCACGTTCGAAGACTGCGAAATTCCCGCCGACCGCCTGCTGGGCAAGGAAGGCGAAGGGTTCAAGTGGGCGATGATCGCGCTCGACGGGGGGCGCATTGGCATCTCCGCGCAGGCCTGCGGCGTGGCGCGGGCGAGCCTCGAGGCCACGGTGCGGTACGTGAAAGACCGCAAGGCGTTCGGGCAGCCGATCGGCGATTTTCAGGCGGTGCGCTTCATGATCGCCGACATGAAGACCCAGCTCGCTGCGGCCGAGCTGCTCTGTCTTCGCGCGGCGTCGCTGAAAGAGGCGGGGCAGCCGTTCACCAAAGAAGCCTCCATGGCCAAGGTCTACGCCAGCGAGCTCGCCAACCGCGTGGCCGACAAGGCGGTGCAGCTGCATGGCGGGTACGGGTACATCGATGAGTTTCCCGTCGAACGGTACCTGCGCGACGCGCGGGTGCAGACCATCTACGAAGGCACGAGCGAAGTGCAGCGCATGGTGATCGCGCGCGAGGCGCTCAAGGCGCTTTCCTAGCCTCCCAATTCGCATGATTTCGGCGCGGGGGCCGTGCTAACTCGCGACGGGTGACGAAGAAGATGATCAGGGTGGTCGGGGCGATGCTCGAAGACGACGCGGGCCGGCTCTTGATCACCCAGCGCCTGAAGACCGCCAGCCTGGGGGGCCTGTGGGAGTTCCCCGGGGGCAAGGTGCTCGCGGGCGAGACTGACGAAGCGGCGCTGTCGCGAGAGCTGCGCTACCGCGTCGACGCCGACGTGGAGGTGGGCGAGCAGGCCATGGCCACCACCCACCAGTACGAGACGTACGACCTCGAGTTCCACGTCTACAAGTGCAAGCTGAAGGGCAAGAACGCGAAGATCCGCAACGCGAAGGTCGCGGACCACCGGTGGGTACGTCTGGACGAGCTTGGAAATTTTCAGTTCCCCGACGCCGACGCCAAGACGGTGGCCGCCCTGTTGGAGCTGGAAGAGGTCTGACGCTTGCACCAGTTCCCCAAAGACATTGGCTGGATCGAAGTGGTCTGCGGCTCGATGTTCTCGGGGAAGACCGAAGAGCTGATTCGCCGCCTGAAGCGCGCCGCCTACGGCAAGCAGCGCATTCAGGTGTTCAAGCCGAAGATCGACAACCGGTACGACGAGGTGCTGGTGGTCAGTCATTCACAGCAGAAGATCACCTCGGTGCCCATCGAGCGGGCGCAGCAGATTCTGCAGTTGCTCAAGCCGGACACCGAAGTGGTGGGCATCGATGAGGTGCAGTTCCTCGGACACGAGGTGATTCCGGTGGTGGAGTCGCTCGCCGCCCGAGGGGTGCGGGTGATCTGCGCCGGCCTCGATCAGGACTACCTGGGCAAGCCGTTCGAGCCCATGCCGCACCTGCTGGCGATCGCCGAGTACGTGACCAAGGAGCTGGCGATCTGTGTCGTGTGCGGCAACCCCGCCAACCGTTCGCAGCGCCTGATGGCCAGCCAGGAGCGGGTGGTGGTGGGCGCCGCGGGGGCGTACGAAGCGCGCTGCCGCAAGTGCCACGTGCCAGGCCCGGTGGAGGCCACGCCTCCGCAGAACCTCGATTTGTTCGACTCACTTCCGGAGAAGCCCGATGCGTGACCGCCTGTACGAGAAGGTTCCCTATCGGTTGTCGGAGCTGGAGCACCGCTACGGCCCCAACGTGCACCTGGTGGGCTCGCCGTACCTGATGTCGCTGCTGGCCACGCTCTGCGCCAAGGAGACGGTGCAGCCCGCGGTCAACCGCCTGGTGGCGACGCTCTACTCGGAGCTCACCACCATGGTGCTGAACCACGAGTTCCCCAGGAAACAGGCCGCCATTCCCACCCGCATGATCGACACCACGCCCGAAGGCATCTACCAGGGCGAGATTATCGACCCCGACGTGCGCGCGGTGAGCGTGAACATCGCCCGCGCGGGGACCTTGCCGTCGCAGGTGACCTTCGACCTCCTCAACACCGTGCTCACGCCGCGCCTGGTTCGCCAGGACCACCTGGTGATGAGCCGCATGCTCGACGTGGCCGAGAAGGTGGTCGGCTCGAGCATCGGGGGCGCCAAGATCGGCGGCGACGTCGATGACGCGGTGCTGATCTTCCCCGACCCGATGGGCGCGACGGGCGGCTCGCTCTCCACGGCGATCACGCTCTACAAGAACAAGGTGCCGGGGAAGATTCGGAAGGTGGTGTGCGTGAACCTGATCGTCACGCCCGAGTACCTGCGCAAGATGACCACCGATCACCCCGACGCGGTGGTGTACGCGCTCCGCCTCGACCGCGGCATGTCGCCCCAGGAGGTGTTCGCCTCCGTCCCCGGGACGTATTGGGACAAGGAGCGGGGGCTCGATGATCGCCAATACATCGTCCCCGGCGCGGGCGGCATGGGCGAAGTGATGAACAACGCGTACGTCTGAGGTGTCCGTGGCCTGGTTCGATGGCGGTGTGGACGTTTTGATTGATGAAGCCGCGCTGAAGAAGCGCGTCGCAGACCTGGGCCGGCAGATCTCCGCCGACTACCAGGGCCGCGAGATCACCGTGATCGGCGTGCTGAAGGGGTCGATCTACTTCGTGACCGACCTCACCCGGGCCATCGACAACCCACTCACGCTCGAGTTTCTCGGGGTCTCCTCGTACCAGGGCGGCACGGAGACCACGGGCGAAGTTCGCGTCACCCTCGACGTCACCAAGCCGCTCGCCGACAAAGACATTCTCGTGGTGGAAGACATCGTGGACACCGGGCTGACCATGAAGTTCCTCCTCGACAACCTGCGGGCGAGAAAGCCGCGCTCGGTCAAGGTGTGCACGCTGTTGGAGAAGCCGTCGCGGGCTCAGACCCGGGTCGATCTCGACTACAAAGGCTTCGTGATCGAAGACAAGTTCGTGGTCGGTTACGGCCTCGACTTCGATGAAAAGTATCGGAACATGCCATTCATCGGCGTGATGAAGCGGTAGCCCGATTTTCTCTGGGGTTTTGGCGGCGCTGGTAGAGTGCCCCCGTGGCGTCCCCGACGTTTCGATATCTCGGCAAGAGCGAACTGCTTCCCCGTTACGTGTTCGCGGAGAGCCTGTTCGCCCGTCGCCGCGTGCTCGAGGTCGGCGCCGTCGCGTCCACCAACGGCGAAGCGGCGAAGTTCCTGATCGAGCGCGGCGCGCGGCTGGTGGTCTCTTGCGACGACGACGCCAGGGCGGTCGAAGCGGCCCAGGCCGCCTGGGGCTCCGAACAGCTGCGCTTTCGCGCGCTGGTGTTCGACGACTTTGACCCCGCGTCGTTCGACGTGATCCTGGTGGCCGACCTGGCGCCATTCGTTCGAGCGCCGGAGCTGCTGTCCGGCCTCGCTCGGCTGCTGGCCCGGTCGGGGCACCTGGTGGGAGGCATTCGGAACTCGTCGGGGTTCTCTCTCGCCAACGTGATGGACGCGACGAGCTTCGACGCCCCGCCCACCTACGGTCAGGCCCTCGATGCCCTGCAGGTTCATTTCCCGCGCGTGGAGATCGCCACCCAGAGCCCCGTGCTGGGGTACCAGCTGGCGTTCGAGCGCGGGGAAGGCCTGCAAGTCGACGGGTCCCTCGCACCGCAGACCGAGGCGGCCTACTTCGTGCTCGTGGCGGGGCACGAGGCGGTTCGCAACGTCGACCCCACGTGGGTCCAGCTGCCTCCCGAACCGCTCGCCTACACCGGCGGCAAGCTGGAAGAGGCCACCAAGCGCGAGCGCGAGTGGCACGAGCGCAGCGACCGGATGAAGGAGTCACTCACCCGCGTCCAGAACGACCTCGGCTCCCGGGAGACCGAGCTGAAAGACGCGTTTCGCATGCTGGACGGCGCGCGCGAGGCCGTCTCCCGCCTGACGGCCCAGCTGGAGACGCTTCGGGCCCGGCCGGAGATCGACCGGGTGGCGGACGAGCTGGCCGCCCGGGTGCGGCGGCTCGAAGCCGAGCTCCAGGCGTCCGCGCAGCGCGCCGAAGATGCCGAGCAACGGGCGGTGAAGGCTCAGCGTGAGTCGGAGGCCATCGTTCGTGCGCAGAAGGACGCGGTGGTCTCGGCGCTGGCGGCCGAAGAGAGCGTTCGCCTCGAGCGCGCGCGGCGCGATGAACTGGCCACCCGACTCACCGACGTCGAACGCCGGCTGGTCGCGGCGTACGAAGACCTGAAGAAGGCCGGTGACGAAGCGGCCGCGGCGCGGATCGAGGCCGAGAACGCCCGCCTCGCTGGCGAGCGGGCCAAGCAAGCGGTGCTGGAGAAGAACCGGGAGCTCGAAGAGGCCCGGGGGCGCGAGGTCGAGCTCGCGCAGCGTCGCACCGACGCCCTGGCCGCCGTGGAGGCCGCCGAGCGCCGCGCTGGAGAAGCGCACGAGGCCACCCGCGCGGTGAAGGCCCAGCTCGAGCTCAAAGACACGGAGCTGTTGGCGCTGTCGCGGAACCGCGAGGTCGACAACGCCGCGCGCGATCGGCTGGTGGCGGAAGTAGAGACCGAGCGCCGCCGCGCGGAGGAGCTGGAAGCGACCCTGCGACGCCGCGATGAGGCGCTGGTGGCCATGGAGACCGAGGTGGCAGGGCACAAGGCCGCTGCCAACCGGCTTCAACGCGACGTGGAGACCCTCGCCGGCTCGGAGCGGAACTGGCGCGATGTGGCGCAGGGGCTGGACGAAAAGCTCAACGAGGCCGAGCAGCAGGGAAAGCTGCTCCACGAGCGTCTGCGAACGGTCGAGGCCGAGCTGCAGGCCGAATCGACGCGGGCCAAACGGCTCGAGCACGATCTGGGCATCGCCGTGGGGGCGGAGCGCGGCGCGCGCGAACAGGTGGAGCAGTCGCTCTCGGCGGCGCAGGCGCGCCTGGAAGAGCTGAGCGATGATCGGCAGCAGCTGCTCGAGGACAAAGACGACCTCCAGGCCGCGCTGGAGGACCTGCGCAAGGCACGCGGCGACGACGCGGCCCGCATCGAAGCACTCACCGCTGCCGCCAAGGTCTCCGAGGCCCGCATCGAAGAGCTCGAGCGCGCGCTCCGAGACGCCGTCGATCGGGCCGACCGCGAGGAAAAAGACCGGCTCGCGGCGCTCGCGTCCCGAGACGAGACGGTGGGCCACGAACGCCGCAAGCACGCCGAGGCGCTCGCCGCGCTGCAGAAGCAGGTGTCCGACTTTGAGCAGTCGCTGCAAGCCGCCGACGCCCGGCTGGTGGCTGGCGAAGGCACCCTGGCCACCCAGGCCGCCGCGCTGGAGAGCGCCCAGGCCCGGGTGACGACGCTGGAGCGCGAGCTGGACGAGCGCCGCACCGCCTTCGAGCGCGATCGCAGCGCCTGGGCTGAACAGGAAACCACCGCGCGACGGCGAGAGACCGAGCGCACCGAGGAGCTTGCCGCGACCACCAAGCGCCTCGAGACCACCGCCGCGGAGGCGGAGCGACTGGCGGCCGCGCTGCGGGACTCGGAGCAGCGCTCCACGGCCCTCGACGCCGAGGCAAAGGCGCTCACCGCGGCGCTGGAGAAGGAACGCGCGGAGCGGAAGGCCACGGAGACCGAGTGGCAGTCGGCGGACGAAGCGTTGGTGAAGACGAGGGCCGAGGCGGCGGAGAGGGCGCGGGAGCTGGCGGAGACGCAGCAGCGACTGCAGGAAGCGTCGACCGGAACTGAAGGGTTGTCGCGGTCGCTTCGCGACACCCGCGACGCCTTGAAGGAAGAGGAGTCCGCCCGCGCGGCCGTCGAGCGAGCGCTGGCGGAGCTGAAGGCGTCGGCCGCGGCCGAGTCCGCCGCGCGCGCCGCCGAGGTGGAGGCGCTCCGCGAGGCGAAGGACGCGGCGGTGCGTGAGCTGCAGGCCTCGCACGCGTCGGCGTTGGAGGCGCTCCGGGTGGAGCGGGCGGCGGAGTCTTCAGAACGCGAGGCGCGAGCCGCC
>CAZFXD010000247.1:0-7794 GCA_964522795.1 uncultured Myxococcaceae bacterium
GCCGATGACCGCGTTCCACTCGTTGAGGCCCAGCTTCGAGACCGCGCCCGTGGTGCGATCTTTCTTCACCAGCAGGCCGTCGCGAAGGATGCCGGCGTTGTTGATGAGCGCGTTGAGTCCGCCCATGGTCTCGTGCGCCCAGGTGACGAACGCCGCGCAGTCACCTTCGTTCGACACGTCGAGCCGCTTGCGGTGAATTCCCTGCGGCAGAGCGGCGAGCGCTTCTTCGTTCACGTCGCCACACGCCACCTTCGCGCCCGCGGCGTGAAGTTGCCGGGCGAAGTGCGCGCCCATGCCCTGTGCGCCGCCGGTGATGATGACTTTCAGATCTTTGAGCTGCATCGCGAGGCCTCCAGACGTCAGTGGAAGGCGCATTCCTCCCATGAATCCGTGGTGGACCGCCAGCGCGATCACCGGACACGCACGCGCAAATTGTGCGAAGGAGCCACCCGCCATGTTGCGCCGCGCGCTCAGCCTGTTGGTTCGACGCCGAGATTTCCGGCGGGTGTGGCTCGCTGCCGGGGTGAGTCTGTTCGGCGACTGGTTTTCTCTGCTGGCGACCTACCAGCTGATTCTCTCCGCCCACGGAGGCGGCGTGGCGCTGGGCGCCGTGCTGCTCGCACGGCAGTTGCCTCAGGCGCTCCTCGGGCCGCTGGCGGGAGTGGTGGCCGACCTGCTGCCGCGCCGCCTGGTGATGGTGGCCTGCGACCTTTTGCGGGCGGTGGTGGTGTTGGGGTACTGCTTCCTCGAGCCGTCGGTCGCCCTGTGGCCGCTCTACGCGCTGACCGTGGTGCAGTACTCGCTCTCGGCGCTGTTCGACCCCGCGGAACAAGCCGCCCTGGGCACCGTGGTGGAGCGGGACGAAATCGTCGATGGCATGACCATTCACGCCGCGACCTGGTCGGCGATGCTTTCCGTGGGGGCGCTCGCAGGGGGCGGCGTGGGGGCGTTCTGGGGCGTGAAGACGGCGTTCGTGATCGACGCCTTGAGCTACCTCGTCTCCGCGGCGCTGCTCTTCGGAGTGAAGCTGCCCCCACCGCCCTCCCGCCTGCCAGGCACGAGCGCCCTCCGGCTGGGGCTTTCGACCCTGGCGGACGGGTTGGCGTTTCTGCGCTCGCGACCTGACGTGGCCCGGGTGCTGCTGGTGAAGGCCGGGTGGAGCGCCGCCGGAGGGGCGGCGCTGCTGATGTACACAGTGCTGGGCGATCAAGACTTCCGGCTGGCGGGTACAGCAGCGGCCGGCATCGGAGTGCTCCTGTCAATGCGGGGGCTGGGGGCGATGTTGGGGCCCTTCCTGGCCCGAACGCTGGGAGGCGACACCGAGCCTCGCCTCGAGCGCGGCATCTTCTTCGCCTTCTGCTGCACGGCGTTCTTCTACGTAGCGTTCTCCATGGCGCCGACGCTGTGGATCGGGGCCGCCTGCCTCTTCGGCGCGCACCTGGGCATCTCCACCCAGTGGGTGTTCTCGTCGTCGCTGCTCAACCTGCGCGTAGAGGATCGTTTCAAGGGGCGCGTCTTCGCGGTCGACTTCATGATCTCGTCGCTCTTTCTCGCGCTCTCCAGCCTCGCTGGCGGCGCGTTGCTCGACCTCACGCACCTTCCCGCCCGGACGATCATGTTCGGGCTGGGGGTGGCGTTGCTGGTGCCGGCGTTCCTCTGGCGCTCCTTGACTCAGCCGAGGGTCGACGCCGCCACGGCACCATCCCAATCGGCGGGCGGCGGAGCGCGCTGAAACTCGCGGCAGCGGGCCGCCAGGCGTTCGCTCACCGGGTCGCCGTCTCGCCCGGCGATTCGGGTGAAGGCCTCGGCCGCCGCGGCAAAGTCCCGGGCCAGGTACTTCTCACGCGCCGCGGCGAACTCGGTGTGCCACGGCAGCTCCAGGCGACCGCAGAGTTCGAACACCCGCTCTGAGCGTTCGCCAAATCGAACGCGATCGATCTCGCGGAAGACGAGGCCCTGCGCCGCCGCCTCCTGGAAGCGTTGGGTGGCGAGCGCGGTGACCTTCCAGGCCTTGGCCAGCGCCGACAGTCGGCCCGCCATGGCCACGGGTTCACCGAGCACGGAATACGCGGTGAGGTGCTCGGTGCCCATCTCGCCCACCACGGCGGTTCCCACGTCGAGCCCCACATGAAACGAGAGGTGGGTGAGACCGCGGGTGGTCCACGTGCGGGCGCGGCGTTCGAACGCCGCCTTCAACTCGAGCACCACGCGCGCCGCGACGCCGGGGTGCGAGCGTTCGGGCAGGGGCGCTCCCCAGAAGGCGACGATGCGATCGCCGACGTACTTGTCGACCTGGCCCCTCGACTCGAGCACGGCCGCGGTCGCGTCGTTCCAGTGTTCCTGGAGTGATTCCATGAGGCGAATGGGGTCTTCTTCGCGCGTGGCGGCGGTGAACCCTGCGAGATCGGTCACGCAGACCGACACCGTGCGGCGGATCGGCCGCATCAACCCCACGTTGCGCTGTAGAAACGCCAGCACGTCGGGGTGGAGGCGGCGCCCCAGGGTGCGCGAAACGAGCTCGCGGAACCGCTGCTCAAGCGCCTCGCCGTAGCCCTGCGCGCCATAGAAGGTGAACACCATGGAGAGCACGGGAGCGGAGAGCGCGATCCACCGGCGGTCGTGCTCCAAGACCCAGATCGAAATCCCCACGTGCGACGCGATGCCCAGAAGCAGCCAGCCAACCTGCGAGAGCGCGCTCGCCCGTCGGCGCGACGAAGCCGCCACCGCGCACAAGGCACCGACCAGGGCGCCCAGCAGGGCCAACCCGGCGTCGTGCGTGGCAGAGGCCCGCTCGATGCCATCGGAGGTCAAGATGGCGTCGGTCAGGCGGGCGGTGGTCTCCTCCGCCCGCTCCGTGCCAACGGGCGTGCGCGCGGGGCTGGAGGCCACGTCATCTCCCACGATCACCACGCCCTGGACGATGGAGTTGTCGAAGCGCGGCGCGTCGCCCCGCTTCTTGTCCATCGCGTTCACCAGCACCCGCCACACGGGCAACGCGCGGACTGACGCGCCAGTCCAGGCGAGATAGCCGAACCCGGTGTGATCGATCGGCACCGAAACGGTGGTGCCGAGGTGGAGGCGCCCATCGGCCACGCGGAGCTCCGGACGCCCCAGGCTGGTCCACGCGGTGAGGAGCGCCGCCGACGGCAGCACCACCTTGCGGCCCGCGCCGTCCCGCGCGGCGAAGAAGTACTGCACGCCACGCACCGTGCCATCGAGCTCGGGGTCGAACGAACGTGAGCCGCTGCGGGTCGGCTCGCCGGAGATCGCCGGGTGCGGCGGAGCGATCGCCGCGAGCTCGGGGAGGTCGTCGACGGCCAGGCCGGGCACCGTGAGGGCTGAGGCCTCGCGGGTCAGGAACGAGGCGTCGACTTCGGACGCCTCGTCGTCGGGCACGAGCGTGCGCGCGACGAGCGGCGGCACCGCCCCGAGCGCCGCCGCGGCCTTCTGGGCGCGGGCTTCCGTCTCCCCCGCCACCCACAGTCCGGCGGCGCCCGGCCGCTCCACCGCGTACACCGGCACGCCGAGGCTGAGGGCGAGCCGAATGGTGTCGTTGCGGCGGGCCACGTTGCTGCCGTCGCTCACCCGAACCAGAAACGGGCGCAGGGGCGGCACCATGGCCGTCTGTGGCGCGCGCTCCAGAAACGTGGTGATCGCGGCAGCCGGGTGGGCCACCAGCGCGGCGCGGAGTGCGCTGTCGTCTTTGAGCACGCTCGTGCGTGGAGGCACAGCCGGGTCCGCGGCCAACGCCACCGCGGAAGCACCCTCGACGCACAAGCCATCGACCAGCATGGCATACGTCTCGGGGCCCCAGGGGCGCTGCGTCGCTTCGAGCGCACCGTACATCTCCAGCGCCTGTCGGCTGGCGTCGCCGGCCACGGCCACCACCACGTTGGGGGCGCGCTGAAACGTCTCCAGTTGGCGGAGGCGCACGTCCATGGTGAGCGCCTCGAGCTTCTCCAGCGCCCGCAGCGGGCGTTCGAGCACGCCGAACCGGGCGTGCGTGCCCTGGCGATCGCTGCGGCCGATCACGACCACGGCGAAGGCGGAGCCGACGGCCACCGCCCACACGGCGGCCACAGCCAGCATCTGCAGGCCATGGCGAATCGAGGTCTGGCGTTCGAGGCGCGGCACGTTCCGTGCGGACTGTAGCGCGGCTGGTATGCTCCGCGACCATGAGACTGAACCGATGGGTGATTGTTGGTTTCGCGCTGGCGGCCGTCTCCGCGTGCGATCTGATTCAACAGGCCACCGCCAATCACGTCCTGCTTGGCACTGTGCTCACCACGCCAACCATTGAGATCAAGGGCAACGCGCTGGTGCTCCCGCCGGTCGACTTCGACGGGGGTTTTCCCGCCGACTCCGGCTTCAGCTTCGATGCGGGCATGTTCCTGACCGACGCGGGGCTTTCGATTCCGCCGCAGTCGGTGGCCTACATCTTCTTCGGAACCATCCCCGGGCCGGCGTCGATCGAAGCGCCCAAAGGGGTCAGCGGCGGTCAGGCCACGGTGGGCGTGGCGGGCGGCGCCCAGGTCCCGGTCAACGACGTGGGCAGTGGCGCCTACCTGTTGGTCGGGAACGACGGAGGCGTGGGCTACGTCGAGGGCGCCAAGTACCAGCTCAACGTCAAGTCGGGCAGCGCGCTCTATACCTGCTCAGTCGACAAGGCCCCCGGGGTGGAAAAAATTCCCGAGCTGCACCCCAGCGCGGGCTACCTCGATCTGGCGCGCAACACCGACGTGGTGCTCAATCGCCCCGACGTTCCCGGCGGGGGCGAGCTCAACCTCGCGTTCATCGCCGTCTTCGGGGTGGACGTCTTCAATGGCAAAGACACCAAGCCCACCTGGACCAACCTGCCTCAGACGCCGCTCGAGCTGCTGCAGTTGGTGGCGGCGCCGATCCCGTGGCGCCAGAAGTCGTACACCATTCCAGGCTCGGCGTTCCCCGAAGCCGGCAAGAACTACGTGATCGTCTTTCAGTCCGCCAAGATGGGCGGGCCAGACACGGCGAACCTTTCGGTGTTGTCGCTCGCCGCGGCGGGCACCGCCGACCTCGGCATCGTCAAGACGCACTGACGCGCGATCAGCCCGGGGCGAGTACCAGCCCTACCCGGCCGGCCAACTTGAGCTCCAGGAGGCGCGCGGCGACGGCCTCGGCCTCGCTCTGCTGCAGCACGTTCCGGAACGCCTCTCCTTCTGCGATCTCGGCCTCCAGCACGGGCCCGCGAGACACGAAGCGGAACACCGGCCCGCTATCGGCTGGCGCCCGCAAGGGGATCATCGCCTTCACCGGGATGAACTGGGCCGGCGTTCGGAGCATGGCGGCGGCGGTGAGATCGGTCGCTCCCAGCCTGGCTTCGAGATCGGCGGCGTAGGCGAAGTCAAACCCGCGCTCGAGCGACTGCTGGCTGTCGTCGCCGAGGAACTCGAAGCGCGTCGGCACCCGCCCGGCGAGCAAGATGCACAGCGAGATGGCCTCGGGAGCGGAGAGGCGATCGACGTGCACGAGCGCCTGCCCGCGCGGCAGGCTGCGCACGCGCACCACCAGCTGGGGCCGGGCCAGGACGGCGTGCCGTTGCGCGCGCGTCACCAGGGTCGCCCGGGCCGTCTCGAACGCCGCGAGGAGCGCCGCCTGCCATTGGCTGCTCTCGACCCGGGTGGCCTCGGACGCCGCGTTGAGGCGGGCCTCGATGTCCCCGCCCTGCGCGGGGGTGATCTGTTCGGCCAGCTTCTTCAAGGCGCCGGCCATCACCTTCGCCTGCGCCCCGAGCGCCCGCACCGCGCGCCCGGTCTCCTCTTCCAGGTTCCGCAACGCGCCGACGATCGCGCCCACCGCTTCGTAGGCCCCGGCGAGCGTCTCACCTCCGGCGAGCCCCAGCGCCGCCGCCACGTCGGACTCCAGGAGGGCCGGCGCCGCGACGACCAGGGCGTCGGGGGTGGTGGGCACCAATGACGCCGGATCATGGCCTGTCGTGGGGTGGGCCGCACGCCGCCCGGCGCGAGGCTTCTTCTTCGCGGGGGCCTTCTTCTTCATGGGCCTTTGGGCGGCGGTTTGCCGGCCTGCGCGAACTTGATCGCGCCGTCGAGGGCGGCCTCGGCCACGTCGAGCAGGGCTTCGCGCACCGCCGGCACCGCTGCGGCTTGAACCAACAGCCTCGTCAGGCGCGCGGTGGTTGACGAGAACAGCCCCCCTCCGGCGACGTAGCCGGCCGCGGTGGCGGCGGCCACGCTGGCGATGGGGTGCGCGTCGACGGTCTGCTTGAGATCGAGCGACTCGAGCACGGCATCGCCGAACGAGGACACGTCTTTGAGGATCTCGGCCCCGGAGCGCGGGCCTGATTTGGCAGGAGGAGGCGCGTTCATCGGCGGGACGCCAGCTTTCCTACGACGAAGCCCACCGCGAAGCCGGCGAGAATCGACGCCGCCGGGTGGGTCCGAATCACGCCCCGGGCGCGTTCGGCGACGTTCTCAAGTTCCGCGGAGGCTGCTTCGAGCTTGGGCCCGAAGCGGTCTTCCAGCGTCTTTGCAGGGGGCACTTCGGCGTTGGCATTCGTTTCCGTCATGATTCACTCCTCCGAGTCTCCGGCGGCGACAACAACAAGCCCACGACCGCACCCACGCCCAACGCAATGCCGACGGCGGCCAGCGGATGCTCGCGGACCCACGTCTGCCACGCCGTGGCCCGATGCACCGAGGTGCGCAGCGCGGCGAGTTCGCGCTCCAGGTGCTGCTGCGCGGACTCCAGCGTGGCCAGGGCGTCCGTTGGCGCGGGGTTGAGCTGTTTCATGTGGTCTCCGGCGGCAGTGTGGACGCGGCGCTGGCCGGGCTCAAGGACCGACGGGTGGCCTCGAGGGAGGCGCGGGTCCGAACGAGGAACTGGCGCGACTTGAGCCAGCGGATGGTGATCCAGCCGACGAGGACCGCGAGCAGCACATGCGTCCCTCCGACCCACAGCGCGGCGAGCCAGAACCCCTGCGACGGGACGAGGGCGAAGAGCACGGCGAAGCTGAGGAAGAGCCAGCCGAACCAGAGCGAGCTCGCCACCAGGCCAAACGCCGCCAGCGCCGTTCCAAGCGCCGTGGCCTCTTCCGCGGCTTCCTCCTTGAACAGCTGCACATGCGCCGCCAGGAGTTCGAGGAGCGCGCGCCCCACGTTTCCGAGTTGTGCCGGAATGCTCACGTGGGCACCGTACACCCGCCGCGAAAACCGGGGCGACGCAAATCGGCATTCTGGCGTTCCGCGTTCGCAGCGCCGAGCCGTTCGCGTAGGGTGCGCCGCCATGATCGCTCATTTGACGGCTGTCCTTGTCGTTGAAGCCCTGGCCGCCAGCGGCCCGCCGGTTCGCCCCTACGACGCGCAGCACTACCGCATCGACATTCGGCTCGAGAATGACGGGGCGTTCTCGGCGACCACCACGGCCACGGTGCTCCCGCGAGCCGGCGGCAACCGCGTGGAGTTCGACGCCTACGCGCTCGAGTTCAAGAGCGCGGAGGTCAACGACGCCGCCGCGAAGTTCGACGTGAAGGCCAGCCCCGCGACCTCCCGGGGCACGGTGACGGTCACCTCGGCGAAGCCGTTCCCTGCGGGAAAGCCGCTCAAGGTGAAGTTGACCTACACGGGACACTCGCGTGAGCCGCACGAAGGGTTCTTCTCGGTGCCTGACCCGACCAACCCTGACGCCCTGCCCTGGTTCTTCACTCAGTTCGAGGCCTCGCACGCGCAGCGCTTCTTCCCCTGCACCAGCCTGTCGCTGGGGGTGGCGGCCGGGCCTCTGGTCGTCGGGATCGTGCTGGGC
>CAZFXD010000248.1:0-7753 GCA_964522795.1 uncultured Myxococcaceae bacterium
CCCTGGGACCTCACGCAGGTGATCGCCAAAGAGCGCGGCTACGACATCGACGTGCCGGGCTACGAGAAGCTGATGGCCGAACAGCGCGACAAGGCGTCCTTCGGCGGCTCGAGCGAAAAAGCGATCTCCGACGTGTACCTGAAGCTGGCGGGCGCGGTCCCGGCCACCAGGTTCACCGGGTACGAGGGCGCGGGGCTGGAAGCGGACGGCAAGGTGCTCGAGGTGCTGGTGGCAGGCGCACCGACGGCCAGCGTGGGCCCCGGTGGCACGGCGGAGATCATCACCGACTGCACGCCCTTCTACGGAGAGTCGGGCGGCCAGGTGGGCGACGCCGGGGTCATTCGCTGGGCCGGCGGCAGCGCCGAGGTGGTGGACACCCAGAAGCCGGTGCCGGCGCTCACGGTGCATCGGGTCAAGGTGAAGGAGGGCACGCTGGCCAAAGGCCAGGTCGTCCAACTGTCGGTCGACGCCGAACGTCGGAAGAAGACCCGCGCCAACCACTCGGCCACTCACCTCTTGCACCGCGCCCTCAAGGTGGTGCTGGGCGATCACGTGAAGCAGGCTGGGTCGGTGGTCAGCCCCGATGGGCTCCGCTTCGACTACTCCCACTTCGCCGCGCCCGCGCCCGACGCCCTGGAGCGCGTGGAGACCCTGGTCAACGCGTGGATCCGCGACAACGCCGCAGCGAGCACCGAGGTGATGGGGCTCGAGGCCGCGCGGGCCAAAGGTGCCGTGGCGCTGTTCGGCGAGAAATACGGCGAGGTGGTTCGGGTGGTCTCGGTGCACCCCGAGTCGACCGAGTTGTGCGGCGGCACGCACGTCTCCCGCACTGGCGACATCGGCTTGTTCAAGCTGACGAGCGAGTCATCCATCGCGTCGGGTGTGCGCCGCATCACCGCGGTTACCGGCGCTTCGGCGCTGGAGCGCATGCGCGAAGCCGAGCGTTCGTTGCTCGAGGCGGCGAGCCTCTTCAAGGTTCCCGTCAAGGAACTCTCGAAGAAGATCGAGTCCACGCTCAAGCGGGTGAAGGAACTGGAGAAGAAGTTGGATGACAGCGCCCTCAAAGCGCAGACCCAGAGCGGCGCGGCGGAAGAGGTGCGGGAGATCAACGGGATCAAGGTCCTCACCCAGCGCGTCGACCCGGCCGATGCCAAGGTGCTGCGCGCGTTGGCCGACCGCTACCGAGATCAGATGAAGTCCGTGCTGGTGGTGCTGGGGGGCCCGACCGCCGATGGCAAGGCGCTGCTGTTGGTGGCGGCGACCAGAGATCTCGTCGAAAAAGGAGTGAAGGCGGGCGACATCGTTCGCGAGCTGGCGAAGACCGTGGGCGGCTCCGGGGGTGGCAAACCCGATCTGGCGCAAGCGGGCGGAACCGACCCCGCCCAGATTCCAGCGGCCCTCGCTCGCGCGTATGAACTGGTGAAGGCGTAACCCGGTGCACCGGTCGCTCATCGCACTGGCGACCCTCTGTTGCGCGTGCCCGTCCACGCCCGCCCCCTCGAACGGCGAGCTGGTGGAGAAACTTAGGACCTCCCGCCCCGACGAGCAGGTGGAGCGGTTGCGCGACTCGACCAGCAAGCCGACCGGCGCGACGAACCTGCCGCTCCCGGCCGAGACCACGGTTCGAACGGAGGACGGGGTCTCGCTCACCCTGACCGCGATCGCCACCGCGCCCAGCATCCGCAACTCGCGCGTGGTGGTCACCAGCTCAGACGGGTTCATTCGCCTCAGCACCAAACTTGAGAACGCCGGCAAGAAGTCGTTCGAGATCTCCATCAGCGACTGCCGCCTGCGACTGGGTGAGACGGTCATTCCGGTCGCCAAAGACGCCGAGCTCGCCCTGGGCATTCCTCCCAAGGTGGTGTCGATCTGGGCGGGCGAAACGGCCGAGCTCGGCTTCGCGTTCGAAGGCAACGGAGAGATTCTCAAGCCGGGGCTGACGTTCGAGCTCGCCGGCGCCAACGGACAGCCCGTCCTCCGGCTGGGGCTGCGCTGACGTGAGCGAAGAGAAGAGCCGGGCGATCTCGATTCGGATCCGCGTGCCCTTCGCCGACGAGGCGGAGTTCATCAACCGCTACGGCAAGAACCTCTCGGCGCAGGGGCTGTTCATCGCCACGCCCCACCCGCGGCCCCTGGGCGTCGAGCTGGCGTTCGAGGTGGTGCTCGCCTCGGGCGAGCGCGTGCTGCGGGGGCGGGGCCGCGTCGATCAAAGCGGCGCGGTGGGAGAGCCGCCGCGCCAGGGCATGCGCCTGCGCTTCGTTCGACTCGACCCCGAGAGTCAGGCGTTCGTGGTGCGCGTGGTGGGGTCGGTCGACTTCGAGCGCCCCGAAGCGACCGAGGCGGCGGTGCGGCCCACCATCCCCGTGGCGTTCGACCTGGGTCGTGTCGGCGAGGGAATGATTCACGCCTTCGCCGAAGGCCGGGGGTCGGTGGTGAGCGTGCCGACCCGCGTGGGCGCGGCGCTGGAGCGCCCCGCCGCCGATGGCCCCGCGGCGCCGAGCACTTCCCCCTCGGCCGACGATCTCCGCGTCGGCCCCGACGGTCACTGGCGCTGGTTCTCCGCTGACGGCTCCGACGCCTCGCTGGTGGAGACGTTTGCCTCGGCCATCGGCGAATGGGAGCGCGCGCTCTCCATCGGCAGCCTGACCCTGGCGGTGCCGGTGTCGTGGACGCCCATGCAACGCGCCACCCTCGCCGCGGCAGGCGACGTGGCGGGACTGCCCTCGCGCATCGTGGGGGACCTGCCGGCGGCGGCCGCCGCGCGTGCCGAGTCCACGGGCCTGGTCCGGGGCCGGTACGTGGTCGCTCGAATCCGGCCGCGGGCGGTCGACGCGGCCATCGTCGAGGTGAGCGGAGGCGACGTCAGCACCGCCGCGGTGGGCACGCAGACCGCAGACGTGCCGAGCGGCGCGACCGTGCTCGAGCTGGTGGCGGCGCTGCGCAGCGGCGCGAGGCTTTCGAATCAGTCTCTGAACGAGTGGTTGGTGTTGGACGGGAGCGAGGAACTGTCGTCCGCGGTGCGCGCTGGGGTGGGCGCCGGGGTCGGCGTGGAGCGGCTCTCGTCAGCGGACGTGGCGCGCGGGGCCCAATTGCTCGCCGACGCCATCTTCCACGCCCGCAAAGCCGCCACGGAGCGGCGGTTGCACGAGCGCACGCTGCAGGCCATCTGGGTGCGAGCTCCGTCCATGCCGCCGACGCTCGCCTTCAGCGGGCAGTGCGCGTACCCCGCCAGCCACACCGTGGTGCTGCCCGCCGAGGCCACCATCATCGACACCTTCGTGGAAGAAGGCGGCGCGCTCCGGTACCTCGTCTCGTGGAGCACCGAGTCGAGAGCCCCGTTCACCACCGCGGTGATCGATCTCGATCCCGACGGGACGCTGCATGCGTCCGCCCTCACCGCCGACGGCGACGACCAGCAGCTCTCGGCGCTCTACCGGCCAGGCGTCGATGAGCCTGCGCGACCCGATGCCCGCCCCCCGTTCCAGACTGAAAAGCTCGGTTTTTTCGACAAGTTGCGACGTGGGAGCCCCGACACGACGCGGTGAAGCAACGACATGTAGGTTCGACGCGACAATTCGAGCGAACCAATGGTCACCAAACTCAAAGACGCGGGCGCCGAACGCACGCTCCGGGCGGCACGTCGCGCCGGCGAGTCCACGGTCTCCATCGGCACCGCGCGAAAAATCGCCGCCGAGCTCCTCGACACCCGCACCACCGAGTCGAGCGAGGTCCTCCCCACGCTGTCGCACGCCTCGCGCGCCACGCTGGCCACGCTGGTCGCCGACGGAATGAGCCGTGGCGAATCGCACGATCTGGCTGCGCTCCTCGGCGGAGAGCTGTCGCTCACCTCGGGCGCTCGGGAGTTCCTCAGCACTCTGGCGAGCCTGGAGCAGCCCAACCTGAAGATCGCCGGTCTGGAAATCAGCTCCACCGGCAAGGCGGGCATTCTCGGCACCGCCAGGCCCGGGGACATCATCGAAGGCATCAACCTCACCACCGCCCCCATCGGCCGCATCTTCACCGACGAGACGCGCAAGATGGGCACGGCGGGTGCTGACGGCTCATTCACGGCGGCCCTCAAAGACGCGAAGGAGGGCGACATCGTGCGCCTGCGCGCGCGGCACCACAACGGCAAGACCACCGGCTGGCTGACCGTCAAACTTCAGGGGCACGCGGCGAAGGACGCCCGGCAGGCCCTGGTCTCTCTCGACCGAATCGGCCTCACCGCGGGCGCCAACGACACCGTCGAGGTCGAGAATATCAACGGCAGCCGGCAGGTCTCAGAGCCTGGC
Source organism: uncultured Myxococcaceae bacterium (assembly GCA_964522795.1). Classification (GTDB taxonomy): domain Bacteria; phylum Myxococcota; class Myxococcia; order Myxococcales; family Myxococcaceae; genus CAZFXD01. The sequence continues at coordinate 4,293 of CAZFXD010000248.1, forward strand.
GCCCGCTTGCAGTTTCGCAACGTCCGCACGGGCGAGAAGACCGTCGTCACGCTCGACGAGAACGGAACCTTCAAGAAGGGAACGCGGCTGACCGGCAAGAAGGGAGACACCTTCGCGGTGGCCGCCAGCGATGGAACCAACAACGTCAATTTCTCGAAAGAGCTCGCCCAGACGGTCAGCGTGCCCGGAGGGCCCGTCGGGGTGGTGGACCTCGTCGAAGATCCTGCGCTGTACAAGACCGAGACGCGCCGCGGAAAACCGCTCTTCTCGCTCAAGCGGTTCTCGGGGCCGCTGTTCAAGAACGGCTGCCGCCCCGAAGACGTGCAGCAGGGAAACCTGGCCGACTGCTACTTCCCCGCCTCGATGGCCGCCCTGGCGCTCTCCCACGGCAAAGACATCGAGAAGATGATCTCCAAGAACCGCGACGGCACGTACACCGTCACCTTTCAGGAAGTGGACCGCCGCACCGGCAAGGCCTCACCTGTTCCGATCGTCGTCGACGGCGATCTGTACGTTCGCGCCTGGGGCGGGCCGCTGTACGGGCGCTCCGCCGAAGCGGACAAGTCGCAGAAGTCGATGGAGCTGTGGTTTGCGCTGATCGAGAAGGCCTGGGCCACCTGGTACGGCAGCTACAACGCCATCGGCGACGGGGGCGTGGGTGACGAGGTGTTCGAGTCGGTGCTGGGCATTCCCGGCATGGCGCAGACAGTCCGGCCCGGCGGCGAAGACGCGGCGTGGAAGACGATCACCACCGCGCTCGATGAGCATCGCCCGGTGGCGGCGCCCACCTACGGCGAGAAGTACGACCGCCGGTACACCAACACCGGGCTGTACTCGGACCACACCTATTCAGTCCTCGGCTACGAGGAAAAGGGCGGCCAGCGCCTGGTCAAGCTGCGCAACCCCTGGGGCGAGAGCGAACCCTCCGGCAACGGAAAGAACGACGGCGTGTTCCTGCTGCCGCTGGAGAAGTTCTGTCAGCTCTTCGACTCCATCTGGACCACGCGCTCCGGGGACTGAGGGCGCTCAGCCCGCGGCGTCGATCGCGAATTCTTTGAGCAGGCGGTCAGGCGAGCGCACCACGTCGAGCGCCCGCTCGGCCAGCGTCTTGCCAGACTCCACCAACGACTCCAGCGGGTCGAGCAGCGGCGCGTCGAGCGGGTCCAGCCGGTGCAGGCCGCGCTGGGCGATCTTGAGCAGGGTCTTGGCCGCCTCGTGCTGCGTGCCCAGGGCGCACGCGGCGCGAAACCCCAGCCGCCGCGCGTCGCCGTGCTCAATCTGGTGCTGCTCCAGGGTGCGCGCGGGGAACGTGCCCGCCACTTCTTCCATCGCCGTGGCGTCGTAGAGCAGGCCGCGAACGAGCGCGAGCAGCGAACCGGTCAGCGGCAAGGGCACCCCGTCGGCCCCGCGCACTTCGATCACGTTCTTGAGGCGTACCTCGGGGAACAGGGTGGAGAGGTGATCTTTCCAGTCGGCCATGGTGGCGCGGTGCTCACCCAGGCCTGACTTCAAGAACTCGCGGAACGTCAGGCCGGGCCGCAGGTAGTCGCCCCCCCGACGCAAGAAGAGCATCGGCGCATCGAGCGCCCACTCCACGTACGCGCGGTACCCGAACCCGTCGCCAAAGAGGGCCGGAACGTCGCCGCAACGCGCCGGATCGACGCGCGTCCACACGTGGCTGCGGTACGAGAGGAACCCCGAGGCCCGTCCCTCGACCACGGCGCTGTTGGCGAACATGGCCACCAGCGTCGGGTTGATTCGGGTCACCGCGGTCATCTTCCGAACGCAGTCGGCTTCATCGCAGTAATCCACCGACACCTGCCCGGTGGCGGTCATCAGCATCATGTTCTCGGCCAGCTCACCCCGAGGAACCAACGTGGCGCGCATGGCGTCGTAGCGACGCTTGGGCATCCACGGCATTTCGCGCAGACGATCGAACGGTCGGTACCCCATGGTGATCGCCATGAGGGAGCTGTCAGACATCACGCCCCGGAGCGTCTCCAGGTGGGCGACGTTCTCTTCGTGCGCGGCCCGGGCGGTCAACGCCGGGCGACCGGACAACTCCAGCTGGCCGCCGGGTTCGAGCGAGATGGTGCTCCCCTCTTTCTCCACCGCGATGATCGGCCCGCCGGGGAGTTCGCGAAACGGGGTGAACCCCCGGTCGACGAACCGCTGGAGGACCAGCCCTACGCCCCCGGGGTACGGCGGCGCCCGCCGCGTGGTGGGGTCGACGAGGAGTTTCTCGTGCTCGAGCCCCAGTTGCTGCTGCTCGGGCGCTTTTTCGAACGTCTTGAAGAGCGACACCAGGTCGTCGACACCCGTCACCGGCGCGGAGGGCTCCTGGGTCAAGTCGAGCGACACCGAGCCCCACTATCACGGCGAGCCGGTCGCTGCGCTCGCATTTTGCCGGGGGGAATGCCGCAGCCTTCCTGTTCCTTGAAGCGTACACAGGTGGTGGTTAGGCTTTCTCGCTTTCCACACAGCCCCCATCAGAAACGAGCATCACATGCGTCGGGTGATTCAAACGTTCGGAATTGCAGTTGTCCTCGCGAGCTTGCTCACGGGTTGGGCCTGGGCCGGGAGAGGACGCCCCGTCGCCTCGCTCCACATCGCGGACGAGGTATCGAACGCCGCGTTGGCGGCCGCGGAGGACCCGCACGGCGAGAAGCGCCCGCACGACCTCACCGCCATGCGGGCCATGACCAAGGCGATTCTGGAGGTGAAGGAGAACTACGTCGACCCGAGCCGGATCAAGCCGAAGGAGATGTTCATCCAGGCCCTCGAGTGGGTCGAGAAGACCGTCCCCGACGTGCTGGTCGAGCCCTCGGCCGATTCGAATTCTGTGAAGTTGAACGTCAACGGCAAGATCAAAGACATCGACACCGGCCGCATCACCTCGAGTTCGCCGCGGTCAACGGCATGCTCAACACCCTCGACCCGCACTCGGTGTTGCTGCGCCCGGAGATGAACCGGGAGATGAAGCTCACCACCAAGGGCGAGTTTGGCGGCCTGGGCTTCGTGATTCAGATGCGCGAGGGCAACCTCACGGTGGTGAAGGTGCTGCCCAAGACGCCGGCCTTTCGCGCCGGCATCAAGAAGGACGATCAGATCAAGCGCATCGGAGAAGAGTCCACCGTCAACATGGACTTGAACGAGGCGGTGGGGAAATTGCGCGGCGTCGTCGACACCAAGGTGACGATTACGGTGGAGCGCAAGAGCTGGGACAAGCCGGTGGCCATGACGCTGACCCGCGCCCTGATCAACGTCGAGTCCGTGCAGTCCAAGCTGCTGGCGCAGAACGTCGCCTACGTCCGGGTGAAAAACTTCCAGGGGAACACCACGCGCAGCCTGGAAGCGGCGCTGTCCGACCTCGAGTCGGCCGCCAACGCTCAGGGCGGGCTCAAGGGGCTCGTGCTCGACCTGCGCGGGAACCCCGGCGGCCTGCTCGTCCAGGCCATTCA
>CAZFXD010000249.1:0-7706 GCA_964522795.1 uncultured Myxococcaceae bacterium
CTCGGACAGGTGGGGCAGAATTCGCTTCACCACCAGCAGCTTTTCGAAGCCCTCTGGCCCCGTCTGCCGCGCGAGAAATATCTGCGCCATGCCCCCGCTGGCGATCTTCTTCAGCAGTTGGTAGCGCCCGAAATTCTCCACGACCCCGCTCATTCGACTGCTGCCTGCGTCACGCCGGCCCGGCGCATTCGTGAACTACCGCTGCAAGCGCGCGGCGGCTTGAACGTCGCGAGTCTCGCGCATCATCGCCTCCAGCGCCTTGAGTTTTCGCTCGAGCACGATGGCGAACATCGGCTCGCGGTCGACGCGGTCGAACAATTGAAGCACTTCTTCGACGTGGCGTTCGATGGCCTCGACGCGCGAAGGAGAAATTCGACGCGTGAGCAGCCCTGCGCCCGCTTCGATCAGCGCGCGGGCCACCGCGTCGCGAGACGCCAACGGCTCAAATCGTCGCTCTCCGTCGCCTTTGAGCAGACGGAGCTGGGGCACCTCACCTGGGCTGTCATGACGTCGCATGCACCGAACGATACGCGGAACTGCGCGCGCGAAAAGTTTCGACGCTGATGCAGCCGCCGCAGGCCTGTAGCGCGTTGTTTCGCTATTTGAAGTCGCGGCGCTCGAACACGAACATGGCCACCACGGTGAACACCACCGCGTACCCCAGCGCGTAGACCACCGTCTTGAGGAAGTCGGCGGGGTCCACGCTGATGTCGTAGGTGGCGTGGCCGCGGTAGTTCAAGTTCTCCAGGTTGGGGAGCGCGTAATAGATGAACCGCCCGAAGGCCTTCATCGCCGCGCTGTCTGAGCGATCAGCAATCTTGTAGAGGTCGTTGGTCAGGTGCCCCATGAAGTACAGCCCGGTGGTGCAGGTCGCGGAGACGACCGCGCTGCTCATCGACGAGAACATGAAGCCGGCGGCCGAGAGCACGACCAACTCCGTGAGCAACCCCAGCTGCGCGTACAGCACCGGCCAGCCGATATCGAAGATGATGTACTTCGACTGCAGCCAGAAGATCGCGGTCATGGCGGCGAGAAGAATGGCGAGTGTGAGCACGTTGCCGATCAGCCGAGCGACCAGAAACGTGGCGCGCGAAATTGGCCTCGAGACGACGAGGAAGATCGTTCGCCGCTCAATCTCGCCCGGCAGCATGCCGCACGCGAGGTAGATGGCGAGGACGGTCATGATCATGGCCATCAGGCCAAGCCCGACGTCAGTCGACACCCGCTGAAAGGTCATCACGGTGACTTCCGCCACCAGGGTCGAGCTCGCCATCAAGACGATCGCAAACCCACCGATGAGGGTGGTGATGCGGTTGCGGCGGGCCTCTCGATACCCGTTCCAGACCATGGCTCCGAAGGCGCTCATGTGTCGATGTCTCCTCCGACAGTCCTGCTGCCTGCTTCTTTCACGGTCTCGAGGAACAGGTCTTCAAGCCCGAACCGCGTGGGCTGAAAGCGACTGACCCGCCCGCCCGCCGCCATCACCGACTTGAGGAGCGCTTGCCCGCTCCCCTCCGGCGTCTTGACCAACCAGCGCTCGTCGATGCGCTGGAGCGCCTCTCTCTTCAGGCCGCACTCCAGCAACTGCGCTTCGCTCACGCCCTCCACGACCAACTCCATCATCGTCGCGTCGTGGCCGCCCAACAGGTCGCTCACCGTCCCCTCGCGCACCCGCCGCCCGCCGACCAACACGGCGATGCGCTGCGAGAGCGCCTCCACGTCGGGGATGATGTGCGAGCACAACAGCACGGTCGCCCCGGCGTCGCGCTGGGCGAGAATGATGTCCCGCATCAGGCGACGGCCCACGGGGTCCAGACCCGACGTCGGCTCGTCCAGAATCAACAGTTTGGGCCTGGCGATCAGCGCCTGCGCCAGGGCGATGCGCTGCACCATGCCCTTGGAGTAGCGGCGACTCTGCAGCTTCTGCGCCTGGACCATCTCCACCTGGCCCAGCACCTCCCCGACCCGGCGATCGAGCTCCTCCCCAGACAGCCCGGCCAGCCGGCCGGCGAACACCAGGAACTCGCGCCCTGTCAGGTACGCGTACGGCGCCGGGTTCTCCGGCAAGAAGCCCACCAGCCGCCGAACGTTCGCGTCGTGCACCGGGCGGCCGAACAACTTCGCGTCGCCGCCGCTGGCCTTCACCAGATTCATCAAGATCTTGATGGTGGTGGACTTGCCCGCCCCGTTGGGCCCGACCAGCCCGTAGACCTGACCGGCCTCGATGGTGAGGTCGAGCCCCTGGAGCGCCTTCACGCGGCGATTGAAGAAGAACCCCAGGGTGTAGGTTTTCGACAGCCCGCGAATCTCGACGGGGCGCGGCGCAGCGGCGTCGCTCATGGTTTGGTGACTCCTAGGTCGCGTTCCTCGAAGCGGTCCTCGCCTTCGACGTTCTTCTCGTATTCCTCTTTCATGCCCGGTTCGATCAATTCCATTCGATACTTGGTGGAGGTGGACCGCGCCCGCCCCTGCTTATCGATGAAGATGCGGCCGCCGAGCGGGTCGAGGGGGATGGCGAGCAACCGCCCCGTGGCGAGCAGTTCGGTCACGTGACGGGGCAGCTGACCGAACTGTTGCTGATAGTCCGCCACAGCGCGGTCGACCTGCACCAGCACCTGTTCGAGTTCGATCTCCTTGATGCGGCGCTCGAAATAGTCCCGCGTCTCATCGTCGGTGGCCGAGTCCCGCATGTTGCGAGCGAGCTCGGTCGCCACGTCGTATCGAGACGTCTCCGAGAACAGGCGCGTCGCGAGCTGAAACCAGTGCACCTTTCCCGTCAGCTCACCGAGCTTCCGAAAGAGGACCGCGGCTTCCTCCATGTTGCGATCGTAATACATGAGGTTGTAGCCCTTGAGGCTGAGCAACCGGGGATCGGCGGGGAAATAGCGCAGCCCTTTGTCGAGTATGCGGGTGGACTCGTCGGTGTTGACCCACGACTCGCGCCCGCGGTTGAACGGGAGCGTGACGCCGGCGTAGCGGTAGATGGCGTCGAACTTCCAGTCGAGATCGGTGATGAAGTCCGCGTAATAGTAGATGTCGCGATATTCTTCGGCGGTGCGGGCCGCGCCGAGGGCCTGAATCATCGCCAGCCAGTACACGTCGGCGAAGAAGCTCTGGTGGCCTGCCCCGGCGATGCGAATCATCTCAATGCGTGGAAGCACGGGTTCGCTGCTGGTGCGCAACCGCGGGCGAGGACGCTCGCTCAGCGCGGCGATCGTCGACACGGCAACCACGATGGAAGCGAACCGGGCCCACATGACGAAAAGCTTCTACCTCCCGAAAAACAAAACGGGCAGCGGAAACAAGTCCGCTGCCCGTCGTATTTCAACAATGAAGCGAGCTGATTATTCGCAGGAAACGTCGTTGTAGCCGTTGTGCGGAACGCCGGCAGAGGCCGTCGCGCCGTCCGTGCAGGTACCGCTCGACGTCATGTCTGAGGTGGAGATGATCCACGCGTCAGCCAGCGCGTCGTTGTCGACGTTGCCGTACGCCTTCATCGACACGCCGCAGTTCGGGCACGTGCCACCGACGCCAGCTCCGCCCGCCGTGGTGATGGCCGGCGCGTTGCCGCTGCTCACCGCGTACGAGACCGCGCCCGACGACGGAACGGTGCTGCCGAAGCGCGCCGTGTCGTGGCCGATGCACTCATAGCCCGTGGTCACCGCGCCCGGGCGACTCCAGATGGAGGTGCAGGTGGAGTTGATTTCGTAGCGGAACCGGTTGCCCTGCTCCGGCGCGAACCCGACCAGGTTGCCGTAGATGGAGTAGGTGTCCTTCTCAGCGAAGTACGCCTTCTCAGCAGTGAAGGCCGACTTCAGGTTGACCTTGGCTTCCGACTGCTTCGAGCGCGCCTGGAAGCGGACGAAGTTCGGAATCGCGATCGCGGCCAGAATGCCGATAATCGCGACGACGATCATGAGTTCAATGAGGGTGAAGCCGCGTTTGGTGAGTTTCAACATTTCTTCTCCTGGTGTGAGGTACCTGCGTGTCAGCTGTCCGGGCTAAAGCAAGCTGGAAGCCAGCCCGTTAGCGCCGAGCGGGAGCGTACTTCCGGTAGCTTGCAGGTCAAGACAAACGGTGGGTGCCCAGATTCGTCACCCGTGGCTGCCCCTTTACGGCAGGGCTGAGAACCGCCGCGGCGACCGGGCGCCCTGGGCACTCCGACGGCTTCGCCTCTCGTCCTGTGCGCCCCCCCCTGCGACACGGACCTTTCGGCGCGGCAGCGCCCTTCCAAAAACAAAACGGGCAGCGGAAACAAGTCCGCTGCCCGTCGTATTTCAACAATGAAGCGAGCTGATTATTCGCAGGAAACGTCGTTGTAGCCGTTGTGCGGAACGCCGGCAGAGGCCGTCGCGCCGTCCGTGCAGGTACCGCTCGACGTCATGTCTGAGGTGGAGATGATCCACGCGTCAGCCAGCGCGTCGTTGTCGACGTTGCCGTACGCCTTCATCGACACGCCGCAGTTCGGGCACGTGCCACCGACGCCAGCTCCGCCCGCCGTGGTGATGGCCGGCGCGTTGCCGCTGCTCACCGCGTACGAGACCGCGCCCGACGACGGAACGGTGCTGCCGAAGCGCGCCGTGTCGTGGCCGATGCACTCATAGCCCGTGGTCACCGCGCCCGGGCGACTCCAGATGGAGGTGCAGGTGGAGTTGATTTCGTAGCGGAACCGGTTGCCCTGCTCCGGCGCGAACCCGACCAGGTTGCCGTAGATGGAGTAGGTGTCCTTCTCAGCGAAGTACGCCTTCTCAGCAGTGAAGGCCGACTTCAGGTTGACCTTGGCTTCCGACTGCTTCGAGCGCGCCTGGAAGCGGACGAAGTTCGGAATCGCGATCGCGGCCAGAATGCCGATAATCGCGACGACGATCATGAGTTCAATGAGGGTGAAGCCGCGTTTGGTGAGTTTGATCAAGTTGCCTCCGGGGTGGGTGCTGTCGGCTTCATGATGGAAACCGCCGCAAAAGACGATGCAATCGATGCGCCTCCTGGGCGCGGCGAACGCCTCGCGGAAATCCGGTCGATTACCCCGCCCAATGGCCGCCGAACGTGACGAGAATTGTCGGAGGGCCGTCGAGCTGACGTTTCACGTCAGACCTACATCGGCGCGTCGCGGGGCCGGACAGCGGGCGGTACACACGTCTGCGCACCTGCGCTGGTCGAAATTCCACGCCGGCTGCGTCGGGCGCCGCTAGGTCTGGAAATCGTCGCGATCGGCCATGCCGTGCTTGGCGAGGCGATACCGAAAACTCCGGAACGACAGGCCCAACAGTTCGGCCGCCTTGGTCTTCACCCCACCCGCGCGTTGAAGCGCCTCGCTGAGAAACTTCCGCTCGATCTCGTCCAGGTGGCGTTCAAGCGCAAACCCCTCGTGCAGGGACAAGCCCCCCACCGGGTTCGATTGCGTGGGCTCTCCGCGCAGCGCGGCGGGCAGACTCGACGGCAGCAGTTCATCGCTGTCAGACAGCGTGGCCGCCCGCTCCACGAAGTTCTCCAGCTGTCGCACGTTCCCCGGGAAGAAGTAGGACTCCAGAAGCGCCAGCGTCTCAGGCGCAAAGTGAAGCTGTGGACGGACCAGCGTCTCCGCAGCGCGGGCCAGGAAGAAGTTGGCCAGCGGGCCGATGTCTTCGCGGCGGGCCCGGAGCGGAGGAATTTCGATGGTGATGACGTTGAGGCGGAAGAGCAGGTCCTCGCGGAAGCGCCCCGCCCGAACCTCGGCTTCGAGATCTTTGTTGGTGGCTGCCAGAATCCTGGCTTCGAAGGGCTGCTCCGAAGAACTCCCCACGGGTTTGACGCGCCTTTCCTGCAAGACGCGCAACAGCTTGACCTGAATGGAGAGGGGAATTTCGGCCACCTCGTCGAGCAGGACGGACCCCGCGCCAGCCGAGACGAGAATTCCATCGCGGTCGTGGTTGGCCCCCGTGAAGGCGCCCTTCTTGTGGCCGAACAGCTCGCTCTCCAGCACCCCTTCGGCGAGCGCGGCGCAATTGACGGGCACAAACGGGCTGGCCGCCCGCGCGCTCTTGAAGTGAATGGTGCGGGCCACCACTTCCTTGCCTACCCCGCTCTCGCCCGTAATCAGCACCGTCGACTTGCTGGCCGCTGCCACCTTGTCGACCAGCGCCCACACCGGACGCATGGCGGCGCCGGAACCCACCATCGATTGGGTGGCGGCCGGGGCCAGCGAGTCGCGCAGATCGCGGTTCTCCTGAACGATCTGCCGCTTCTCCAGCGCCTTCTGCACGTGGGCGATGAAGTCCTCGTTGTCGAACGGCTTGAGGATGTAGTCGTACGCGCCCTGTCGCATCGCCTCCACGGCGCTGGCGGTGGTTCCGAACGCCGTGATCACGATTACTTCCGGAGCGGTGGGGAGCGCCTTCGCGCTCTTCAGGACGGCGAGCCCGGTTTCCCGCCCGAGCTTCATGTCGGTAATGACCAGATCCACCGGCGTCGTCGCGAGCAGTCGCGACGCATCGGTGGCACTCGCCGCCGAGACGACCTCGTACCCGACCCTGGCGAGGAGCACCTCGAGGTACTCGCGCATCGACAGCTCGTCGTCGACAACCAGAATTCTCATCGCGTCATGCCTGCGCCAGGGGCTGCTTCGGGAGGTCTACGGTGAACGTCGTGCCGTGCTGCTTCGACGACGTTACCTCGATACTTCCCCCGTGCGCGCGCACGATGCTGTGAACCGTGGAGAGGCCCAAACCGGTGCCTCCCTCGCGCGTCGAGTAGAACGGCTCGAAAATGCGCCCCAGGTCTTCCGAGGGAATGGACCCCGCCGAATCCCAGACGCGAATTCTCGAATCGGTCGCGGTCTCTTCGAGGCTGACCCGAATGGTGCCACCCCGCCCCACCGCGGCGAACGCGTTGCGCAGGAGGTTGATCAGCACCTGCCGCAGTTGGCCCACGTCGGCCCGCCCGGTCACGGGGGCGAGGCTCTGCTCCACCACGATGCCCGCCGTCGAAGGGTCAGCGCGCAGCATCTCAACCGTCTCGCTCACCACGCGATCGAAGCGGACCTGCTCGGCCACCGGAGGAGGAGGCCGCGCCAACTTCAGGTACCCCTCGACGAGCCCCGCCAGCCGGTCGGTCTCCCGCATGATCACGCGGGCCAACTTGGCCTGATTCGGCTCGGCCTTCAGGTCGCCCTCGAGAATCTGCGCCGAGCCGCGCATGGACGCCAGCGGGTTGCGAACCTCGTGCGCCAGCTGCGCCGAGACCCGGCCAAGGGAGGCCAGGTGATCGATGCGGCGCAGCTCGTCCTGCATTCGCCGGAGGTCCGTCAGGTCCTGGAACACGATCAGCCGCGACCCGGTTCGACCCTCCAGCGGGGTCAGGCTCAACCCCAGGGCCTTGGGGCCCGCCGGCGTCTCAATGGCCATCTCCGCGCGGCGGTTGGTGGGAAGTTGCTGCACGCCGGGCAGGATCTCGTCCACCCGCTGCGGCCGCCGGAGGCTGGGGGACAGTCCCAGAATCTGTTCAGCCGCCGGGTTGATGAAGGTCAGCGTCCCATCGGCCTCGCAGGTCACCAGGCCCGAGGGCATGGCGTTCACAATCTGGTTCTGTAGCTCGACCAACTCCTTCAGGTCAGCTTCTCGCTCAAACAGCTTGCCGCCGGTCGATGACAGCTGGCTGGCGAAGTACCCCGCCAGGACGGCCAGGAGCGCTTGCGACAGGATGTGGGCCGACAAGGTGAAGACGAACCG
>CAZFXD010000250.1:0-7706 GCA_964522795.1 uncultured Myxococcaceae bacterium
CGAAGCTCTTCACGTTGGGGTACAGACCGACCACCTGCTCGATGCGCTCTGCGTCGGCCGCGGTGTAGGCCTGCCCGTCCAGGTAGATGCGATCGCCGACGGTTCGAACCGTCACGCCTTCAATGTCGCCCAGCAGCTTCTTCATCTCCCCGACCACTTCGTTCGGGTCCTGCTTGCGGACCACCACGTTGTAGGTGATGCGGGAATTCCCCTTCCACACGATGAGCGAGGTCTTGCCTTCGGCCTGACCGATCACCAGGACCTGGCCACCACCAACCGCTTTGGCGTCGCACACCGCCGGGTCGCCGATGGCGATCTTCTGAAGGCCGGGAACCGTAATGACCTTCTGGCTGCCGACGCCCAGACTGAGCGTCCCGCCTTCCTGGGCCATCGCCGCCGACGCGCCCAACAGACACACACACAACCAGAGGGTTCTCATTGGGTTCACCTACGCTCCCGTTTCCATCTGCCACCACATCGTCCAAAGGCTTCCGAACAACATCGCCACCGAGTACGGCAGCTTGACCACGGTCGCCGCCGAAGAGCGGCGAAGCATCGTCACCAGCCGGCTGGCCAGTTGACCGTTCCACAGCAAGGTCAACACGGCCTGTAGGGCGCCGCACAGAGAAATGAACAACAGCGCTGACATCACCAACGGCCAGCCAAACCCCGCGCCGACCAACGACGCCACCCGGGCGTCCGATGTCTCGAACCCCCGGCCCTTCCACGCCAGCAATGCGAACGGTGCCCAGGCACCCGCAGCGCCGATCACGCCGGACACCAGCCCCGTCGCCGCGTCGCCCACGCCCTCACGCCAGAACCGGAGCGACCACAACGCCGCCAGCGCCGGGATCCAGAGCGAGACGGGCACCACGCGCAGCTTCAGGTCGAAGATCACCGCCGCGATCAGGGCCGCCACCAACGCGAGAAAGACAGGTGCGAGAGGCGGGAGCGGCACGGTCGTGGAATAGACCAGAGCGCCGCCGGGCATCGCAAGAATTAATCCCGGAAGACGAACTTCACTTTCTCACTGCAGATGAAGAACTCGTCGCCATCTTCAATCTTGCGGCGCTTGATGCGCTGCTTGTTGAACCAGGTCCCGTTGGAGGAGCCGAGATCTTCGACGTAGTACTCCGAGCCTTCGCGGGTGATCACCGCGTGTTCGCGAGAGACTTTTCCCGAGTTGATCACGAAATCGCAGTGCTTCCCGCGGCCGATGACGAACCGCTCCTTCGACACGCGGTCCAGCTCGCCGCCTTCGGCCATCATGTAGAGCTGCGGGCCGCCGCCGCCGGCGTCGTCGCTGCCCTCTTCAGCCATGTCCACGCCATCGACTTCCTCACCCTGATCGTCGGGCGCAGGCGGTGGCGGCGCGTTCTTGTTCTTGATCATCCGCTCGAGTTCAGCGGCGGTCTCCAGGACCCGCTCGGCGATCTCCCGACGGTCTGGATCTTCTTCCCCCCGGCCAGGTGCACGTGCCGCGGACGCCGGGGGCGAGTTTCTCGCTTCAGCGGCCGGGCGGGCTCCAGCGGGTGACCCGTGACCAGCGCCATCGAGAAAGCCGTTCAGGCGCGCGAACATGAACATCGCCTGGTTGATGAGTGCATCCCGATCGGAGCCCATCTGCGACGCCATGTCTTCGAATGCAGTCCAGATGTGGTCGGCAATACCCACTTTCCGGGTCGGGCGGTTGTTCGTATCCATCGGTTGGTAGCCTTGAGACTACAAGAGACTCAGCTGAGCGCAAACTATCGATAACAGGCTTCGAACGGCGCGTAGTTTTGCTGAGGAACCGGGTTCAGTTCAGCGATTCCCCCATTGGTCGCCGGGAAAGAGACAAACACCTTCTTCTGCACCGGGTGCACCGCGATCGCCTGCGGGAGCGCCAGCGAGCACGCGGCGGCCGTGGTGGCAGCGTTCGCCGCCGTGGAGACAAATGAGAACTCGTGGAACCCCGAGACCACCGTCAGCACCCAACGCGCATCGCGAGGCACCCCGGCCCCAGCCCCAAAGGTGATCTGGTACGTCGGCCCGGCGGTGGCCGCGATCGAGCGGTCAAACCAGACCGTGCCGAACGCCGCGGTCGCGGCCTTGGCGGCCCGCCCCAGAGCGCCAGACACCGACCCCACCACCACGTAGGGCTTCGAACCGCCCGCTCGAACCGCATAGCGAACCCGGGCACCGCACGCCGCCGGGACGCTGGAGACCACGATCTTCGCCGCCGCGACGCTGTCGACGAGCGCCTCCCCGCACACCCCGACCGCGTCGGAAAAGACGACCGCGTCACCCGCCTGGACCCAATCGGGCGCCCGAGCCGGGGCCGCCAACACCGCGCCGTCCGCGGACGAGGTGGCGAGCGCCTCGAACCCCGGCACCACACCCTCCACCGTCACCGTGATCGTCTCGTCCGGCGCCGCCCCGTTGAGGACCTTCACGCTCGTCTCGTCGACCGATGGCGTGTTGGCGTCGTCGCGCGTGGGCCCTTCGACGTAGTCGGCCGGCGCACCGTTGGGGAATTCAGCGGTGGGTGGGCCCCGGTATTCAATCGCCGTCACCCGCGCCACCGAGGAGTCGATGTCGATCGGGTGCAGCCCCGCTGCGTCAAAGAAGTGCACCCAGCCGTCGGTCGAGGTGGCGATCCCCAGCAGCGCGAAGAGTTGCTGCGTGGCGTCGGTCACCGGCACCAGCGCCTTCAGCCGCGGCCCGAGCGCCAGCCCGGCGATGAGCGACTTGCCGAACCGCACCGGGGCCATCGGAACGCCGTTGGAGTCGACCGAGGACTCCCCCGTCGACACGTCGACCGAGAGAACGCCACTGCAGCCGGTCACGCAGCCCGCCGGCTCATCGAAGACGCCGAAGATTCGTTCTCCCGGCCCGATCACCGAGCCCGCCACCGCGATCGCCGGGTGCGTCACCAGGGTTCGTACCGCCCCCGGGAAGTGAAGTTCGCGCGTCGCCAGCGTGGCCAGATCCAGCACCAGCACCCGCCCGCTGTTGCCCTGGGCCGCCCGCGTCGCGATGACCACGCGGTCCCCCGGAATCGGCAGCACCGCGGCGATCGACTCCCCCGGGAACCGCGCCACCAGGACCTGGCGCCTGGTCACCACGGCCGCGTCTTCCGACTTCAAGGTGGCCGGCGGGCCGAGATCGAGGTGTCGGAGTTCGCCCGCTGAGCCGTCGAACTGCCCCCAATACAGGCGGCTGGTCGCGCGCAGCTCTCCGGCCACCGCAGTCACCGGAGCCGACGTGAGCAACCGCATCACCTCCACGAGATCGTCTGGCGCCGCAGAGACAATAGAGATGGCCGCCACGCCAGGTGAAGCCGCGTAGACGTACGGGCCCGCGGTCTCGGCGCCTCGGGGAATGACCAGCCCCGTGTCGGCGTCGGTGTAGTCGCCGTAGCCCACGTCGTGCGCCAGCACACGGGGCCGGCTGAGCACCGGAATCGAGAGCTGCTCGATCGGGTTCGGCGCTGGCCAGAACCGGCGCCCGAAGGTCGACACCGCCCACCGCGCGTCGAGGTCGAGAATCTTCAACTCGTCTTTCGTGGTGGCTGCCACGAAGAGCATGTCGCCCACCAGCGTGAGCTCGTTGGCCGCCACCACCTTGGGATCACTCGCCGGACTCGACTGAGAGCAAGCCCCCAGCATCACGGCCAGGCCTGCCGTTGCGGCGCGAACCAGGACGGCCTTCACGGCACGCCCCCATCGCACCCGTCGACCCGGCCGGGTCGCGTGGTGCACAGCTGGGTCGCGCCCAACCAGCCAACCACGTGCGCCAGCTCAGGCCGGTTGAAGTCCTCCAGATCGATCACCGCCACGCGACCATCCGCGAAGTTGGAGACGAACATGCGAGCGGCCGAACCGCGAACATCAACCGCCACGTCGAACGGCTGCAGCCCAACCCCCGGCACGACCTGCGCCAGATCGCCGATGTCGTCGTCGTACAGCGCCACCACCCCAGCGGAAGAACAGGTCACCACCACCAGATCGCCGCGTCCCGGGCGGGCGATCGTACGCACCTGGTCGGGGCCCGCGGGCATCGTCACGGCTCGAACCAACCGCACCTTCGGCGTGGCCGAGGTCGCCCCCAGCACGTCCAGCACCAGCAGCGCATCGGGTGAACGCGTCGCCAGAAACACCCGCTTCTCGCCAGTCGAGAGCGACAGGCCTCGCGCATCGAACGCTCGGAAGGAATCTTCGATGGTGGTGTCGAACACGGCCGTGGTGACCGGGTCGACGAACCGCAACATCACCGCACGCGTGAGCGTGAATCGGCCACTGACGTAGAGGTACTTCGCACCCACCGCCACGGAGTTTCCTGACCCTTCCCCGAGCGGGATGAACCCGTCGTCGCCAAAGGCGAAGGAGACCGCGCTCATGTGGGCCACGTACGACTGGTAGTCCTTCGCGCTGCCACGGGGTGAATCCGCCGCCGAGGTGTGCACCACATACGCTTCGTTGTTGGGCGCGATGGCGATTCCATAGGCGCCGGGCGCGCGCGGCAGCCCCGTGGTCGTGTCCTTGTTCGCACTGAGTGACACCCCACCCGCCCCGCACCAGCGACCGCCGTCCATGACCCCGACACAGGCCAACATCGTTCCGCCCGCGACGTCGATGCCCTGGACTCGATCGCCCTCAGAGCGACTGGGCACCACCAGGCGAAACCCACCATCGGGGAGCGTGGTCGACGCCAGCTCACCGGCAAAGCTGTCGATCTGCACCGAACTCTCTGGCGCGATGCCGAGGGCGGTCACGTTGAACACGCCCCCACCGTCGTTGCGGCTGCCAAAACCGCGGAAACCGCCGTCGAGCAGCGCGGCCAGGTTCACCGCCACCACCGAACCACGGTCGTAGCGCTTGTCCGCGTTCCCGTTGGCCACGTACAGCACCCCTTCCGTGCCGCCCGCCGCGCGAGAAAACGCGAGCCCCGACGGAAAATAGAAGCTGCCGACGGGCTGAGGGTTTGACTGATCCGCCGGCAGGCAGCCGGTCAGAAACACCATCACGCAAACACACGAGGAGAGCCGCATCGAAGGCGGCGCACAGTATGTCTCCCACCCGCGCGCCGCAACGACAACGTCGCGGACCTACGGTGATTGCCTGACCGCCTCGGTTTGCAGCAACGCGAAGTCGGCGACCTCGCCGAACATCGACTGGACCCCGGTCAGTAACCGCAGCCGGTTGGCGCGAACTCCCGGGTCGTCCGCCATCACCATCACCTCGTCGAAGAAGCGATCGACCGCGGGTTTGAGCGCGATCAGTTGGTGCAGGCCGGAACTCCACTGGCCCGAAGAAAACGCCGATCGCGCCTGCGGGCCAACCTGGGCGGAGACATCAAACAGACTGAGCTCCGCGGCGTCCTTGAGGAGCGATCGCTCCACGGCGCCAGCCGCCACATCCTTTCCCTGCTTCTGGACGATGTTGGCCACGCGCTTGAACGCCGCCATCAAGGCCGGGAACTCGGCGTGGGTCTGCAGGTCCTTGAGGGCCTTCACCCGCTCGGCGACCGCCACGATGTCATCAAACCCGGCGGCGAGGACCGCCTCCACCACGTCGGTGGGCGCCTGCTCCGAGAGACCCGCTTTGAGTCGCCCGCGGAAGAACTCCAGCACCGCCGCCTCTGACTCCGCCGCGCTCTGCTTCTTCGCCACGCTCGCCAGCTTGGAGTTGAGGTGCGCCGCGTAGGCCTGCTGCACCGCCGCCCGGAGCGAGAAGCGCAGCCGCAGGTGTTGCGTCACGTTGATGATGCCG
Organism: uncultured Myxococcaceae bacterium; assembly: GCA_964522795.1. Taxonomy (GTDB): domain Bacteria; phylum Myxococcota; class Myxococcia; order Myxococcales; family Myxococcaceae; genus CAZFXD01. The sequence continues at coordinate 5,754 of CAZFXD010000250.1, forward strand.
AGGCAGGCTCGTCGCAGGGCGAACGGGTCGGCCGCGCCGGTCGGTGCCTTCCCGATGGCGAAGATGCCCACCAACGAGTCCAGGCGATCGGCCAGGCCCACCAGCGCCCCCGCCGGTGCCGTGGGCAGCTGATCGCCGGCCCCACGCGGCAGATAGTGCTCGAAGATCCCGAGCGACACCGCCGCAGGCTCACCGTCGTGCTTTGCGTATTCGCGCCCCATCACCCCCTGCAGCTCAGGGAACTCGCCCACCATGCCGGTGACGAGGTCGGCCTTGCACAGCCGCGCCACGCGCGCGACCGTCAATCCCGCCGCCTGGTGGCCGGTGGCGGTGGCGAGCCAGTCCGAGAGCACCTCAATTCGGGCGATCTTGTCGCCGTAGCTGCCGAGCGCGCCCTGCCACACCACCCGCTCCAACCGCGGCAACCGCGTCTCCAGTCGAGCCCGCCGGTCTTCGTCGAAGAAGAATCGGCCGTCCGACAGGCGCGAACGCAACACGCGCTCGTACCCCTTCACCGACAGCGCCTCATGCGTCACCGGGGTGTTGCTGACCGCCACGAACTGGGGGAGCAAGGCGCCGCTGGCGTCGACCACGGCGAAATAGCGTTGGTGGTTCTTCATCTCCGAGATCAGCACCTCGCGCGGCAGGTCGAGGTGCCGGGCGTCGAAGGTGCCCATGACCGGGTGTGGCGACTCGACCAGGTTCGTCACCTGATCCACCAGCCCGTCGTCCTCAAACAGCTGCCCGCCTTTGCCCCGGGCGCACGCGCGGACGCGTTCGATCAACAGCGCTCTGCGCTTGGCGATCGAAGGCACGACGTGCACGGCCTCCAACGCCGCCTCGTAGCCAGCGGCGGTGGGCAGCTCGAGCGGGCGGTTGGCGAGAAACCGGTGCCCCCGCGTGGTGCGACCGCTCCGCACGTCGGCGAACACCAGCGGAACGATCTCCGCGCCGAACAGCGCCACGATCCAGTGCAGCGGTCGCCCGAACGCAGCGTCCACGTCACCCCAGCGCATCGACTTCTTGAAGTTGAGACCCTTCACCACCGACGGCAGCAGCTCGGTCAGAATGGTCAGTGCCCCGCGCCCCTTCTCTTCCACGGTCGCCGAGAGGTATTCGCCTTTGGGCGTCGAGACGGTCTTGAGCGCTTCCGGCGCCGCACCCACACTGGCCGCGAACTTGAGCAGCGCCTGCGTCGGTTGGCCGCTGGCATCGCGCGCCGCACGAACGGACGGGCCCTGCACCTGCTTGGTCACGTCGGGCGAACGATCGGCCACGCCACGAATCAGAATCGCCAGACGCCTGGGCGTCGCGAAGCGCTCCACCGCCCCATGCGACAACCTCGCGGCCTCGAACCCAGCGATCAACGCTTTCGACAGGTCGTCCAGGGCGGGGCCCAGAAACGACGCCGGCAGCTCTTCAGTCCCCAACTCGAGCAGGAAATCAGCGGGCAACGGGCACCTCCGCTTTCACGAACGTGGTCGTCTTCCAGAAGTCAGAGGCCGGGGCCCCTTCGAGCAGGGGCGCCTGCTCGCCGACCACCCAGCGCGTGTTGCACAGCGGGTAGCCCAACGACTCACGCCGTCGCAGGTAGCCCTCGGCGCACAGCCGGGCGTTGTCCCGCACGCGTTTGATGAAGCCCGCCCGCTCGGTGACCGAAATGGCCCCGCGCGCATCGAGCAGGTTGAAGGCGTGCGAGCACTTGAGCGCGTAGTCGTACGCCGGCAACGGGAGGTTCTTCTCGGTCACCAGGCGGCGGCACTCCTTTTCGCACGAGTCGAACAACGCGAACAGCTGGGTCGCGTCTGACTCGTGCAGCGCGTACTCGCTCATCTCCACTTCGTTGGCGTGGAAGAGCTCGCGGTACTTCACGCCCTTCACCCACTCGATGTCGAAGATGCTCTCCACGCCCTGCAGGTACATGGCGATGCGCTCGAGCCCGTAGGTCAGCTC
>CAZFXD010000251.1:0-7624 GCA_964522795.1 uncultured Myxococcaceae bacterium
AGGGGGCACCGAAGACCGACCGGCACGCGTCGCTCCTCACCGCGTCTGATCCTCCGACCGATCCCACGGTGCGCACGGTCACCGAAGACGACATCGTCGCCGCGGAACCGCCGGTGGGCGCCCACGCGACGACCCAGCCCGTCCCCGCGATGACCGCCCCCACCAACGCGACGACCCAGCCTGTCCCCTCGATGACCGCGCCCGCCAACCCAGAGGCCCCGCCGGTCCCCTGGGTGACCGCGCCAGGGGCCCCGCTCTCGTCTGCGGCCGATCCGACGCCGAGAGCCCCGATCCCCCCTCCGCTCAAGAAGCCCCTCGCCAAGACCACGACCCACGAGGTCCCGGTTCAGGAGGTGGCGACACCCGTCTCCGAGGTTCCGGCGCAGCCTTCACTCAACGCCTGGTTCGCGCAGCTCGCGCACGGCTACACGCCTCCCTCCAACACCTCATTCGTCCGCCCAGCCCCTCCCACCAATTTTCCCGGCCGCGATGATGCGGCCACCAAAACGCCCCCCAAGAAGTCTTGATCTTTGCGCCCACAGATTTGTGGGTGCTCCCAACCGCGCTTTGTCGCTAGGATGCCCGCCCGATGGAGCGACGAGTCCTCATCGTAGAATCTCAGCACGAATTCGCACTCACCCTCGCGTCGACGCTGAAGGACGCCGGGTTCTCGACTGCGACCGCGCCGACCGCCGCAGACGCTCAGCGCGAGATGGAGAAACGCGCGCCGGACCTGGTCGTGCTCCGGGCCGAGTTGCCTGATCAGAGCGGCTTCGTGCTCTGTGGGCCCCTGCGCAAGAGCCGGCCCGGCGGGCTGCCGGTCATTCTCCTCTCGTCAGATACCGCCGCCGAAGGGCTGCAGCAGCACGCCCAGAGCCCCAACGCCGCCAGCGCCTACTTCGCCATTCCCTTTGAGCTGTCGGACCTGGCGCGCGTGAGCCAGATGTTGATGAGCAACGCCGGCCCCCAGGGCCACCCGGAAACCTCGGCAGACGATCTCGCAGCCACGCTGGACTCCGCGCTCTCGGGCGAAGGAGGCCAGGCGGCGGCCAGTGAAGGCGCCAGTCCCATGAAGTTGACCGCGGTCTCCTCGGTGCCGCCGCGACTGCCCAAGCGCGAGCGCCGCAGCGCCATCACCGAAGACGACCGCGCGTTCCTCGATCGCGCGTTTCAGTCCATCGTCGACCGCAAAGCCGAACTGCTGGCCGAATCGCGGGAGCTCCGCCGACCCCAGGTGCGCCGCGAGTTGATGAGCACGCCTGAAGGCAAGGTGCAGTTGCTCCGCGACGAGCTGAAGAACCGCGAGGCGCAGATCGCCCGCATCTCTGAAATCTGGGGCGTTCGCGAGCGCGAGCTCCTGTCGGTCGAGGACCGCATTCACGAGAAAGACGTTGAGCTACAGGGCATGCGGCTCCAACTCGACGACACCAGCCGCCGGCTCTCCGACTCGCAGAACCTGATGGTGCAGAAGGAGCAGGAGCACGGCAAGGCGATTGAAGACCTGCTGCTCCAGAAGTTCATCGGCGAGAAGGAAGTCATCGAGGTCGTCTCGGCGAAGGAAAAAGAGAACAACACCCTTCGCAAAGAGATCTCCCATCGCGAAGAAGACATCGCGAGGCAGAAGGCCGAGCTGGAGAAGGCGCGAGCCGACTACGACCGACTCGACCGCGAGTTCCAGACCGCCACGCTCGAATTCGAAGTGAAGGAGAAGGAACTCACCGATCACATCGCCGCGCGAGACCAGGCGCTCGCCACTGCGGCCCAGCAGCACGCCGCGCTGCAGGCAGAGCGCGACGCCAGCGTCTCTGAGCGAGACGGGCGCATCGGCTCGCTCGAGCAGAACCTGCAGAACCTGAATGAAGAGCTGGAGTACGCGCGGACTGAGCGCGACTCCACCGTCAAGAACCTCGACGGCCGCCTCAAGGCCGCCGAAGAGCACGGGCTCGCCGTCGACGAAGAGAACACCCGCGTCAAGGCCGAGCTCTCGGCGCTTCAGCTGTCGTCTTCCACGCGCATCGGCGATCTGGAAGGCGCCCTCGAAGCGGGGAAAGCGCAGTTCGAGTCGCTGCAAGCCGAGCGCAACGAGCTCGAGCAGATGGCGATCGAGCAGCGTCAGGCGCGCGACGCCAAGATCGCGCACCTCGAGCGCGACCTGGCGGAGACCGTCGAGCGTCGCGATCGACAGGAGGCCGAGCTCCAGGCGCAGATGCAGGAGAAGCTGGAGCGGGTGGGCGAATTGGAGGGCGAAGTCGAAGCCGCCAAAGCCGCGCTGGCCGACCGCGAGGCCGAGTTGCAGGCCGAGCTGGGAGACATGGGCGCCCGGGTGTCCGAGCTCTCGCAGGCCAAAGCCTCGCTGGAAGAGCAGATCGCTTCGCTCAACACCGACCTCGAGGGTCGCGCGATCGCTCTCGACGGGTTGAACGCCGAGGTGGCTGATCACAAAGCGACCATCGAACAGCTCAACGGCGCCATCGAGCAGGCCAAGGCCGCCATTGCCCAGCGAGACGAAGCGCTGCAGCGGTACAGCGGCGAGCTGGACAAGGCCAACGCGGCCCTGACCGACGCCCAGGCCACGCTCAACAGCACCTCGCAATTGCTGGCGGGCAAAGTCGAAGACCTCGAAGTGCTCCAGCAGAAGTTCAACGAGCTGGACGACCAGCTGGCGGTGACCCGCGCCGACCTGCAGAAGAACATGGCGATTCGCACCGAGCGCGAGGGCGAGCTCAAGCAGGCGCGCAACGAGATCGCCCGCATGTCGCAGATGGTGCAGAAGTCGGAACAAGCGCGGGTGGAGACCGAAGAGCGCCTCTCGGGCGAGCTGTCGGAAGCCCGGGCCCAGCTCGCCGACGTGGAAGGCCAGCTGGAAGCGACCCAGACCTCAGCCCAGAAGTTCGAGCGCGAGACCGGCGCGGCCATTCAAGCGCTCACCTCTGAGAAGGAAGAGCTGGCTCGCGAGAACGAGCAGTACCAGCGAGACCTGGAGGCGGCTCGCAGCGCCGCCACCGACGCGGAAGCCGCGCTGGAGGTCGAGAAGCGGGCGGCCCAGGAGACCAAAGAGTCCCTCGAGGCGGCGCTGGAAGAAGAGCACGCGCGCGTCAAGGAGCTGGACGACGAGTCGGCCCAGCTGAAGAACGAGCTCGGGCTGCGGGTGCAGGAAGTCACGCAGAAGGCCGCGCAGTTGGCCGAGGTCGAAGACGCCCAACAGGCCCTGCAGGAGCGCTTTGACTCGCAGGCCCTCGAGACGCAGCGGCAGATCGAGCTGCTCCAGAACGACATCGCGGGCAAGACGCAGGAGCTCTCCGACGCCGTCCGCAAGGCGAGCGCGCTGGCCCAGGAGAAGGCCCGCCTCACCGAGGCCCTCAACCGCGAGACGTTGGCCAAGACCGAGGTCTCCAAGCAGCTGGAGTCGAAGCTCAAAGCCGCCAACGACGACGCGCGCCGCAAGCTCGATGCGCTCGAACAGCAACTGGCGCAGAGCCACGCCGAGGCCGAAGACGCGCGCGCCCAACTGCAGGACAAAGAGAAGGCGCACAAGACCGCCCTGGCCTCGCTGGCGGGCGAGAAAGAGAAGTTCCAGGCGGCGATCGCCCAGACCAACGCGCGGTTGCAGGAATCGTCGCAGGCGCTGGCGCAGGAGAAGGCCGAGCGAAAGAAGCAGGTCGACGACCTGACCGCCAAGGCCACCCGCGCCGAGACGCGCGTGGCGCAGGTGACGCAGGATTCCAACGCCAAGCTGGCGGACCTGGACGCGAAGTTGAAAGACGTGTCCGCCCAGCTCGCCGCTCGCACCAAGCGTGCGCAGGAGCTCGAGCTGGCCGTGGAGACGGCGAGCGCCGCCAAGAGCAAAGCGGAGAAGGATCTCGCGACGCGCGCCGCGGCGGCCGAGGCCAAGGCCAACGACACGGCTGCCAAGCTCGCCTCGCTCACGAAGGAACGCCGGGAGCTGGAGGCCAAGTTTCAGAAAGACCTGGAAGAGGCGCAGGCCAAGCACAAAGCCGAGCTGGAGCGCCGCGAAGCGATCAAAGCCCAGGAAGTCCAGAAGATGCAGGCGGCGGTGCAGGAAAAGAGCAAGGCCCTCAAGGTCGCCGAGCTGGAGCTGCAGCGCTACAAGACCAAGCCTGCGACGAGTGCGCCCGCCACCGCCCGCCCCGCCGCCCCCGCCGCCCGACCGGCGGCCGTCACCGCGCCCATCGCCAAGCCCGCCCCATCGCCCGCGCTCGATCTGGGCCTGGGCGAGAGCAACGAAGACGCGACGAGCGTGGTGCAGGTTCCCGTGCAGGCCGCCCCCGCCAAGGCCACGGTGGCCAAGGCCGTGGCCGCGCCGCCCAAGCCGTTACCTCAGGGTGGCAAGCCGGCGGTTTCGGCGGCGGCCCACGCCAAGAAGATGCTCGACGCCAAGCCCGACGTGACCGACCGCTCGAAGGTCGTCACCGCGCCCGGCGAAGAAGAGAACGACTGGACGAATATCGTCGACAATCTCCCTGACTGAGGTCTTCCCGTCGGGGCGGTTTTCAGCGATGGTGCGCGGCCTCAAAACCGGCCATTCGAAGGCGACCGTCGCATGCGAACTTCGTTCACGATTCTGTTGTTGGTGCTGGTCAGCGGCTGTCGCGACAGCACGAAATTCATGGGCCCGTTCGACGCAGGAGTGGCCTGCGGCGAGCACGAGCGCTTCATCGACGGCGAGTGCCAGTTCGTCTGCGTGCGAGACGGCGACTGCGCCGCCGGCCAACGCTGCAACCTGTTCATCGGCAAGTGCGAGCCCAAGCCCCCGGCGGAGGACGCGGGTGCGTCCATTCCGTGCACCAGCGGCGCGGTTCGCTGCACCATCGACAACCGGGCGATCGAGCGGTGCGAGAGCGATCGCACGTGGAAGTCATTTGAGGCGTGCCCTCCCCCGACCGGCTTCTGCCTCAACGAGAAGTGCCTGACCTGCCAGCCGGGTGTGTCGCAGTGCGTCTCGGGGCAGCCCAAGCAGGTGTCCGTCTGCAAGAGCGACGGGAGCGGTTCGCGGACGATCACCTGCGCCGCCAGTGCCAATTGCACGCAGGGTGAGTGTCGCGAATGTACCCCCGGGGCCACTCGCTGCAGCGCCGACGGAAAGTCGCTCGTGGTGTGCACTCGCACGGCCGACGAGACCCAGGCGTGGCGGTGGGCCAACGCGGGCGACGCGGCGGATGGCAGCTGCATCACCGGCCTGTGCGAGCTGTCGTCCAACGGCGGCTCGCAGTGCCACCCGCCCCAGTGCTTCCCCGGCTCGGCGCAGTGCAAGTCGAACAAGATTCAGCAGGTCTGCTCCGACACGGGGAGCTGGGTAGAGAACGACTGCAGCGGCACCGGCCCCGCCGGCGAGTGCATCGCGGGCGTCTGCATCGACGAGTGCGCCGAAGCCGCGCGCGCCAAGAGCTACTTCGGCTGCGACTACTGGACCGCGGTGCAGGACAACATCGTGGACAAGTACTTCAAGGGCAACGTGTCCTCGGGCCAGGGCAACGTAGACTCCGACTTCGCGTTCGTGGTGGCCAACCGCTCCACCTCGCCGGCCGTGGTCACCGTCACGCGCTACTACTCGGGGGCCCTGCAGAAGGTGAAGGAGATCTCCGTCCCCGGCCGCCTCGACGGCGCGACCAAGGGGCTGATGGTGATCAAGGTCCCGTGGCAGTCGCTGGGTTCTTCCAGCGGCGCGTCGGTGAGTGGGCAGGCGCGGTGGGCGTACCGCGTGCAGAGCTCGCGGCCGGTCACGGTGTACCAATTCAGCCCGCTCGACGCGATGAAGGTGAGCGGCACCGCCTGTTCGTCGTCGTCGTCCTGCACGGCCACCGGTCAGGGGGGCACCTGCACCAGCGGCAAGTGCAACTACTTCTCGTACACCAACGACGCCTCGCTGCTGCTGCCGGCCCACATTCTGGGCACGAGCTACGTGGGCATGGCGCCAGAGCACATCGTCTCCAAATCCACCGGGCTGGGCACCGCGTATTCGGTGGGCCTCAACGCCCATCTGACGATCGTGGGCACGAGCGACGGCACGACGGTCACCGTCAAGTCGAGCGCGCGAACGCTCTCGGGCGGGTCCGTCGCGGCCATCGACAAGGGCGCCACCAAGCAGTTCACCCTCAACTCGTACGATGTGCTGCAGATCGCCACCGACAACCCCGCCAACGTGGCCGCGGGGGTGTTTGCGTGCGGCACCAACCCGTTCGACCTGTTCGGCTTGAGCCAATTCTGCCGGGTGGACAACGACCTGACCGGGACCATCGTCACCTCGGACAAGCCGATCGCCGTCTTCGGAGGCTCTGCGTGCACCATTCGCAGCCACCTCGAGCCGGCCTGCGATCACGTGGAAGAGCAGCTTTTCCCGTTTGTCACCTGGGGCAAGAACTTCGTCGCGGGTCGCACCGCGCCGTTGCGGCTGACCAGCAACGCCTTCGCCAGCGCGGGCAACGCAGGCCCCGACTATTACAAGATCGTCGCGGGCTGCCCCGAGTCGGCCATGGGCTCGCCCTGCCCCATGGGAACGGCCATCACCCTCTCGGCCATTCCGGCGGCGGGCGACATTCTCACGGAGAAATGCATCGCCGGGACCAGCCTCGCCGCCAACAACTGCCGGCTCGGCGGCGGGAGTTTCGTGGAGTTCCGGAGCAAGGCCAGCTTCAGCGTGGTCGCCAACCAGCCCGTCTCGGTGGGGCAGTTCTTCGCCGGCGAAGAAGCCACCAAGGGGCTTGATCGGCCGGCCCAGGGGGACCCCTCGTTCGTCCTCCTGCCCCCGGTCGAACAGTGGCGCTCGAGCTACACCGTGTTGACCGCCCCCGGGACGAAGGACAACTACCTCGGCATCGTGGTGGATGCCTCGAAGGTGAAGTCGGTCGAGGTCGACGGCGCTGCTGTGCCCTGGGCCAACTTCGTGGCCATCACGGCCAGCCCCGCTGGGACGGACTACCGGGTCGTCAATCACCCCGCGGCGACCGGCACCCACACCATCACCGTCGTGGCCAAAGACGGCGTGAGCCCGCTCCCTGGCGCCGGCGTCACGGTGTACGGCTTCGATAGCTACGTCAGCTATGGGTACACCGGCGGGTTGGATCTCTCGACCATCGTGTCGGGCATCAACCCCGGCGGTTGATGGCCACCCTGGGCCGCCCCTGCGGGCTCAGTTTCGTCTGTCGCAGCGTCGCGGGGTTTGAGATCCTCCCGCCCGGATTCGCTCTGGAGTCGCCATGACCAAGACCTGCACGCGTACGCTCTTCACGGCCCTGTGGCTGCTGGCGCTCCCGGCCGTGGTGGCGTGCGGAGCCGACCCCGGCGCAGGCGAGATGGACGGCGGCGACTCCGGGACCATCGGCGCCAACGACGGCGGCCTCGACTCAGGGACTGACGCCGGGACCGATGGAGGCATCGACGCGGGGACCGATGGGGGCAGCGACGCCGGCGTCGATGCGGGCGCGCTGACCATGTCGGTGAGCGCCTCGCAAGGCATCGAGGGTGATTCGACCGGCGGCTCGGTAAACTTCGTCGTGACCCTCTCTCGCGCCGACGACGCCACGGTCACCGTCACCTACGACACGGAAGATGTGACCGCGACCGCGGACGACTATCAGCCCACGTCGGGCACCCTCACCTTCGCGCC
>CAZFXD010000252.1:0-7614 GCA_964522795.1 uncultured Myxococcaceae bacterium
CCACCGCCCTGCATGAAGATGAACAGGTCATCTCCGGCGTCGGCCATGTTGATGCCAATGCCTGCGGTCGACCCGCTGCCGCACTTGCTGCCTTCGACGGGAATCCACGTCCACTGGTTGAGCGGCGCGGCAATCACCCCACCATCTGGAATCGCGGTCGACGGGTAGTTGGCATCAAAGGGCTCGTACGGAAACCCGGCGTCGGGGAGCACCACCTGTCCTCCTCCACCGCTCCCGCCGCCGGGCGCGCCTCCACCCACGCCGCCGCCCGTCCCACCGCCGGAGCCACCTCCCGATCCGCCGCCCACGCCGCCCCCTGAGCCGCCGCCGGCGCCACCTGCAACCCCACCTCCAGCGCCTCCACCCAACGCCCCGCCGGCGCCTCCGCCCAGGCCACCGCCGGACCCACCCCCGGAGCTCCCCGCAGCTCCCCCACCGGCTGAACCACCCGCGCCTCCCCCGACATCGCCACCGCCCGACCCGCCGGCGTTGCCGCCTCCACCGCTCCCCCCGCCCCCATCGCCCGTACCGGCGGGAGGAGGTGCACAGGCAGCGAAGACAGCGACCACGGCGAGCGCGCAAAGAAAGAGTCGGTTCACGGGTGACGAGAAGTGTACCGGACTCGGTCCGAATTCAACGCCGACACCTGCAAACGCTCTCGGGTTTGTCGGCTCAGGGCAACATGAGTGGGCGTGTAGGACAGACTCGGTCGAAGGGCGGGAGGCGGCAGGCAGGCGGCAACTCGACCCCTGAAAAGACCAGTGGCCGGTAGGAGATTGCCTCCCACCGGCCACCGGAGTGCCCCGTCGCGAAGACCCGGTGCCCCCACCAGGTTTGCCCCTCGCGAACACTGGTACCTAGAGCAAGGTTCAAGCCACGCCATGAATGCGTGAGCCAAATCCGCAAGCTCCCGGTTTCTGGTCGCAATACAGCCGAATGCAGCCGCCCGGGGTTCCGCGGGTGTCTCGTTGACCGCACAGAGTGCTGCCTCGATGCACCAACAGGTGACAGCAGTTTTGCTCCAGCGACTTGAGTGCGTGCGCAAACCCGAGCCGTCACTGGCCCAGAGCGCCTGAGTTCACCGGTCCGTGAGCCGTTCCTACGCTCTGCTCGTGCGCGGAGGGTTCGCATGCCGCCGATTCACCCGCACTCGCGCCGAACGGTGGCCACGCCCTCGGCGCGCACGAGCTCGACTTCGACTTCCACCACGCCCACGCCGCCCAGGTTTGACTCCAAGCGCAACGTGGACCACGCCAAGTTCATGCTCATCGACGGCAAGGAGCTGCTCCTGGGGACGGGAAACCTCGTTCGCAGCGGCCTGGGCGGAAACACCAAACCCGAAGCGAACAACCGCGATTTCTGGCTCGAGGACTCACGTGCCGAGAGCGTGAAGGAGGGCGCCGCGCTGTTCGAGGCGGATTGGAGCCGCAAGAGTTCGAGCGGCGTCAACTTCAAGAACCTGGTGGTCACCCCCGACGATTCGGAGCAGGACGTGTTCGGGCTGATCGACGCGGCCAAGAAGCGGCTGTACGTCTACAACCAGTCCTTGAACGACGACGAGACGATGAAGCACCTGCTCGACGCCCGGGCGCGGGGGGTGGAGGTGCACGTGTTGCTGGGGGTGCAGATGCCGCCGGGAGGCGTGCCCAAGAACCAACCGGCCGTCGACCAGCTGGCCGCCGCCGGGTGCAAGGTGCAGTACCTGACGCGCCACTACCTGCACGCCAAGGCCATCGTCTCTGATGACGCCGTCTTCATCGGCTCGCAGAACTTCACCAACGGTGGGCTGGAGAACAATCGCGAGGTCGGTGGCATCTTCACCCAGAAGGGCATCGTCGAGGGCATCGCCAAGACGTTTCTCGACGACGAGCGGCACCCCGGCCCGGCTCCGGGTGGTCCTGGCGCCTGAGCGCACTCCCGCAGGAGATTTTCGAATTTCGGTGCAGCGGTGACGGTTGATCACTACCTTGCGCCGCCTCGTTTTTCAGCACTTCCTCATCTCTCCTGGAGTTCGTTTCTCTCGTGTGCGGAATCGCTGGCATCTGGAACGCACCTCGTGCGGACGCCGACTCGCTGGCCCGCGTCGCCGTGATGCTCTCAGCGATGCGCCACCGCGGCCCCGACGGCGCCGGTTCGCTTGAGTTCCCGGGCGGCGCAGCCGGCATGGTCCGCCTCGCCATGCTGGACCCCACGTCGAAGGGCCAGCAACCGATGTGGTCGCCCGAAGGCAACGTGGCCATTCTCTTCAACGGCGAGATGTACAACTTCCGGGCGGAGCGAACGCGACTCGAGGCGCGTGGCCACCGGTTCGTCTCTCGCAGCGACACCGAGGTCGTGCTTCGGCTGTACCTCGAACACGGGCACGACTGCCTGGCGATGATTCGCGGCATGTTCGCGCTGGCCATCTTCGACTTTCGACGTCAGCACGACGGAGTGCCCGAGCTCGTGCTGGCTCGCGACCCGCTCGGCATGAAGCCGCTCTACGTCAGCCACTGGGCGGACCGGCGGTTGGCGTTCAGCTCAGAGCTCCGGCCGTTGCTCCGGGCCGGAGTCGCCGAGCGAGAGATTTCGCACGACGGCCTGATCGACTTTCTGACCGCGGGCTACATTTCGGCGCCGCAGACCCTGGTGGCGGGCGTTCGTTTGCTTGAACCCGGGGTAGCGGAGATTCACCGTGTGGGCGAAGCGCGCCGACAGTTGCGCTTCTGGTCGGCACCGCCGTACGCGCCGCTTGCAGAAGCCTTCGAGGCGTCGGCGGAGCGGCTGCGTGCTGTGCTGGACGAGAGCGTCGCGCTGCATGCGTTCGCCGATGCGCCGCTCGGCGTGCTGTTCAGCGGTGGCCTCGATTCCACCGCCCTGCTCCGACTGATCCTGACTCGCGTACCTCAAGTGAAGACGTTCACCCTCTCCACACCCCATCACCGCGAGCTGGGCATCGCTTCGCGCGTGGAGGCGCTGGCACAACAACTGGGGTGCGCGCACCAGCACCTCGAGATCGGCCCGGCCGACATCGCCGCACTTTATCCGCGATTCGTCCGGGACCTCGACCAACCGTCCACAGACGGTCTCAACACCTGGTTGGTCACGCGCGGGGCTTCAGCGTCAGTCAAGGGCGTGCTGTCGGGCCTCGGGGGCGATGAGCTCTTCGCTGGCTACCCCGTGCACCGACGCATCGTCCGCCGTGAAGAAGCGCCGTTGGTGCAGACCGTGGCGGCCCACCTGGCCCACCGGGTATGCGAGGGCTGGAGGCCAGGGCGGGTCGCAGACCGGGCACATGCCTTTGCCGACCGCCGCGCAGCCCTGGCCACCTGGGCCCGCCCCCACACCGTCTTCAGCGACACCGCCGCTGCGCGACTGCTCGGCGTCAGCGCCGGGGCCCGGCTCGACCGCCTCGCGCGCCAGCTCGATCGGGCCGCGCCGGGGTGGCAGACGGAGACGGCGTTGGGTCAGGCCTTTCACCTCGACACGGCCAGCTACCTGCGAGAGCAGCTGTTGCGCGACGCGGATCACACCAGCATGGCGCACGGGGTTGAGCTGCGGACCCCGTTCGTCGACGTCGAGGTGGTGAACTTCTCCCGCAGCTGTCGCGACGAATACAAGCTCACGGCGACGGCCCGGCGCGGCTACGGCGAGGGCTCCAAGCGGGTGCTGGTCGAAGCGATGCGCGACCTGTTGCCTTCGGGCATCGACCAGCAGGGCAAAGAAGGCTTCGCGTTGCCGTTCGCCGCCTGGCTCACCGGCCCGCTGCAGCCCTTCGTCGAGGCGGCCACCTCAGTTGATGCCGTGCGGGCCCGCGGCCTGTTCTCGCCCGACGCGGTCACGGCGCTCGTCGGACAGACCCACCGACGCGGCTCCGCGCTCTACCCGGAGTTGTGGGCGCTGGCAGTGCTGGAAGGCTGGTGCAGCCATGTCCTCGACCAGGCGCCCCGGCTCGACGAAGCCCAGGACGTCGCGCTCCGCGTGTTCGGCGGACAACCCGCCGCGCGCGCCCGCTCGCAGCGAAACCTCGGGTAGCGCGCCGCAGGGACAGCCCTACAACGTGAAGAGGTACGCGAGCAGGTCGGCCTGCTCGGTTTCGCTCAGCGCGCCGGCGTTGCCGTGGGTCGGGGCAAAATCCAACACCGCGCGCTTCAGCGGGAACTGCGTGCCGACGGTCAAGGTGTCTCCGTTTTCGACCGCGAGGCCTGCGGCCCCGGTGGTGAGCATGGGGAAGATGTCGAAGGCGCCGCGGAGCGAGGGCGGCGCGAAGCCGAGGAACTTTTCGTTCTGCAGCTCGGGTCGAATCGGGAGCACGTGCGGCGTGCCGACGTCGAGGTACTTGCCGCGCGTGGCGAGGTCCTGATCGGTGGTGAACAGGGGTGGCGGGTGGCACTCGACGCAGTGGGCGGTGCGCTCGAACAGAGCGCGGCCCGCCGCGGGCCGCCCTTCCCTTCCATCTGGCAGGCGCAGCCGCTCAGGGGGCGCCCCGTCCGGGCCTCGAAAGGGGTTGGGGATGGACGTCAGGCACGACCCGTAGAGCGTGAGGGCGTCGATTTCGGTCACGGTGAGGTCGCCGTTGTGAAATCGATTCCGGCCACCCACCACCTTCATCGTTTCGCCCATGCTGTGCGTCGACGCAGGCGTGAAGTACGGCGGCGTGTCGCGCACGCCGCGGAGCGTGGGTGAGCGGTAGACCCGCAGCGGCTCGGTCTTCTCGAAGAAGACGCCCTCGGTGTGACCTTCGAGATGGCACGCGTCGCACGTCACCGACGTTCGCCCGAAGTCAGCGTGGTACAGCACCTGCCCCAGGCGACGCCGCTTCTGGTGCCCCAGGGGAATCAGCCGGAAACTGGTTCGCACCGCGGCCTTCCCCTGGCGGGCCGCGGTCACATCGACCACCGCCACGCGCCCGACGAAGCGCTCGAGCACGTAGAGCGTCTTCGCGTCGGGGGAGAGCGCCATCGCATGCGGACCCACGTGCATCGACACCGACGCGCGTTTGGGCGGCGCGAAGTCGTCACGAGGCCGCCCCAGGGTGACGTCGTCGGGGACCGGCAGCTCGAGGGTCTGAAGCACCGCCGCCTGCGCCCGCTTGCCCCCGGCCGCGAGCGCGGCGGCGTCGACCACCCGGATGACGCCGAGCGCCTCGTCAGCCAGGTAGAGCACGCCCCGCGCCTCGTCGAGCGCCAGCGCGCTGGGCGTGCCCTCACCGAAGCCGCGGTGAAGCACGAACTCGTTCTGCTTCACATCCACCACGCCCACGCCGCCGTTCATGCTGACTTCCATCTTCTGCGGGTTGGGGCCGATGTTGGGGCCGATGCTGGCCACGAACAGCGTGTTCAGCTTCGTGGAGCCGACGAGCGCGCGCGGCGCTTTTCCGCCCATGATGAAACGGGAGAAGCCTTCGGTGCCGCCACCGACGATGGCCGTCCGCGAGCCGGGGGAGATGGAGTGCTGCGGCAGACCCGTCTTTGCGTCGAGCACCTCGACGGCGCCGGTCTGCAGCGAGCCCACGTAGAGCATTCCGCGAAGCAGGGTCATCGCCGCCGGGTTGGGCGCCACCGGCGCTCGCCACAGCTCGCGGCCTGAACCCTCGAGAGAGAGCGCGACCACCGTGTCGTGCGCCTGCTCCGCGATGAAGGCCACGTTCGCCGCCTCATCGACCACCACCCCGCTGGCCATCAGGTACCCCGGGAGTTTTCGGATCGCGGCGGCATCACCCGTCTGTGGCACCAGCCACGTCTCGGCGAGAAAGCGGTGCACCACGACCCACACGTCACCGCCCGACGCGTCGTGGTGCGCGCCGAGAGCGGCCGGACCGTCGCCCAGCGCCACCACCCCCGCGTCGCCCCACCCGCCGTCGGAGAGAGACCGGGTGGCGAGGAAGAGGCGGTCTTCCGTGGTGGAGAGACTGGCGATGGCGCCTGCATCTCGCGACAGCGCGAACGCGATGGGGTCGGGAAAATCGGCGTCGTCAATCACCACCAACCTCGCCTGGCCCTCACCGTTGACCAGACTGACCTCCACCACGGTCTCGGCTTGATCAGGCACCGGCATCCTCAGCGGGGGCAACCGCACGACCGCGTGCGTCGAATCGAGGACCGTGAGCGAGAATGCTTGAGCCACCGGCGGCCCGAGGAGAACCTGCGAGCCTGGAACGAGGCGCTCGCCCCAGATGTCCAGGGGCTGTGACGTTTCGTTGGAGATCATGCGCGGGCCCACGGCCACCAGGCGCGGCCGGGGCGCCCCGGCATCCTGCGCCGCGCCCGCGACGGAAGCCGAGCGAGGACACCCGGCGGAGGTCGCAGCAATGAGCGCAACGAGCACGGGTCGCATGGGCCCGGGAGTCAACGCGTGAACGCGAAGCCTGTCCATGGTTCGTGTGCAGGTAAGCCTGGCACCTACCTCGATCGAAACGCGTGCTTGACCTGGTCGGCAACGGGGCGATTTAGTTCGTCCGTGAATCCCCGACTCCTTCTTGCGGCCACGCTGGTGGCGGCGACTGCGTTCGCTGCGCCGCCGAAAAAAACCAAAGCGGCGCCCGCACCGGCGGCGAAGAAGGCGGCCCCGGCCGGCAAGCGGGAACTCCCGTCGGTCAAGCTGAAGAGCGACGCGCTGGTGCCGGAATCGGCGCCCGCTGAACCGACCAGCGGCGTGTCATCGCGCGGTCCGACCCGCATCGACTTTGATGATCGCCTGATTCAGGGCCAGACGAACAAGTCAGGCTCCGTGTACCTGTATGACCGCAAGGAATTGAAGACGCGCTCGATGGTGAAAAAGCGCGAGAGCTTCCGGGACGAGATCATCACGTCCCTGTACGATACGTGACCTGCAACAAGCGCTGCGGGCCTGGGCGATGAGGTTTCCCGGAACGTGACCACTCCGCCGTCAGTGCTGCAAGTCGTGATCATGCGCGACGGCCTGCTCGTGGGCACGGAGATGTTCGTTCCCGGCCAGTACACCCTGGGCGCGGGCGAGAGCGACGACCTGCGGCTTGAAGACCCGAGCGTGGTCGACGGCCACGCCGGCCTCTTCTTCCAAAACGGCAAGGTCGCCGTGCGCGCTGACAGCGGCGCCCCGGTGTTCGTCAACGGGCACCGCATCACCACCTGCGAGGTCCGCCCGTCGGACGACATCGCGATTGGGCCGTTCAGCCTCAAAGTGCGCGTGGTGGCACAGAAGCCGACCGCGCGCTCGGGCCCGCCCCCGTCCCAGGACCTCGCCAACATCTTCGCCTCCCCCACCGCACCGACCATGCTGGCGCGCCCCGACGCCATGCCGGTGGAAGCCAGGCAGGACCCGACGATTCAGGCGCGAGGCGGGGCACCCGCCCCTTCGGCCCGCGCCCCCGCCGCCGCTCAACCGCGAGCCGCCGCCCCTCGGATCGCGCGAGGATGAAATCTTCAAAGGGGCGCGGGAGAAAAAGAAGGCCGTTATTGATCCGCGTGGGCGGCGCGGGCCGTGGACGCAAGGCCCATGGCCCGTCGCGTCAGCTCGCGATTCCGAGAGGCTTCGGCATAGTGGGGATGGAGCCGGATCGCGGCGTCATAGTCCTCGATCGCAGCCGAATACTCTTTTCGCGCGAGCCGCACATTGCCGCGATTGTTGAAGGCCTCGGCCAGGCGCGGATTGAGC
>CAZFXD010000253.1:0-7576 GCA_964522795.1 uncultured Myxococcaceae bacterium
CATCAGCCCCACCGGGCGCCGCGGCGTGCGCCGGGGCAGCGGCGGCGGCTCTGGCACCGGCCGCCCCACGGTGGGCGCTCCCACCTGAGAGATGGGCATCACGTCCGACTCGTGCAGCTCGATCGACACCTCGAGCGGGACCTCGGACTGGAGGCTCGGGTCGGGCGGAACGCGGCTGATGGGCCGAGCCCCATCGCGAGCCGCCAGCTCGGCCAGCCACGCCTTCAGCTCGCTCTGCCCGGTCGGCGGAAAATCCGACCGGAGGACGCGCTCGAGGTCCGCGAGCATCTCGTCGGCGTGCGCGTAGCGATCGGCCGGCGCCCGCTTCATCGCCTTGTTGATGATCGCAGCCACGCCCGGCTCGAGCCCCGGGAGTGCCTGCTCGGGCGGCGTGAAGCTGGCCGCCACGATGGTCACCATGGTCTCGAGGTCGGTGGCGCCGTCGAACGGCATCTTCCCCACGGTCAACGCGTACAGCACGATGCCGAGCGAGAAGAGATCGCTGCGCTGGTCCAACGCCGCGCCCGACGCCTGCTCGGGAGAGAGGTACTTGAGCTTTCCCTTCACCAGGCCCGGCGCGGTCTTCTCGGTCTTGCTCTGCGCCTTGGCGATTCCGAAGTCCGCCAGCTTCACCTCACCCTGCTCGCTCACCAGGATGTTCTGGGGACTGATGTCGCGGTGGATGATCTGTAGGGGCTGGCCATCGCGCGCGTAGGCGTGGGCGTAGGCCAGCGCGCGGCAGGTCTGCGCCACGATGTGGAGCACCAGGGCCCGAGGCATTCCGAGGCCGGTCTTGCGGGCACGCTGCACCAGCTCGTGCACGCTCCAGCCGTCGACCAGCTCCAGCGCGAGAAAGTAGTGGCCGCCGGACTCACCCAGCGCGAGCACCTGCACGATGTTTCCGTGCCCGAGCCCCATGGCGATGTGGGCCTCATCCAGCAGCATGTTGCGGAAGCTGGGGTCGGCGAACAGCGCGGTGCGAACCCGCTTGAGCACCACGGTCTTCTTGAACCCCTGCGGCCCGAGAAACTCCGCCAGGAAGATCTCGGCCATGCCGCCGTCGGCGATCTTGCGAATCAGCCGATAGGTTCCCTCGCGCGCCATGGCGCGACCGACCCTATTCCGCGCCCTCTGAAAAAACGAACGCCGAGTGAAACGGGCGGCCGGCCACCCGCCGCCGCTTCAGTGCCCGTCGTGAGGATGCGCGCCGGGGGCGCTCGCGGCCTTCGAATGCGCTTCCACGTGCTCGAGCAGCTCCGCGGGCGGTCCGCTCGCCTCCCACACCGTGGCGCCGTCGGGGCCGACCAGGCGCAGCCGCGGCAACAGCGACACGCCGGGCAGCTCGCGCGCCGCGATGGGCGAGTCGAAGTCGACGATGTTCACGCGTCGAACCGCCAGGTCCGGCCGCGCCGCCGCCAACCGACGCAGCTCAACCTCGAGCGACTTGCACGCCTCACACCACGGCGCCCAGAAGTCGAACACGGTCCACTTGCCCGGGACGCCCGCGAGCACGGCGAGCTCGCCGTCATGAACGAGGTCCTCCACGTCACCCGACGCGGGTGGAACAACGTCGGGCGCGGCGTGCTCGTCTTCCATGCTGTCCTCGAGGTGGAACAGCCGGCCGATGCTGAGCGCCACCACCACGGGCATTTCAAGTTGGGCCCCCACCACCTGCCCCCACGCGCGCACGCGCACGTCGAGGCTCACGCTCCAATCGGTGGCGAAGGGGAGCGTGGCACCCGCGCCGACGAAGAGATCGGTGCGACCGAGGTTGCCCTCTTCGGTGGGGACTTCGCCGTCCCACCGCTCGGCCACTTCGTGCATCGCCATGGCGTTCACCCGGAACATCGGGCCGCCGAGGCCAAAGCCGCTCATCGCCACCACGCCGCCCATCACCCGCACCCCCGCCTGGTACCCGTACCGGCTCTGGGTGAACGGCAGCTGCGTGAACCCGAACGCGCCGACCGAGAGCGGGCCCAAGTCCTTCGAAACGTCCAGCCCCAACACCGGGTCGAAGGTGCCCGTGCCGAACTGGACGTGCTCGTGCGACTCACCGAGCTCGCCCAGCTTGTACGGGTTCGGCTGAATCTGCCCCGTGGGCAGGCTCATGCCCAGGCGCGCGCCCAGGTTGAACCCGGCCAGCTTCCACCCGCCGTGCATCGCGACCTGCATGTCGCCCAGCCCGGCGAGCACCTCGTCATGGTGATGGATGTTCGAGTAGTCGAGCTGCAGCGTCGTGCCGGAGAGGTCGGTGAAGCGGGTGTTGGTCGCCATCAGCCGAAACGGCACAGTCGCTTGCAGCGCCAGATGAGGGGTGAGGCCGTACTCTCCCAGAAGCCGCGCCTCAGCCACCCAGACCGTGGTGTGGTGTTGTTGCGGCGGCTCATCGCGCACGAGGCAGATGGGGCCGATCTCAGGGCACGACTCGTCGTGCACCGCCTCGGCCCGGCTGAGGTTCAACTCAGCGTCGAGCCGCAGGTGCTGCGGAGCCACCGTCGAAGCCTGGGCGCCCCCGACCGGGAGCGTGGGGTTGCTTCACCCCGCTCAGGCGCCGCCGGCCTGTGCCGCGGGTGCGCCGAGAACCGCCAGGAGCAACAGCCATCGCGTGGAAGCAAGCGTCATGTCATCGACTCCCGTGAGGCACTTGGTCAGGACTGGTACGACGGAGCCGAGAGGCTACCGCTGGAGCGAGGCCAACAACAGCACCGTCGCCGCGAACGCGCGGGTCAACAGCGCGAGGCGCACCTCCTTGCTCCACCGCAGCGCCGCGGCCAGGAGCGCAGCATTGTCAGGCCGCTCTTTCGACGCGCTGAAGATCTGGCGCGCTGATTTCTCCGCCAGGGCACAGCCGACGTCCTTGGAGAAGCCGGAGGGCGATCACACCACCAACTGCACCTGCCGCGACTGGCCGTCGTCGAGATCGATGCGGAAGACGCGGTTGCGAGGGCCCACTTCGTTGCTGAAGCTGTACGTGCCCCGCATCACCTCGCCGTCTCGCTTCCACTTCAGCGACACCGGCTGCGACGTCGTGTTGCCGTTGAAGCCCACCAGGGTCACCGTGGGCATCGCACGGTCCGCCCGAGCGGCTGGAACCTCCAGGGTCAAGGTCTGGTGGTAGGTCGGCCGCGTGAGGAAGTGCCCTTTGCGCCGCACGTCACTCACCGTCACCACGACGTCGGTGCCCTTGAGCGGTGCCGTTTCACCCCGGCCGAACAGCTCCGTCTCCCCGAACGGCGTCTCGTCTTTGAGCGCCCAGGTGCTGAACAGCCCGACCTTTTCCCGCGCCGCCACGCCCGCGAGCGCCTCGGTGGCCTCCTCGGTGTGGGTGGAGTCTCGGTCGAGCAAGGTGCCGATGACCTTCTCGTCGAACACCGGCCGGCCGACGCTGTCGCCGTAGTGACGCACCAGAAACGCGGTGTGCCCGTCGATGACCAGCGGCTTTCCGGCGGCGTCTTCCACCACGTCGAGCACCAGCGCCCGCGCGTCGTACGCCGCGCGAGTCGCCCAGGCGGCCTTCTCGGGCGTCGTGTGGCCTGACGTGTCGGCCTGTTCGATCTTCTTCAGCATCTCAAGCTCTGACGGGCTCGAGACGCGCTGCGGAAATGAAGTCGGCGAAATTGGACGTGGCATGAAGTTCCCCTCGATGACCCGGTTATCGTCCCCCGGCGACGGATGTTTCGGGTCCGAGACACGGGGCACTCTCGAAAGCTGAGAATCGGACGCCTCCGCAGACGTTCCTCACCCCGAAGGGCGCGAACCCTCTGACGCGCGGCCACATTCTGTCCCCGCGTGCCCAGAGCGGGCATAGTCCTGCCGTGGTCCACGCGCTCCTTCTGGCCGCGGTGCTGTCGGCGCCGGGCCGCCCACTCGAGGTCAACCTGCCGGTCGACGGCGCAGTCACGGGCGGGCTCGCGCTGGGCTGGGTGTTGACCGAGTTTGCGTTCAAGTCGGCCCTCGCGCCCGCCACGTGCCGCTGGTGCGAGTCGAACGGCTTCGACGACTGGGCGCGGGGCATTCGCGCCACCGGCAACGGCCTCAAAGTCGCCGACACCACCAGCAACATCTTCGGGTTCGGGCTCGCGCCGCTGGCCACCGCGGGCACCATGGCGCTGATGGCGGGCCTCGGAGGCAGCTCCAGCACCATCGGCTACGACCTGCTCATCGTGGCGGAGTCGACGTTCGCCGCGCTCGCGCTCAACCAGGTCGTCAAGTTCATCGCGGGCCGGGCGCGCCCCTACGCCGCGCACCCGTCCGCCGATTTCTCGCTCCTCTCCATGCCCAACGACGACAACCTGAGCTTCTTCTCCGGGCACACCACCCTGGTCTTCGCCCTCACCGCCGGCGCGGCGACGGTCGCTCGACTCCGTGGCTACGCCAACGCGTACCTGGTCTGGGTCATCGGGCTGCCCTTCGCCATCACCACCGCCGTGCTGCGCATGGTCGCGGACAAGCACTACCTCACCGACGTGTTGGTTGGCGCCGCGGTGGGCACGTTGTTCGGCATCGGGTTGCCGCTCTTGCTCCACAACGAGTCGCCCGCTGCTCCCGCGAGCTCGCTCCAGCTCTCACCCACGCCGGGCGGGTTCGCGCTCACCGGCCAGTTCTGAACGCGCTGCGCGCCGGACCGCGGGCGCAGAATTTCCTCGCCACCGCGCGGCGCATTCGAGATCGTTCGCGCGTCAGGCCGGCGACGAAACGAGGATTCCCATGAAGAAGACGTTGATGGTGGTGGCGATGTCCGCCGTGCTCGGCGGCGTGGTGACGCAGGCGTTCGCCGAAGCCCAGCCGCACATGAAGGCCGCCAAGCTGCACTTGAAGCAGGCCGAAGGCGCGCTGGAGAAGGCCTCCCACGACAAGGGTGGTCACCGGGTGAAGGCGCTCGAGCTCATCCGCGCGGCGATCGCCGAGGTCGAAGCCGGAATGGACTTCGACAACAAGCACTGAGCGAGCGGCTCGACCACTCGCAGCTCGTTCAGCGCCCCATCTCGAATTCGGAGTGCGAAGGATCAGTGCATTCGCCCAGCCAGGTCCAGACTTCGGTCTGTTTCACCTGGCTGCGCTTCCCGCCGCCGCGAAACTCCATCTCGCGAACCCGCTCGAACCCGGTCCGGGTCGGGGTGATGGAGAAGCGCAACGTCACCCCCTGCGCGGGCGTGCCGCAGACCCCTTCCACGATCGACGTCTTGCCCCGGGTGGTGCGCGACACGCGGCAGTCGCGGCCCCCATCCTTGAGCAGCCCCTCCATCTCGCGGTCGATGGTCGGGTCGCTGCACCCGGAGCGCTGCTGCTTCGCCTCGGGCTCCGCCAGGGCGGACCCCGTGACGGTGCTGACCCAGGCCCAGTTGCCGTACTTGCCGCTGGGCGAGGCCGCGGCGGTGCCGGCCAGACCCACGCACATCCACAGCGCGACCAGTCGAATCATGGCGCCTCCTCGTGGACCGCGCCGTCATTGGCGCGCGTCCATCAAGGTCATGGTGCGTCCGTTGGTCGATAAACGACAGGTACGAATTGTTATCTGTTCAACACCTGTGCTTATCGACCCCAGGCCATGGAAATCACGCGCTCCGTGCTACTCCGGGCGCAGATAGTGGCAGGTGTAACCGCCCGGGTTCTTCACCAGGTAGTCCTGGTGGTAGCCCTCGGCCGGGTACCACTTCGACGCCGCGGTGATCTCGGTGGTGATGGGCTTCTTCCACTGTCCACCCGCGTCCACGCGCGCCTTCACCTTCTCCGCCACCGCCTTCTGCTCCGGCGTGGTGTAGAAAATCGCCGAGCGGTACTGCGTGCCGATGTCGTTGCCCTGGCGGTTCTTCGTGGTGGGGTCGTGCATGCGGAAGAACCAGCCCAACAGCTGCTCGTAGGTGAGCTTGCTGGGGTCAAACACCACCCGCACCGCTTCAGCGTGGCCCGTGCGCCCGGTGTGCACGTCTTCGTAGACCGGGTTGTCCAGCGTGCCACCGGTGTACCCCACGTCGCTCGAGAGCACGCCGGGGATCTTCCGAATCAAGTCCTGCATGCCCCAGAAGCAGCCGCCCGCGAGGACGGCGGTTTCGCTCTGGGTCTGCGGTTTCGCGCTGCTTGAAAACAGGCTCACGTATTTCCCGTACCCTTCCTCCGCGAGTTTCTCCGCGGGAACGAATCGAAGCGACGCCGAATTGATGCAGTACCGAAGCCCGCCGCGATCGGACGGACCGTCATCGAAGACATGCCCCAGGTGTGAGTCGGCCCCCTTCGACCGGACCTCCACGCGAATCATGCCGTACGCCGTGTCCTTGTGCTCGACGACCGACGCCTTCTCCAGCGGCTTGACGAAGCTCGGCCAGCCCGTGCCCGACTCGAACTTGTCCTTCGAGCTGAAGAGGGGCTCGCCAGAGACGACGTCCACGTAGAGGCCGTCGGCGTGGTTGTCCCAGTACGCACCGGTGAAGGCGCGCTCGGTCCCCGCTTCCTGCGTCACCTTGAACTGCTCAGGTGTCAGGCAGGACTTGAGGGTCTTCGCATCGGGCTTTCGGTACTCAGGCATTTTCGGGCACTGCTCCTTTCGTTCCTGCGGTGCAGCCGCGGCCCGCAACGACGACCCCAGGAGCGCGGCCGCGGCGAGCGCTCCCAACACTGACACGACGACGGTGGTTTTGGTCATCACGCTCCCCAGTACGCGCGAGGAGCGCGCGAGTTACGGCTTGAGGCTCTCGGCGAGAAAATCCCTGAATGCCGACACTTTGCGCGGCTGCTGCTTGGCGGTGGGAGAGACGAACCAGACCGAGCCCGTGGCGATCGCCCACCGGGGCAGCACGCGCACCAGCTTCCCCGCCAGGACCTCGCTCTCGGCGAGGAAGGTGGGCAGCTGCCCAACCCCGCCGCCATTCTTGACCGCCTCACGAGCGAACGCCATCTCGTCACAGCGGAGCCGGCCCCGGGGCTCGATGGTGACCTTGCTCCCCTCGGATTCCAGGAGCAGCTCGCGCACAGGGCGGAACACCACGAACTCGTGTTGGGCGAGATCCTCTGGCGTTCGCGGCGTGCCACGACGTGCGAGGTAATCGGCAGACGCGTACAGCGCCATGGAGAGATCGCACAATCGCCGCGCGGTCAGCGTGGAGTCCTTCATCACCCGGGGCGCCATGCGAATGGCCACGTCGAGGCCCTCCTTGACCAGGTCCACCGCGGCGTTGTCGAGGTGCATCTCCACCTGCACCTCGGGGTAGCGCACGAGGAAGCGCGAGACGATGTCCGCCAGCACGTAGGTGCCGAAGTCGACCGCCGCGGTGACGCGAAGAAGCCCCGACGGCGTCTCTTCGCGCTCGGGGAGCGAGCCCAGCGCGGCCGTGAGCTGCGCCACGTTGGGGGCCGTCTTCTCGTAGAGCGCCTTCCCGGCGGTGGTGAGCGCCACGTGCCGCGTGGTGCGGTGGAGCAGACGAACGTTGAGCTGCTTCTCCAGCCGCGCCACCTGCCGCGACACCGAGGATTTCGGAATTTCGAGGCGCCGGGCCGCGATGGAGAAGCTGCCGCCGTCGGCGACGGCCACGAACGAGGTCAGCAAGCCGAGATCGATTGTTCCCATAGCGGAACCGTACCA
>CAZFXD010000254.1:0-7414 GCA_964522795.1 uncultured Myxococcaceae bacterium
CCGATCGGGCACCTGATCGCGTTCCAGATTGAGGAGCAGGTCAAGACCGCGGGCGTGCTCGGGCCCGAAGTCGAGCGCATGGCGAAGTACGGCTCGGTGGCCCCGGACCTGTGGATGAAGAACGCCACCGGCGAACCGGTGAGCGCGGGTCCGCTCCTTCGCGCCGCGGCCGCCGCGATCAAGCCCTGATCAACGCCGGCGGTCGTCAATTTTTCGAGATGCGAAGACCGATTTTTTGACGGTCTTCAACCGGCCTCTACGCTTCTGGTGTGAACGCGACAGCCCGCAAGCGCGCTGTCGCACCGCCGGGAGAGAACATGGGGCAGAACAAGCGAAAGACCGAACGCGCGCCGTTGGACATCTACTTGAACAAGTACGTCGCCGGGGTGCCGTACATGGCGCGCGCCGCCAACATCAGCCGCGAAGGCGTGGGTCTGGCGCACTTGATTGAGCCTGATCTGAACGGGAAGCGCGTCGGCCTCCAGTTCCAGCTGCCGGGCTCAGAAGAGGTCATCTACGCGGAAGGGGAGATTGTCCGCGAGTGGGCCGAGCTGGAGCAGGAGAAGTCCGGGGTGAAGTTCACCCTCCTGACCGAGCGCCACAAGAAGATGATCGAGTCGTACGTCAATCGTCTCGGCATCGACGGTTGACCGCGTCGCCACCGGGCCGCGGCCTGCCGTGGGCCAGAACGGTGCGCAAATCAGTTCCACACGCGCCTTGACGGCCTGTTGCATGCCGCGTTGAATTCACCGAGGGTCCGGGTACGTCCTGACTTTGTCTCCCTCGGAGGTTTTCTTTCGTGAAACGTCTCGCGATGTTGTGTGTGTTGTCGGCGCCGATGGCGCTGTGGGCGCAGGCCAAACCCGCGGCCCCGGCGGCCAAGGAAGCGACCGCCAAAGACAAAGACGCAGGCAAGAAGGTGATGTCCGGAGATCCGAAGCCCGCCCCGGGCATGAACTGGGAGACCCAGCGCTTGAAGGCCACGGGCGTCGGTGCCCCCGACTTGAAGGCGTCGTCGCCGGCGCAGGCGCGCATTGGCGCCGAGAAGGCCGCCCAGCTCGACGCGTTTCGCAACCTGCTCGCCCAGGCCAAGGGCGTTCAGATCACCGCCGCCAAACGGATGGGCGAGCTGATGGAGAAAGACGAGATCCGCGCTCGGGTGGAGGGCAGCATCCGAAACTTCAACGTCTCGGGAAAACGCTACTTCTCCGACGGGTCCGTGGAGGTTGATGTCGAGGTTCCGGCGTCGGTGTTCACCGAGGTCGTCGACCCCGACCCCACCCCGGTGGCCCCGGCCAAGGTGGAAGGCGAGAAGACCAACACGGGCCTGGTCATTGATGCGCGTGGCTTGAACCTCACGCCGGCGCTCACCCCCCGGGTGCTCGACGACGGCGGCAAGTCGCTCTACTCCATCGACTCCCTCTCGGCTGATGCCCGCCGTCAGAGCGGCGTCGCCGCGTACGTGCAGAACCTCGAGGACGCGAAGAAGAGCCAGAAGGCCGGGGATCGCCCGCTGATGGTGAAAGCCAAGCGGGTCGACGGTTCCGATGTGGTGCTCGACCCGGACGACGCGAAGAAACTCGCGTCGGTCAACGCCAGCTTCCTGACCGATGGCAAGGTCGTCATCGTGATGAACTGAAAAGGACTCCCAGACATGCGCGCCCAGATTGCTTTTGTGGTTGGAGCCCTTCTGTCCTCCGGCGTGTTCGCCGCGGAGGGCGACGTGGTCACCAAGGAAGCCACCGGAGAAGCCGCGGTGGTGGCCAGGGACGAGAAGAAGGCCATGGAGGAGGCGCGAAAAGCGGCGCTTCGTAATGCCATCGAACAGGCGGCCGGCGTGACGGTGACCGCCGACACCACCGCGGTGAACGGGCAGTTGGTGAAGGACTACGTGGCCTCGCACAGCGAAGGGTATGTGAAGTCCTCGACCGTGGTCTCGAGCAAGGTCGAGAAGGGCGTGGCCACGGTGACCGTGCGCGCCGAGATCATCGTCAAGGAGCTGGCCAAGGACGTGGAGGCTGTCAAAGCGGTCATTCGCCGGGCGGGTGCGCCGTCGATTGTGATCGTGATTCAGGAGCAGACGCTGCAGCTGACCGGCAACGAAAAGTCATCTGGGGTGAGCACCACGGACGTCATCGCCGGGATTCTTGGCAATCAGTTCCGGGCCGACGGGTGGACCGTGATGGACCCCCATGCGGTGGCGGGCAAGCTGAAGCTCAACGCCGCGGTCGCGTTGGGGACGCCCGAGGCGAAAGAGATCGGCGACCTCTCGAAGGCCAAGTACATCCTGTACGGCACCGCCACCCTGCGAAATCAAGACCCGGGGCCGGTTGGCTTCCAGGAGGACGCGACCGGGAAGAAGACTCAGCAGCATTTCCCGGTCAGCGGCGAGTACGACCTGACGGTGTTCTCCAGCGAGTCAGGCACCCAGATCGCCAAGATGGCCGCCAAGCTCACCCCTCCGAATGACATGGGGAAGAGCGCGGTGATGTCCTACGAGCAGACCACGACCAACCTCATCAACTTCAACCGCGACAGCATCATTCGACCGATGCGGAGCGCGATCGTTGAGTACCTGCGCAACGAGCAGGTGAACGGCGCGGACCTGACGGTCACCGTGTCTGGGCTGTCCAGCATGGGCATGGTGGACGACTTCCAGAAAGCGATTGAGACGGTGAAAGCGGTGTCCTCCGTTCGGCAGGGCGACTTCGCCGCCGGGACCGCGAAGTACACCGTGAAGTTCCAGGGCGACGCGAAGGAGTTCGCCCGGGCCATGGAGGCCTCCACCTTCAAGAAGAAGAAGATCACGGTGTCGGGCGCCCTCAACAACGTGGTGACCCTGCAGTTGGCGAAGTGACCCGGGCGACGCTCGGGCTCGCCTGCGGCCTGCTGGCCTGCGCCACCCCATTGCCGCTCGATGCGCAGGCCCGCGCGGTGGCGGCGATGACGTCGGCGAAGGTGACCCGCGCCGACGTGGTGATTGTGTGTCAGCCCGTCGACGCCGAGGTCTTTCTCGACGGTTTTCCGATTGGTGCTTGCCGCGATTTTGGGCGACAGTCCGACGGGCTCGCGTTGGGCAAAACCGCCCGGCGCGTCGAAGTGAAGAAGGCGGGTTTCGTGCCGTATTCAGCTGTGGTGGAAGCCGGGGGCGCGAGGACCGTGCTCGAAATTTCTTTGTCGTCTGATGCGACGCGAGGTTCGGAATGATTCGGTTATCGATTGTGGCCGTGACCCTGTTCATGACCAGCGCGCTGGCGGAGATCGGCACCATCACCGCGCTCGAGGGCAAAGGCACCCGGACCCCCAGGGGCGGGGCGGCTGAACCCCTGGCCATCGGCACCAAGGTTGAACTTCATGACACGCTCGCCATGCAGGGCGGCAAAGCCAAGCTCACCCTGAACGACGAGAGCGTAATCGGCCTCGACGGAGCGGCCCGGCTCGACATCACCGAGGCTGAATTTCAGGGTCAGGAACGCAAGGCGTTCGGCATCTACCTGTTCACCGGCGCCGTCTGGGCCAAAGTGAAGAAGGCCGTGACCGAGTCCAAGTTTGAGGTCACCACCGAGCGCGCGGTCGCCGGCGTGCGAGGGACGGTGTTCCGACTCGACGCCGACGCGCTGATTAAGGCCGTGAACGCGGGGAAAGGGCGCCGGGCCTCCGTGGTGCGCGTGGTGGAGGGCGTGGTCAACGTTCACCCCACCGAGAAGTTCGCCAAGACGATGAAGGGCGCCCTCGGGCAGAAGCCCAAGGGCCCGAAGAAGGAAATCGCCGCGCCGTTCCACGAGGTGACTGCCGATCAGTGGGAGAAGATCTTCGTCGACCTCCAGGCGAACAAGCAGGTCGCCGTGGGAACAGACCTCTTCGAACAGGCGGAGATCGAAGAGGCCGCCCTCAATGACGCGTTCTCGACGTGGTTCAACAAGGGACCGTGAGTTCAACCAGTTCCACCAACCCGTCGCCCACGCCACTGGCCGCTCCGGCCACCGCGGCCGCGCCGCCCGCGGTCACCTCCGTCTCGGCCGCCGACCTGCCGTTAGCCGCCGGCGAAGAGCACAACGTTGATTTGATCTGGTCAGGGGTGATGGTGCTCCTGCTCGCCGTGGTCTTCACCGCCCTGGAGTTGATGCCCGGGGTCTCGGTGCCGGTGTTTCTTGCGCTGGCGTCGGCCTACGCCGCCAACCCGGTCGTTACCGCACTGGAGAAACGGCGAATCTCGCGCACCCACGGCACCTTGTTCGTGTTCGTCACCACCACGGCCCTCCTGGTGGGGTTTGGTCTCTACGTCGTTCCGACGGTGGCTGAGCAGCTGGTGCGCGTTCCCGAGTTCCTCGAGCGAGCGTCGGTCACGGTCGTGCCCTGGCTCCGGGAGAAGACCGGCATCGAACTTCCCGAGCTTCTGGGACAGCAGACGGGGGCCCTGGGCTCGAACGCCGCCTCGGTGCTGAAGAACCTCGGCCCGGCGGTCGCCAAGCTGCTGCCTTCGTTCGCCAGCAACACCTTCAGCGCGGTGGCAGTGCTGTTCAGCGCGGTGGTGGTGCCGGTGCTGGCCTTCTTCTTCCTCGCTGACTTTCCACGCATCGTCGCGGCCGTGCGGAGCTTGATTCCAAGGCGCGAAGAGCCGCTCGTGCTGTCGCGGTTTCGTGAGGTGAACGAAGTGCTGTCGGCGTTCATCCGCGGACAGATCACCGTGGGCGCGATCTTGTCCGTCATCTACTGCGCCGGCCTGTCCGCCGCGCGCATCGAGATGGCGATCGTGATCGGCTGCGTGGCGGGCTTTGGCAACATGGTGCCCTACGTTGGCACCGCCATTGGCGTCTCCCTGGCCCTGCTGGGCGTGATGCTCTCGTGGCACGGCCCCTGGCAACTGGTGGTGATTGCGGTGACCTTTGGCGTGGCGCAGGCGTCGGAGGGCCTCTTCATCACCCCGCGCATCGTGGGATCGAAGGTGGGGTTGCCCCCGGTGGCGATCATCGTCGCCATCCTGGGGTTCGCAGAACTCTTCGGTTTCAAGGGTGTGCTCCTCGCCGTGCCGTCGTCGGCCGTGCTCAAGGTCGTCGCCCGGGTGGTGCTGGCCCGGTACAAGAAGACGCAATTCTACGCGGGCGTGCCGACGCCGTGACCGCGTGGGCGCCGGCGTTGGTGGCGCTGCTCGCCGCTGGGCCCGGTGAATCGCCAGGACCTGGCGACGGCCGCACCCCGGTTGGCCCGGTCCCTCGCGTTCACGTGGTGGCTTCGGATTCACTCAGCCCGGATGCGCTCCTGGCCCTGGCCCGGCCCGAGGTCACCCTCTGGCTCAACACCACCAGCAATACCCTCCGGGCCTCCACGTTGGAGCGCCTGCCGAAGTTCACCCGGGCCTGGGTCGAGCTGCATGAGCCCGTGCGGGCACTCGACGCGGCGCAGTGGAAAGGCTTCACGCGCGTCGGTGTCTGGCTCACCTCGCCCACAGTGAGCGCGACGTCGATTCGGCGACTGGGGCCGCGCACCGTCGCGGCCTCGCTGGTGGGCGCGCTGGACGAGGTGGCGATCACCTGGCTGCGAAGTCTCCACCCCGCGGTCGTGGAGTGGACCCCGGGGGCTGCGCCCGACCTGCTCGCGTGGAGCACGTTGCGGTCCCTCACCGGGGCCCGGCGAGTCTGGTTTCGGGGGCAGACGGAGTGGCCGTCGGGGTGTGAAGAGGGCGCGGTGTCAGTCGCGGCGCCGCTGGAGGCCGTCCTGGCCAAAGACGCGCTCCCGTTCCCCTGCGGGCGCTCGCCGCTCCTGGAGATCTCTCGCACCCTTGACCCCGAGCTGACCGACGCCGTCCGCTCGCGATACCCGGGGCTGGAGTTCCTCATTCGCGTCGGAGCCAGTGAGGGTGATGCTTTCGCCGCTGCGAGGTTCATCAAGGCCCTGGAAAGCCGATCATTCTGAGCAAACGCAAGCTTGACGTACCGATGCGAATCTCCTCATGATTCGCAGCCTTGCTGGCCTATTCGCTGCGTCTTCAAGGTTTTCGCCAACAGCGTCCCCTGCCGGTCGCGTGAGGAACTTCATGAGTCGATGGTTCGTCGGTCTGATGTGTGCGGTCTCCCTCAGCGCCACCGCGGCTGAAACGCCTCCCGAGAAGAAGGCGGTCAAAGACGCCGAACTGGGGAAAAAGGAAACGTCGGCCACGCCGGACAAGTCGCTCGCCGGCGATGTGACCCGAAAGAAGAAGAAGGAGAGCGAGATTGCCCCGGCGCTCCAGTACGACCAGTTCAGGCTCGAGGTTGAGAGCCAGACCGAAGAGAAGCGCCGCTCGCTCATCAGCGACTTGAAGAAGATTATCGCCCTGGACTCGACCACCAAGGAGATGCCCAAGCTGCTCTTCCGCCTGGGTGAGCTCTACTTCGAATCGTCGAAACACTACTTCCTGGAAGCGAACCGCAAAGACGACGACATCATCACCGCCAACAACAACAAAGACGCGGTGGCGGCAGAGAAGGCGAAGGCTGAACGCGAAGAGCTGCAGAAGCAGAGCAAAGACTTCGCCCGCCAGGCCGTCGACCAGTACGCGACCATCGTTCAGAACTACAAAGACTTCGAGCGCAACGACGAAGTCCTCTACTTCCTCGGGCACAACCTGATGGAAATGGGCGACGAAAAGCGCGCCCTGGCGGCCTTCAAGCGCCTCATCGACAAGTACCCGAAGTCGAAATACCTCCCGGACGCGAACCTGGCGTTTGGCGAGTACTACTTCGCCAGCTCCAAGGGGAAGAAGGACATGCTTCAGCGCGCGCTTGATTCGTACAAAGCCGCGGCCGCCAATACGGAGAGCGCCGTCTACGGGTTCGCGCTCTACAAGCAGGGGTGGTGCTACTACAACCTCGGCGATTTCCAGAAAGCGATGGACCAGTTCCGCGCGGTGGTGCTGTATGCGGACATCGCCGGAACCAAGGAAGTCGAAGGCACCCCGGGCAAGGGCGGCCGCCAGGGCCTGGTGCGCGAAGCGCGCAGTGACTTTGTTCGAGCGTTCGCGCGCGGCGGCGGAGACCCCAAGGACGCCAAGGCGGAGTTCTCCAAGCTGACCAAGAAGCCCGACGAGCTCTTCACCATGCAGAAGCAGGCGGCCAACCTCTTCTACGAAGACGGGAAGGACAAGGAAGCCGCGCTCAGCTTCAACGCGCTGATCGCCGAGCGGCCCCTCTCACCTGACGCGCCGGGCTTCCAGGGCAAGATCGTGGACTGCGTGATGCGCGCGGGGAACAAGAAGATGACCGTCGGCCAGGTTCGACGCCTGGTCAGCATCATGGACCAGGTGCAGAAGGGTGGTCAGGTCAAGGACGAGAAGGACAAGAAGGTCCTCGACGAAGCGCGCGAGTTGTCGGAGCGCACCATTTCGAACCTCGCGGTCAGCTGGCACAACGAAGCGAAGAAGACGAAGGACGACGAG
>CAZFXD010000255.1:0-7405 GCA_964522795.1 uncultured Myxococcaceae bacterium
CACCGCCACCGCCGCCACCCGAGCCGGCGTCGACGAAGCCACCGCCGCTGCCGCCGCCCGAGCCGGCGTCGACGAAGCCACCGCCACCGCCACCGCCTCCACCGGCCCCCGCGTCGGAGCCCGACGGGCACGCGCCACAATCTCGGGGACACGACACGCAGCTCTCGCGAGCGGCGCACAGCCCGTCTCCGCAGTACTTTCGGAGCTCCGCGGCGTCGGCTGCGGTCTGCTGCTCGTCATCAAGAATGACGCCGGTTGGACCACACCCGAGCGCAAGGAGTGCCAGAAGCCAGCCGTGCCGTGTGTGCGCGAGTCGGTTCATGTGGCCTCGGGGAGAACGGGGACGTTGCGGCAGGTTCTGCAACTCGTCGGCCACGTCGAGCGCTCCCAACCTTGTGAGTTCTGGGGTCCCTCCGACGGGGGATGGACCTCTCTCACCGCCGCTGGCGTCTATTCAGGAGGCAGCCTGTCGGCTGCTGCCGACACGTTTCAGCGCACGCGCTCCTGCCACCGCCGACCTACCGCCGTCGTCGGCGCGTGCGCTGGGTCCACCCCAGAAGCCCGAGGAGCGCGGTGTCTCGCAGCGATTGGCAGCCACACCCGACGTTGTATTGATGTCCCGCAGCCGGTCCGCCACCGGCGCCACCGGCGCCACCGGCATTGCCACCACCACCGCCGCCGGTGCCATCGGGAAAGCCGAAGTCGAGGGGGCTCGGAGCGACCCACGCCGGGCCCGCGTCGAAGGCGATGGAGCCTGCGTCGGCCAGCACGCGAAGCTGAAACGGCGGGCTCACCTCCGCCCCAGCGGGGATGGTCACCAGTGTGACGCCGCTCCACGGCCCGGCGCTCGCGCCACTCGAGCTGACCTCGGCCCCCGTGGCGAACACCTGCACCTGGAGCGGGCCCGGACCGGGGCCCAGGGCCCCACCATCCATTCGCGCGCGCATCACCGCCAGCTGTCGCACCGTCGGCCCCACGCGCGGTTGAGGGACGGCGCGCAGCTGACCTTCGACGTAGGAGATCGCAAACCCGATCACATGCGAGGCGGGTAGGCCGCTGTTGCGGTTCCCCACCGCGGCATTGGACCCCGAGGTGCTCGTCCTGTTCTCGATGCTGAACCCGTGGTTGGTGGCCGCGTCCTCGACCCAGTGCTGCACCACCGCCACGCCCGCCGCGTTGAAGGCGGCGAGCTTCGGGCCCACACTGCTCACCGAGAGCGTGCCCAGCGGCGTGGGGTCGCGGTCCTGGGGGCCCGCCGCGCCCGGGGTTTGCCACGGCACGCCGGGGCTGGCTTCGTTCCAGGTCGCGCTGGCGAGCGACCATGGCCGCTTCAACTCGTAGAAAGTGAACGGGTCCGGGTGCGTGCTCTCCGCGTACGCCTCGAGCGTCGCGCCCTGAACCGTGCTCCAGGGGGGAACCCCGCCGTCGACCGCGGTGAGAAACCGCGCGAGGGCGATGTTGGTGCCCGAGGTGGCCGGCCCGGAGAGGTAGAGCGCCGAGCCGGAGAAGGTCGTCTTGGGGTCCGGGTAGTTGCCGATGATCGCGTCCACGCAGCCCGAGTAGCCCGTCGACGGAGAGACGCCGTTCTGGAAACGCGCCACCGTGCCCGCGTTGTAGGTGATGGTGAGCAGCGGACGGACTGACGGGGTGGAGCTGAAGCTGTTGATCCACCGCGTGCCGTCGGAGCTGCCGAGGCTGGAGAAGATGACGCCCTGGTTGGTGACGCCCATGCCGGTCACCCAGCTCTGCACCATCGCGACGCCGTTGGAGTTGAACGGGAAGGTGAACGAGCCGAACGTGGTCGGCGTGAAGGTGGCGAGCAAGACGCCGCGGTCACTGCCCCCCTGCGCGCCCGGGGTCTGCCACGGCGAGCCGGTGGCGAACTGGTTCCAGGTGACCTGCGAGGGCACCCACGCGCGGGACAACGCGTAGACGCTGTTCGTCGCGGCCGAGGTGTCGCCGATCTCCAGCGTGAGCGTGGCGGCCGTGATGAGCGCGGTGAAGGGAATCGACGTCAGGTCGCACTTGAAGAGCGTCTGCACCGGTGCCCCGGCGCCGTCGGTGCGGCCCTGTGGACGCGAGGTCCCGGAGTAGTTCGTGTTGGGGTCCCACGCCTCGTACGCGCCGTCGAAGAGGCGAATGGCGTCGCCCTCGGTGTAGGCGGCGGTCGGGCTCTGCCCGTAGCGAAAGGTCGCCGTGACCTGGGCTCTGGCCTCGGGAGCGGACGCCAGGGCGCACAGGGCCATCAAAATGGCACGGGTGAACTCGCGAGCGGACACCGGGGGAGCGTACCCGGAATGGGCGCCGCGCGCGCCGCCGGGAACTTTCGGCGCGGCCGATTTGGGAAGAGACGCGGGGGGCCGTCCCCGGTACCGTTCGGCGTTCCCCACCGCTCGCGGTGAGCGGACACGGAGGTTTCATGGCGGGTGCGGCATGACGAAGCGAGTGGCGTGGCTGGGGCTGGTCGGCGTGCTGAGCTGCGCGCGGGGCTCGGCGGGCCTCGCGCCTGGCGTTGCGTCGGGTGACGCCACGCCCGCAGCGGTCAGGAAGCTGGCGAAGCTTCAGCTCAAGGTGATGGAGCGAACCTTCTACCGGGAAGGCGCGGCGCCGGTCGCGCCACCCGAGGCAGAGCTTGAGGCGTGGTTCACCCCGCTGCGGGAGCCGCTGGCGGACTGCGCGCGAAAAGCGGTGAAGGACGACCGACCACAGACCGATGAGCTGGAGCGAGGCACGCTCGCTCGCTTCGGCTTTGTCGTTCTCCCAGCGAACTCACGCGAGAGCCAGGACGTGCACCTCTCGTTCCGCTTCGGCGCCGACGGGAAGATCTCCTCTCACCAGGTGTACGCCGTGGGGCCACTGGTGGACGCGGCGTGCGTCGACCGCGTGCTGCGGACGCGGAGATTCGAAGGTCCCCTCAACTCTGACCTGCTGGTGGAGTTGTGGTTTCCCATGGAACCGGTGCTCTTCAAGGCACGCACGCTGCGCGCCCGCGCCCGTGAAGAAGCGGCGCAGTTCTGCGGCTGGATGGAAGGGCTCAAAGACGGACGCGGTCCGGCCGACGTGGTCGGGGCGATCAAGAAGAGTGGGGCGGACGGGTTCTCAGTGGCCGCCCGCGCCTGGGGGGAGCGTGAAGAGCTCTCGCCGTTCACCCGGGGCATGGACAGCCTGGGCGCCGTCCATCCGTGCTTTCTGGAGCGGGTGCTCGGCGAGTGGCAGGAGCAGCTGGGCGCGCGGTCCCAGGCCTGCCCGGGCCTCATCGCGTGGGCGATGGAGTCCGCGGGCGCCGACGTCGACTGCGCCGCCGTGCGACGCAACGGGCCCTGAGTCGAACGACGGCCCGGCTAGAGCGATCGGGTCGTTGGTTCGTTCACCGGCGGCGCCGAAGCGCGCACCAGGTAGCAGGTCCATTTGTACCCGAGGCGGACCTCGCGCCGCGGGCAGAACGCGATGTCGGCGCCCGCTGAGGCCGCCGCTCGCTGGAAGGCGGGAAGCGCCTCTTCGCCCGTGGGGATGACCCAGGTGGGGGTGAGCTCGACGGACCCCAGCAGCACCGCGCTCGCGCCGTCTTTCACGCGCACCACGCCGTCCTGCAACACGAGCATGTCGGGCACCGAGTCCAGGAACACCCGCACCGCGGCCGAGGCTCGCAGCACGTCGTCGCTCACGGCCTTGTTCTTGAACGCGGCCTCGGCGGCGTCGTTCTGGGCCGACGTCTCGTTGGCGGCGCCAGCGAAACGATAGTCGACCGCGTAGTTGTTGAGGGCCGACGGGGCCACGCAGCCCGCGCTGACGCACGCGAGCAGGGTGGACCGCAACACGGAAGGGATCGCGCGCATGCCGGCCTCGTAGGCCCAAACGCTTCACCCCCGCAAGCTCACCTGCTTCGACTTACGTCGTGGGCAGCTTGGGGATGTTGTACAGGTCGGCGAACCACTTGTTGTAGTCGTCGCGCACTGCGTCGTTCACGTGGCCTGCTTCCCACGCTTTCTTCACCTCGGCGCCGAACTCCTTCATCACGACCTTCTCGGCCTTCTCGGCGGCGGGGTCGTCGAAGATGCTGAGGATGCCGACGTTCGCCAGCGCCTGAACGATGTCGCCCAGCTCGCCCATGGCGATCTGCTCGCCACCGTCAGACGCCCTGGTCTGCGCCTGGCGGAACCCATCGGCCACGCTCTCGGTGGACCACCCCAACGCGTCCTTGTCGAGCGTGCTGCGCAGCCACAGGTCGACGCTGCCCCACTGGCTGGCCTTCAGCTTCGAGGCGACGCTCTTGAGCTCAGGCTGCTTGGCCAGAAAGTCCATCAGCGCTTTCGCAGTGCCGTATTTCGCGTGGTACGAATCGGTCTCCAGCGAGAGCGTGCGGTGACCCGTTCCCTGACCGCCACCCGCGCTGACGCGAAACGCGTTCGGATCTTTGAAGTTGATCTCCTTCGCCAGCGATTTGGGGACGCGATCGCCGTGCTTGGAGAAGAAGTCGACCAACTTCGCCGAGAGCTTTTCGGCCTCGATGCGAGCGGTCATCTCTTCTTTGACGACCTTGAGGAAGTTCCCCGCGGCCTTGTTCTTGGGCGTCCCGCTCAGGCCCGAGATCGCCTTCGCGTAGGCCTGCGTCTTCTCGAGCCGGGTGCCGCCCGTCTTCTTGTCGACTTCGCGAATGGCGGTTTTTCGCAGGTTGGAGACTTCCGGCATGGTGATGGTGCCGTCGGCTTCGGCCGCCTTGAGCTTGGTGGCGAACGTGGCGGAAACAGGAACGGTTTTCATGTGGCCCCTCAAATGGAAGATGCAGCGTGCGCCGAGTTGTCGCGTCGTCAGCGCGCCGGTTGCGTCAGAAACGATGCACTCGGCAATCGCGCTTTCTTGGAAGCTGAGAGCTTCAGTACGGCGTGGGGGGCGTGAGCGAGTTGGTGATCTCGCCCCGGAGCACGCGCGAGGCCTCGTGCGCGAGCTTCAGGTACCAGTCGTTCTTGATCGGGTTGCTGTTGGTGGGGTCGTCCACGTTGAGGTCGAGCAACACGCTCTGCGCGGCGGGGGGCACGTCGGCTGCCGTCGCTGCCATCTTGTAGATGGCGGTGCCCTCGTCCACCTCGTCGAACATGGCCGTGTAGAGCATGGTGCAGCCCGCGGCCACGGCGTTGTGGGCCTGGCGCCAGTAGAAGGCCCCGCGCCGGCGGGGAATCTGGTTCAACGCCTGCGCGCCGCCCGAGGCGTTGTGAAACGAGTACCCCGGCCAGATCACGGGGAGGTACTTCGCCGCGCCGACCGCCGTCATGTCCGGGTCGATGTGCGCCGTCTTGAACGAGTTGGCGCCGGTGTCGTCCACGTAGCGGCCGACCGACCACGGGCTCAAGATGTCGAACGAGGCGTACACGGTGGAGAACCCGGCCTTGGAATCGCCGTTCGACGTTCGCCAGTTGGTCGGAACGCCGCCGACCAGCGTGACCGGGGCAGGGTTGTCGACGCCGCTCTTGAACCAGTTGATGACGTCTTGCGCTTCGGTGGCTGTCCCCGGGCGGTCGGTGAAGCCGATGCCCCAGATGGCGACGACAGGCTTGCCGTTGTGCTTGAGATGCCGGTCGCTCTGGGTGACATGGAGATCGTTCACCAGGTGCTTCCAGTCCGCCTTCAGGTCCGCCACCCAGGTCGAGGCCGCGCCGGAGATGTCGTACATGATCGCAAACACGCGCCCTGACGCCGCCGCGCCGGCCATGGTGTTGAGGGTGACTTGATCGCGGAACGCCTTGCCCGACGTCGTCTCCACCTCGTTGAGGAACCGCTGCAGGAAGACGCCGTCGAGGCCGTACGTCTTCATCCAGGCGAAATGCCGCGCCACGGTGGCGGCTTTGTAGGCGCTGAAGAGGGGGCGCGTGTTGATTTGCGTGGCGAACAGCTCCCCGCTGCCCAGCTCGCTGGTGTCGGGCCACAGGTCGATGTGGAGGTTGGCGGTGGTCGGCGTGTTTCCCGTGAACCAGTGCTTCCACCCGTTGATGGGCGAGCCGTCTCCGGCCGCGAGGTGCCAGCCCTGGTAGCCGATGAGGTGCTTCAGGTTCATCGTGCTCGAGTCGACCGTGCCGCCATCGGCGCTGCCCGAGCCGCCGCTGCCGCCTGCGCCTCCTCCCGCACCGCCGCTCCCGCCCACGCCTCCGCCCGGAGCGCCGCCGCTTCCCCCGGTCCCGCCGCCGTTGGCCACGCCGCCTCCGCCACCGCCGGTGGCGGCAGCGGCGCGACGTGCGGCAATAGCGACGGCGGCGCGTTCATCTGCGCGGCGATCGACGGCGTGGTGAAGAACTTCACGGCTCCCGTGAAGGCGATTCTGGGACCAGACGAGGTCTTCAACCTGACTGCGGCCGTGTCGGCGCCGGTGACGAGCAGCCTGACGATCGGCCTCAAGTACCTCGATGCCGGCATCGCGAACGGAAACTTCACCTGCACCGCGCTCAGCTTCGGCGAAGGCTCGATGTCGGCTGGGTTCACCACCGCGGTTCCCAACTACGGGAACTGCACCGTGGTGCAGACCTCGGTTGGGCACGCCGCCGGCCAGGTCTACGAGGGGACCTTCTCTGGGTCGATGCGCCAGATCTTCCCCAACGACGGCGGCTTCGTGAGCGTCACCGGCGGCAGCTACCGCTTCACCCGTTAGCCGGGCCGCGCAGGGTGAACGACACCTCGCTCCATCGCGGCGACGTGTTCTGGATTTCCCCCGACGCATTGGGCGCGCAGGGGCCGGGGCCCGCGCACCCGCACGTCATCGTTCAGGACGATCTGTTCAACCACTCCCGAATCGAGACGGTGGTGGTGTGCGCGCTCACCTCGAACCTGCACCTGGCCAAGGAGCCGGGGAACGTCCTGCTCGAGGTGGGTAAGGCCAACCTCCCGCACCAGAGCGTGGTGGTGGTCTCGCAGATCTCCAGCGTGCCGAAGGCTCGTCTGGGGGAGCGTATCGGCACGCTGACCGATTCGCGGGTGGAGGAGGTTCTGGCCGGCCTGCGGTTTCTCCAGCGCTCCTTCCTCTCTCAACGCTGATCGCGCCCCCCGCTCAGTCGCAGGACTCAAGCCGCACCCGGGCGACGCCCGCGCCCACCATGTCCAGTTCACGCGCCGCGGCTTCGGAGACGTCGATGACGCGCCCGCCCACGAACGGCCCGCGGTCGTTCACCCGCACGCGGACCTGGCGCTTGTTGCCCAGGTTCGTCACCGTGACGCACGCGCCGAACGGCAGCGCCCGATGCGCCGCGGTGAGCTTCTCCTTGTCGAAGCGTTCGCCGCTCGCCGTGGCGCGCCCCTGTAGCGACGCGCCGTAGAACGACGCCAGGCCCTCCGCCGGAAGCCGCGCGCTGGCGGCCGCGCCGTCGGGCCGCGCGGTGCGGCAGGCCGTGACGCAGCAGAGCGCGGCGGCGATCGCCATTCG
>CAZFXD010000256.1:0-7307 GCA_964522795.1 uncultured Myxococcaceae bacterium
GATGGGCATTCGGGCGAGTTCGACCACCACGGTGCATTTCGACAACGTGCGAATCCCCAAAGATCTCGTGCTCGGCGAAGTGGGCAAGGGGTTCAAGGTCGCGATGCGAATTCTCAACTCGGGGCGCACCGGGCTTGGGGGTGGGACCGTCGGCGCGATGAAGAAGCTGATCCAGCTCAGCACCCGTCAGGCGAAGGATCGAAAACAGTTCGGCCAGCCCATCGCCGACTTCGGCCTCATCAAGCAGAAGATCGGCCACATGGTCGTTGACTGCTACGCGACCGAATCGACCGTCAACATGGTCAACCACCTGATCGACTCCGGCCAGCAGGAGTACGCGGTCGAAGCGGCGATCAGCAAAGTGTTCGGCAGCGAGTCGATGTGGCGCGTGTCGGACGAGGCGCTGCAGATCGCCGGCGGCAACGGGTACATGTGCGAGTTCCCCTACGAACGGGTGATGCGAGACGCGCGCATCAACCGCATCTTCGAGGGCACCAACGACATCTTGCGGCTGTTCATCGCGCTGACGGCGATGAACGAGGTGGGCAGCGAGCTCAAAGAACTCTCCTCCTCGCTTCGAGGCGTGTTCGACAACCCGATCAAAGGGTTCGGCGTGTTGTCCGACTACGCCATTCGCCGGGCCTCGCTGGCCACGGGCGTGAAGCGCGACGCAAGTCAGTTCACCCGGCTCCACCCGGCGGTGGTGGAGAAGCAGGCGCTCTTCGAAGAGCTGACGCGCGATCTCGCCGGCGCCGTCGACCGCATTCTGCGCAAGCACGGCAAGAACATCATCGGCAAGCAGTTCGCCACCACGCGACTGGCCAACATCATGATCGACATGTTCGTGCTCGCCTGCACCCTCTCCCGCGTCTCCACCGCCATTCAAGACAAGGGCGCGGCGGCGGTGACCAAAGAGCTGGAGATTCTCGAGGTCCTCTCGGGCCAGGTTCGCCGCCGCGTCAAATCGAACTTCAGCAAGATCGACGACAACGACGACGAGATTATCAAGTCGCTCGCCAACCACGCGCTCGATGCCGAGGCCTACACCTGGGACAACCTGTAGGCCGGCGAAGCCCTAGCCGAGGAACCGGTAGGACTTCACCACGAAGCGCGGGCCGACCATCTGGGCGGTGACCGCCTCAGCGTCGAGCTCGCCCTCAGCTTCGATGCGCGCTCCCGCCTTCTTCAGCTTGCGATCGCCGCCCGCCAGCAGCAGCGTCTGACCGTCGTCGGTGTCGAGCACCCACGCGCCGGTCTCCACGTCAATGAAGCGAACGGTCCCGTGAACCTTCACGCGCGCTCCCGACGAATGAGCGCGCGGGCGAGCAGCGCGCACACCAGCGCGTTGATGACCAGCCAGGGCACCGCCATGAAGTGGAACGGCAGGTACGTCAGCGGCGGACTGCCCGCCCACGCCGCGTAGAGGAAGAGGCCGGCATGTCCCAGCGCGAGGCCACCGGCCACCGGTCGCAGCTCTTTCCATTTGACCGCGAACGCCGAGACCAGAATGGGGAGCAGCGCGCTGTAGACGATCGGACTGACGGTGCGGCCGCGGCCGAAGAGCCAGCGCTGCCACCAGTCAGGCAGGGGCAGCACCAGGTCGTTGACGGACGGCGTGTTGGACGAGAGCCACTGCACAAAGAAGGCCCCCGCGGTCGACAGCACGAAGGGGATCAGAAAGGCCGGCTGCAAAAGCACATTGAGGAAGCCCGGCCGCTGTCGCGACCGAAGCGTGAGCAGGGTCCCCGCCAGCGCCAGCAGCCCCCCCACCAGCGGAGTCCACCCGCGAGGCGTCGCCCGTTCATGGGCGCGGCTCTCGGCCTCATTCATGCCGCGAGCGGCTCCACCCGCTTTGGCGTGCAGCGCATCGAGGGCCGACAACGCGGTGTCGGCGTTCAGAATTCCGTAGCCGAACTCCTCACTCCACCCGTTCTGTCCCGCAGCCGGCTGCGCCGAAGCGAACAGGGCCTCTTCAACTTCGTCCGGGCCGCTCGCCCCGTGGGCGAAGAGGAGCGCCGCCACGCCGGCGACGTGCGGCGTCGCCATGCTGGTCCCCTGGAACGAGGCGTAGATGCTCTTGCCCACGTCCTGGGCATCGATGGTGTTCTGGAGAATGCCGTTGGCTTCGCCCTGTGACTTGTCGCCGCCGGGCGCCGCGATGTCGAGCTCCTTGCCGAACGAGGAGTATGGCGCCTTCTGCCCGCTCGGCCCCACGGCCCCGACCGCGACGCTCCCGGGGTAGGCGGCGGGGAACTCCACCACGCCTCGACCGGTATTCCCCGCGGCGCACACCACCACCGCCCCTTTCTTCCGGGCGTACTCCACCGCGTTCTCCAGCACCTGCGATCGCCCACCGCCGCCGAGCGAGAGGTTGAGTACCCGGGCGCCGTGGTCGACTGACCAGCGAATCGCATCGGCGATCGCCGCCGAGTTTCCCGAGCCGAAATGGTCGAGCACCTTCACCGGCATGAGCGACGCCTCGAAGGCCACGCCAGCGACTCCCACGCCGTTGTGGGTGGCTTGCGCAATCGTCCCCGCCACGTGCGTGCCGTGCCCGTGGTCGTCATTGGGGTGGGTGGTGTTGTTCACGAAGTCGTAGCCCGGCACGAAGTTGACGCCGTCCAGGTCTTCGACCTGCGCGAAGTCATCGTGATCTTCAAAGGCGATTCCCGTGTCCAGGACGGCGACAATCACCCCTTTGCCGCGCGAGACCTCCCACGCGCGCTCCAGCCCGATCATCTTCAGATTCCACTGTTGGGCGTACGAGGGATCGTTGGGCACGAAGCTCGCCTGAAACTTCATCAGCGGCTCGGCCGCTTCGACGTCGGGGTTGGCGCGAATGCGCGCGAGGAGCGTGTCGAGGCCGGTGACGCCACGCGCGACAGTGATGGCGCTGTCCTTTCCCTCTTCCTCATCCGCCAGCTCAAGGTCGACGCCCCACCCTTTCTCCAGCGCGTCAAACTGCTCTTTGGTGGTGCCGTCTTTGAAGTCGACCACCAGCACGGTGTCGTCGTGGGAGGCCGGGTCGTCCGGCGTGTCGCTGGTGGTGAAGGCGGGCTGTCGAGCGCGCGCAGCGTTGCCGGCCGATGACGGCGGCTCGCACGCCGAAGCCAGCGCGAGCGCGAGGGTGCACCACCAGAGTCGGTTCATCATTGTGTGTGTCATGACACCGGGTTCAACGCACAAGTTCGCGAGAAGTTTGACACGCGTGCGCTGAAATCACCATCGGGCGGACTGAG
This sequence comes from uncultured Myxococcaceae bacterium, assembly GCA_964522795.1. Lineage (GTDB taxonomy): Bacteria > Myxococcota > Myxococcia > Myxococcales > Myxococcaceae > CAZFXD01. The sequence continues at coordinate 3,240 of CAZFXD010000256.1, forward strand.
CGGAATCAGCCACTTGGCAGCCGCCGCATCGCCTGAACGACCGCCTTCCCCACCTCGGGCAGGTTGCGGTTCCAGTTGGGGTCGCAGTCGGCGATCTCCACCAGGCCCGCGCCGGCCTCGGCTCGCTTGCGAAGCGGCGCGCCTACCGCGCGCGTCAGGCTGTCGGGAATCACGAGCAGCACCGCGGCCTGCACCGGCTTCAACGCCGCCGCCGACACACCGGTCGCCCCCAACAGCACCACCAGCGCAGAATCAGGTTTCGCCGCCGCCAGCGCCAGCGCGGTCTGGCTCGACGCTTCGCCGATCGCCGCGATCACCGGTGCGCGCCCCAGCGCGTTCTCTCTGGCCAACTGCCAGGCCGCGGCGGCGTCCTCCAGGCGGCTGCGGTCATCGCCTCGCTCGCCCTGCGACGCGCCGACGCCGCGGTAGTTGAAGCGCAACACCCCGCAGCCGTCTCTCGCGGCGGCCCACGCCATCTCCGCCCCCACCACGTGGTCCATGCCCCCGCCTTCCTCTGACGCCGGCGGCAGCACCAACAGGTGCGGCCCCGCCCGCGTGCTGCGATGCGCCACGCCTTCCAGGACGATGTCGCCCACCGGAATCAGCGTCGGCCGCTCGAGAAATTGACCCGCGAGAACCATCAGCGCGCCTGGAGCACGAAGAACTTGAGGTACCGGCCCTCGGGAAACGCGAGTCGAATCGGGTGATCGGGTGGCTGGTAGCGCTCATGGACCAGGGTCAGATCGACGCCCGCGTTGGCGGCGCCCTGCCCCACGGCCCCCAGAAACTGCTCCGGCGTCACCCGGGCCGAGCAGCTCGCCGTCGCCAGGTAGCCGCCCGGCCGCAGCAGCGCCAGAGCCTGCCGGTTGAGCGAGGCATAGCCGTCGATGGCGGCCTCGACCGCCTTCTGGCTCTTCGCGAACGCCGGGGGGTCGAGCACGATCAAATCGAAGGTCCGGCCTTCGGTCTTGAACGAGGCGAGGAGCTTGAACACGTCGGCGGCGAGGAAGTCGTGCGCTTCGGGCGACAGGCCGTTGGCCTCAAAGTTCTCCTGCGCCAGCTCGATGGCGTCTTCGTCGGAGTCCACCGAGAAGACGCGCCTCGCGCCGCCCAGCGCGGCGTTGACGGAGAAGCCGCCGGAGAAACAGAAGCAGTTGAGCACGTCGCGCCCTTTGGAGAGGCGGCGGAGCAACAGGCGATTGTCGCGCTGGTCGACGAAGAAGCCGGTCTTCTGCCCCGTCCAGACGTCGACCAGAAACCGGGCGCCGTGTTCGAGAATTTCGATTCGCTCCGGGGGCGTCTCTCCCCACAGCACCTTGCCCGTACCGTGCCCTTCGTCGCCCTCGCCGTCGTCCTTTCCCACCTCGTCGCGCCCCAGCACGCCGCGGAGGTTGGGCACCGCTGCCTGGAGCGCCTCTACGATCAGCGGCCGGAAGGGCACCAGCCCCGCCGAGTACAGCTTGAGCACGGCGAAATTGGCATAGAGGTCGACCACCACGCCCGGGAGCGTGTCACCTTCCCCGTGAATCAACCGGTAGGCGTTGGTCTTCTCCAGGTCGAGGAGGTCGGTCCTCGCGGTCGCCGCGCGCTGAATGCGGCGCGCGAAGAATTCGGCGTCGATCGTCTCGTGCGGGTCGAGGGTCAGCACGCGAACCGAGATGGCGGCGAAGGGGTCGAAGTACCCGCGCGCGACGAAGCGACGGTCCTCCACCACGTCCACCACCGCACCCGCCGGGAGCCGGGGCACTTTCGACAGCGCCCGTTTGAAGACCCAGGGGTGACCGTTGCGCAGGTGCCGCGCCAGACCGGGGTTCAACTCAACTTTGGCGAGCGCGCTCATCGACGGGCCCCCACGATGGCGTCGGCGAGCTCGCGAAACCCATGGCCTTCGGCCTTCTTGGTCACGTACCGCGGCACGTGCTCCAGTTGCGGCCAGACGTCGAGCACGTTCCGCACGCCGACCGAGAGAGGAAACCCGGCGAACATGGGGGCGTCGTTGAGCGAGTCGCCCACGAAGACGCATTCGCGCAACACCGCCGCACGCGACATTCTCAACTCCTGCACCAGGAATCGCTCGGCCGTCTTGCGCTTGTCAAAGCCGCCCAACCACACGTTGACGTGAACCGAAGAGCGCACCGCCTGCGCGCCCCCGGCACGAAAGTGGGCCTCGATCGCGGCGGCCGCGGCCAGGCCCAGGTGCTTCTCTTCGTTGTAGTCGATGGGGAGGTCCACCTCGGCGCTGAAGGCATCGGTGGCCGGCCCGGCGCGCGGCACCACGCGCTTGAGCGACTTGAGCAGCCGAGACAACTGGGCCCGGTGCTGTCGCCGGAGCGCCTCGGGCTGGGCGTACCGTTTCTTCAGCGTCCCCCGGTCCCACGCGTACCAGAGCGCGCCGTTCTCGGCGATGGCGCCTCGAATCGGCCACTGCCGTGCCCAGCACTCCGCCCAGGCCGAGCTGCGACCGCTCACCAGCACGACGTCCACCCCGGCGGTCTGCAACAACTCCAGCGCTCGCAGGCAGTGGCTCTCGAGCTTGCCTTGCGTGGTGATGGTGCCGTCGACGTCGGCGAACAGGACCTTGACGTCGGCGAGCGGGGCGTCCGTCAGTGGGCGGGGCTCGTTCACGCGATTAGAAGAGCGAAAGGCCAGCCACCAGGGCGATGAACTGTTCCACCGAGGTCTCCAGCGCCTCGGGCGCGGGCGGCGTCTTGCGCATGCGTCGTAAGAACCCGTCGAGTTCGCCGCTGCGCCCGTAGAGCCCCTGCCCCTGCTTCAACGCGTCGAGAAACAAGCGCTGCGCTTCGGTCGAATCTGACGAGGCCACCGTGAGCGCCTGCTCCAGCGCCACGCCGATTGCCGCGACCACTTCGCGATCGTGCTGGAGCAGCATGTCGCGCTTGTTCACCTGATCGAACGACTCAACGAAGTCGACGAACGGGGCGAGAATGCCCACCAGGTCGCTCTTGCGCATGCTGCCCACCGGCAGGCCTCGCAGGTCCTGGCGGAACTCCAGGGCCCGCTTCTTGTCCTGCGCGCGCAACGCCCGCCAGGCCGGCGTGCGACCGAACATGTCGAGCTCTTTCTCGAGTTGTTGCGCGTTCCACTCCACGTCTTCCATCTCGGCTTCGTTGAGCTGGTTCAAGCGGGCGCGCATCAAGCGGCGCAAGTCAGACGTCGTCGAACGCACCGCCAACGCCGACTTCAAGTCTTCCTGGTACCCGGGCTCCACCTCGGAGCGGTGGCAGTCGGCCAGCACTGACGCGGTGTCGTACACCATCGACCCGATGTGCTCGCGAAACTTGAAGCGGAACGCCTGAAGCTCGGCCAGCAGATTCCAGCGATCAGAGACCACGTGAGGGTCTCGCATTCGCTGCCCGAAGGACTGCACGTCCATCTTCAGTTGGTCGCCCAGCGCCTGCGCCATGCTGTCGATTTCGCCCTGGCGCCGGTCGGAATACATTTGATCCGGAGGGAACTGCACGGCGAGCTCAGCCAGCAGTCCGTTCACGTCGCCCACCGTCGCACCGAGGTGCGGGGCGACCTCTTCCCACAAGGACAGGTCGGACGGCCCGTCGAGCGGCGAGTCTTCGTATCGCCCGAGATCGAGGTCACCCAGTCGGCCGATCGCCCGCGCAGCCGCTTCGTGGACTGCACGCAGGCGCGCGGCAAAATCGGCGTCCGGGAGCCCGTCGAGAATTTCGGCCAGTCGCGGTGGAAGCAGGTCGTCCAAGACGCCGCGCAGCTTAGAAAACGCTGAGATTGTGGGGCGGAAAATAGTGCAGGCGTCATCCCAAAGGCCCCGCTTACGTCCGCCCACATGGGCCTCGGCGAGAGGGCCGGAATCGTTCCTTCCCGGGGCGGCGTCCGCTACAATTTGCGCGCGGCGCGCCTGGAACCGGTGCGGGCCCGCGCATCACACGCATGCCGAGGTGCCAGGTGGGTCGTTGGGGTCCAGCCGTTGTGGTCGCGTTGCTCTGCCTGACGGGCGGGTGCGAGAGCGAGCTGCCGCCTGACGGCAACGGCGGGGGCCAGGGCGGGAGCGCGGGCGGTCAGCCCGGAGGCGGCTCG
>CAZFXD010000257.1:0-7304 GCA_964522795.1 uncultured Myxococcaceae bacterium
CGGGCGGCTCCGGCGGCAGCTCGGGTGGCGGCGCGGGCGGCTCCGGCGGCAGCTCGGGCGGCGGCGCAGGCGGTTCAGGCGGTTCAGGCGGTGGAAGTTCGGCTTCCGACGCGGGCGGGAAGCTCCCCGACGGCGGCGACGGCACCGGTGGCCAGATGAACTCCGGCGTGGGCTGCGGCTGTCAGGCGTTCGACGGAAGCACGGCCCTCGCCGCGCTCAGCCTGTTGGGCGCGCTGTCCGCTCGGCGACGTCGCACTCGCTGAGTCTCCGAGGTCGCCGGCTGCACGCGGCGAACTGACAGCCGGCCTCGCGGAGCAGGCCGCAGAGGTGGTGCGTTCGGGCCCGGGGCGAAGCGCAGCGGGTCAGCCGGCCTGCACGTCGGCCAGGTGTTTCTCGAGCTGCGCGAAGGTGCCCGAGAAGCCCTTCTCGACGTTGGCGAAGTTCTCCATGAAGGTCTTCACCGCGGCGTCCTCCGCGTTGTGCGGTCCCCCGCGGAGGACGAGCGTGGTGCGTCCGTCAAACTCGGTCAGCGTGAGGTCGTTCAGGACTTCCAGCGGCCAGGTGGCCGACATGGGGTGGCGCAGAATGGTGCCCTCGGCGTCGCAGAACGAGACGACGAACGCCAGCCGCTTGTGTGGGACGACCTCGCGGTAGACGAACTTGCCGAACATGGTCGGGCCGTTCGGCACCTTCATCGAATAGAGGAACGTCCCGCCCGGCTTGAGTTCGAGCTTCTGCACTTTGACCTCAAGCCCGGCCGGGCCCCACCACTTCTCGAGGTGTTTGGGTTCTGTCCACGCGGCGTACACGAGCGCCGCCGGGGCGCGGACCACGCGGGTGAGCACGAGCTCGGACGTCTTGGGCTGCTGGTGAATGGCCAGTTGCTCCTCGAAGCGATCGAGGTGCTGGTTCCCTCCTTCGAGAGCGTATTTGGCCGTCTCGTCGCGCTGTGCGGCGGTGGCGAGCGTGAGCCGCAGGGTGAGCAACGTCTTGCCTCCGCGGTCCTCGAACGTCACTTCAGAATCGAAAGCCTGAGCGTCTTCTTTTCCTTCCGGCACATCGGAGCCGTGCGCCCACGTCAATCGCTCGGGCCGTTTGATTTCGTCGAAGACGACTTTGTTCGGGTAGTCCTTGCCGTCGGGCCCATGCATGGTGAACCGCCACACGCCTCCGGGTTTGAAGTTCAATTCGTGAATCGTGTTCCTAAAGCCGCGCGGCCCCCACCAGTTCTCCAGGTGGTCCTTGCTCGCGAACACGTCGAAGACCAGCTCGCGTGGCGCGTTGATGAGGCGGGAGATGACGATTTGTCGCGCGGCGAGGTCGGTCTTCCTGGCGGTGCTCATGTGTGGTGTCCCTTCTTTTGAAGTTCCTGCAGGTAGTCTTCCAATCGGTCGAACCGCTCTTCCCAGGCGGTTCGGTACTGCTCGACCCAGTCTGAAACGTGCTTCAAGGGCCTGGGCGCCAGACGGCACGGCCGCCACTGCGCGTCGCGATGCCGGGTGATGAGGCCCGCCCGCTCGAGCACCTTGAGGTGCTTGGTCACCGCTGGGAGGCTCATGTCGAACGGCTCAGCGAGCTCAGTGACCGACCGCGCGCCTTTGGAGAGCCGACCGAGAATCGCCCGCCGCGTCGGGTCAGCGAGCGCCGCGAAGGTGAGGCTGAGCGCGTCAGCACCGGTCTGCATGTCGCATTATTTAACCGATTGGTTAAATAACGTCAAAGCCAAACGACGCGGCTGCTGCCGGCGTCTCCAGTGGTTGGGTGATCAACGTTGGGGCGGCCGACCAGCCATCACCCCGGAGCGGGTTGAAACGCCGCGACCACGCCGCGGGCCACTTCGGTGGCACCGGCGAACGTATCGGGGAGAAATTCGCGCGCGTCTTTTGCGAGGCCCCTGGCCGCTTCCTTCCACGGGTGAAGCCGGCCCGTGCCATCGAGCGCCGCGTTGACGAAGCCGCCCATCGCCTTGTCGGGGAGCAGCCCGCTCTGGAAACGGTTCCTGGCTCGCTCGAAGTGGATTCGCGAAATGGCGTTCATGTGCGCGGTTATCGCGCCGCGGTCAGCGAAGTTGCGGGGCCGCATTTGTCCAAACATCGTCAAGGCTTCGGCGGGTTTAGCAGCTTGCCCGAACGCCGCGACGCACGGGCGTGGCGGCGCGGGGAGTGACTGCCGTTGAAGTCTCAGTCCTTCGGTCGACGCAGCCTGCGAATGAGGGTGGGAAGCGCGGTGGCGACCACGACAATCGCCACGCCGATGAGCGCGCGGAGCAGCGCTTCTTCGGGCGCGCCCTGCAAGCCTGCCAGCAGCGCCGAACCGATGGACGCATACGCGAACACGTGCGGTGCGCCCCCCAGGGCGTTGCCGATGACGAAGTCGCGGTACGAAATGGGCAACGCTCCGGCGCCCATGTTGGCGACGACGAATGGCAGCGGCAGCGCGCGCAGCATGACGACACCGAGCACGCCGTGTTCCGCGATGACGCCGCCCACGCGCCGCGCCAGTCCCCGTCGCTCCAACAGCGCGAGCACCGCCTCCCTCGCGAACGTGCGCCCAGCCCAGAAGTGCAGGTGTGAGGCGATGGTGAAGGCCAGGTAGGCCCACAAAACACCCGGCCACATTCCCCAGGCCGCCGCCGCAGTGGCCGAGAACGCGCCCGAGGGAATGAAGACCGACGTGGCGATGCAGGCCGCGGCGAAATACGTCGGCAGGGCCCAGGGTTCCTCGGCGCGAGAGACAATCCACTGCAGGAGCTCTTTCGTATCGCCTGCGCCCCGCCACAGCGCGAACCCGATGCCGAGCGCCAGCGTCGCGGCAATCAACCCACGTCTGATGGAGCGGTCCACGCGTCTTTCGTTCTTCGGGTGGGGTGGCGCTACTTCGGGCGGTGCTTCCAGTTGCGCTCTTTGCCCTGGGCGATGAGCGCCACCGCGGCCGCCAGCCGCCGCGCCCTGGTCTCGGGCTGTTTGGCCGTCGAAATCCACTCCGAGTAGTCGCGCCGCACACCCGGGGGCATGGCCTTGAACGCCGCGCCCGCCTTCGGCTTCTTCTTCAGCGCCAGGGCGAGGTCTTTCGGGACGGGAAGCGGCGGCTTCCGTTTTCGCTCGAACTTCACCACGTTTCCCTGGGTCAGGTGCTCCACGGCGCGCTTCAAGGTCCGCTCCATCTGCTTCGCGGGCGGCAACTCAGACACGCGGGTGATGGAGATGAACGCCGGCTCCTTCATCGCCGCGGCGATGCTGGGCCACAGCCCGAAGCGCGCGTGCTGGTTGAAGGCCGCCATGGTGGCGAGCAACTTTCCGTCGAGCGCAAAGAACGGCATCGACCACTTCATCGTCTCTTCGACGTTGGGCACGGCCCGGTGCACGCGTTTTCGCAGTTCGGTGAGGATGGGCTGCGCGAAGGGCCGCGCTCGCTGAATGAAGGCGTCGATGCGGGGGTCTCTTCCTGGCATCCCACGTTTCTACTGCTGCGCGGGCGGACGGCGCGACCGGAAACCTCGCTACTGCGCGCAGCTCCAATAGCCCGCATCGGACGGTTGTCCCCACGGGTCACGCGCCTGACACGCGAGCAATGCATCGGCGAAGTGGCCGTTGGACAGCCCGTCACCGCGCTCCGGGTACCAGCAAGACAACCCGATGCTGCTGCACCGCAGAGGGTGCCCCTGGGTCTCGCTGCCGCAGAGAACGCGCGCGTCGCTAAAGTCCGGTGGGCAGCCCGTACCCCCGTCGGGCGAAGGCCAATGCCCGACAAAAACGCCCCCATCGCGAAACAGTCCCGTGCTGGGGTCAATCGACAGCACCGGAATCACTTCACCGAACCCGCAGCCGTCCGCGGCGCCCGGTGCGGTGAGCGGGCGCTCCGTCGGCGGCACCCAGCACGACGCCGGGCCGACGACGGCCAGAAGGAGTGCGCTGCTTCGAATGGCCTTCAGCATGCCTGGTTGGACACGCGGGTGGGGCCCGGTGGGACACGCGGTCGCTCTTCACTCGAAGCGCTCCGCGGTTTGGCTAAGGTCCCGAACCGTGAGGGGTTTGCCGACACACGCGAGGGGCGCCATCGGCCACGGCGGCCGATGTCCCAGCTTCGGGCCGGCGCCTGTCCAACGCCTGGAGAGCCCATGAGCTCCGGGCTCAGCCAGAAAGAACTCGATGCGCTCTACGACACGTGTGCGCCAGTCATCTTCCGTCGCGCGCGCCGGCTGCTGGGCCGTGACGCCGACGCGCACGACGCAGTGCAGGAGGTGCTGGTGCGCATCTGGAAGGCGTCGGACCAGTTTCGCCGCGAGGCCCGTCCCATGACGTGGGTCTACCGAATCACCACCAACGTGTGCCTCAACATGCTGCGCGCCCGGTCGACGCGCGCGGCGGCGGAGGTCAGTGAAGCGGGCACCACGGACCTCGAGGCGGTGGAAACGCGCAGCCTGCTCGCCAAGTGGCTGACCGGCCTGACCGAGCGCGAGAGCACGGTCGCCACCCTGCTCTACATCGACGGCCTCACCCAGGACGAGGTGGCGGACGTGCTCGGCGTTTCGCGCAAGACCATCGTCCGGGAAGTCCAGGAATTGCGCGCCAAGGCCGCGAGCCTCGACGCGCTCCCCGCCTCGGAGGTCCCCCGTGGATAATCACCTCTCCCCGCTCCAGCTCGATGAGCTGGCGGCGGGGCTGACCTCGACCCCCGAAGCCACCGCCCACGCCCAGGCGTGCCCGGCCTGCACGGAGCAGCTCGCCGTGCGCAAGCGCGACCGCGAGGCGTTCTTCGCTCAGCCCGGGGTGCAGAGCCGAAAGGCCGTGTTCCTCGCCGCCACGCAAGAGGCACCGCCCGCGCGGCAGTTCCGATGGTGGTTGGCCCTGGTCCCCGCGGGGGCGGCCCTGGCGCTGCTCCTGGTGGTCCCCCTGCGCGCTCCCCGGTCGACCGAAGGTGACGTGGTGTCGCTCAAGGGCAGTTTCTCCGTCACCCATCGCGGCGAGGTACGCGTGGGCTCGCTGGTGGAGCTCGTGGTGTCGAACCCCTCCCCGGCCTTCATCAACGTGGTGGTGATCGGAGACCGCGGCGCCCGCGCGCTGCTCTGGCCCACCCAGCCCGAGGCCACCGGCCAGGTCGAGGCGGGGGCGGCGGTGCCGCTGTCTCCGGCCTTCGAAGTCACGCCGGGAGACATGTGGATTGTCGCCCTTCGCTCCGCTCAACGCCTCGAAGCCGCCAAAGCCGTGGCCGCGGTCACCGCCAACGCTGACGGCGGCACGCCCACCGTTCGCGGGCGTGGCCTGGAGGCCTCCGCCGAATTCCTGAAGGTCAGCGCGCCGTGATGTGGCTCGCGCTCAGCGCGCTCTGGCTCGCCCAGACGCCGCCGCCGGCGGAGCGCGGGGCGCTGGTGCTGGGCGAGACCCGCGGCGTGCGGGGGGAAGAGACGCTCCGCTTCGCCGAGAGCGACGCAGCCAGGTTCACCGACGCATTGGTCGACGTGGGCGGGTTCGACCGAGACCGCGTTCGATTGCTGCGCGGGGCCGACGCCGCCCAGGTGCGCGATGCGCTGGCCGCGCTGAAAGCGGACATCGCGCGTTCGGCCCAAAAACCCGAGCGCGTGCTGATCTTCGCGTCGTCGCACGCCTCTGAAGGCAGCCTCCACTTGAATGGCACCGAGCTCGCCCTCTCGGAGTTGCTGGACTTCGTCAAGGCCACGCCAGCGGGCGTGGGGCTGCTCATCGTCGATGCCTGCCGTTCGGGGGCGGTGACGCGCGCGAAAGGCCTGAAGCCGTCGGCGGCCACCCCGCCCGTCCGGGTCGAGGCCACGGGGCTGGAAGGGCGCGTCTTCATCTCGGCCTCGGGGGTCGACGAGTTCGCCCAGGAGTCCGATGCGCTGGGCGGCTCGTTCTTCACCCACCACTTCATCGCGGGACTGCGCGGCGCCGCGGACGCCTCCGGCGACGGAAAGGTCACGCTCAACGAGGCGTACACCTGGGCCTGGACCCGCACCCTGCAATCCACCTTCTCATCGCGTGGCGGCGTGCAACACCCGCACGTGAAGGTCGACCTGAGCGGTCAGGGCGAGCTCGTGCTCTCGGAGCCCGGCACCGCGGCCGGCCGAATCGTGCTCGACGTGCACGCGCCCGGTCGCTGGTTGATTTCATCGCTGGAGACAGGGGCGGTCGTCGCTGAGCTGGAGAAGGCGGAGGGCGCGATGACGCTGGCGGTTTCCCCCGGGCGGTACCGGGTTCAGCTGCGCGGGAGCGCCAAAATGCTGGAGCGGACCATCGAGGTGCCGGTGACCGGTGGCGCGGTGGTGCGAGGCGACGACCTGGAGGCGGCCTCGTACCTGCGGGTGGCCGCCAAGGGTGAACCCGAGGGGCTGTGGGTGATTTCACTCGGCGCGGGCGTGGCGTCTTCGCTGGTGGGCGGCGTGACGGTGACCCCGACGATGGAGCTGCGCCTGCGCCAGGACGCCTACTTCTGGGGGCCCATCAACCAGTGGGTGCTGGGCGTGTCGGCGCGCGACAGTCGCGCCGCGGTCGCCCCGCTCTTCCGCCAGAGCGAGTTCGAGCTGCGCGTCGGCCCAGCGCACCGCTTCTCGTTTGAGTACGGGACCATTTCGTTGGGCCTTGAGGGCGGCGTGGTGCTGGTGCTGCAGAACGATCTCCCTGACGCGCACCCTCGGGTGGGCATGGGGCCCGTGGCCTGCGCGCAGGTTGAAGGCCGTGTTCCGCTGTACGGCCCGCTGGAGTTCTTTCTTTCGGCGAACGGCGGCGGCGCGCTGCTGAAGAAGGTGCCGGGGCTGAGCGTGAGTCCGCGGCTGGGCGCCAACGCCGGACTGGCGGTGGTGTTTTGAACGCGCGCGCTCCCCAGCGAAGGTTCCTGCTCGCGGTCGCCACCCTGGGGTGCGCGGGGTGCTTCGACACGCTCTTTGATCCCAGGGACACGCCGGCGGTCACCTCGGCCGGGCTGAACGAAGAGGCGGTCTGCTGCCCCGCGGGAGAGCTGCAGAGCTGTCACTGCGATCAGGCGAGTTGTTCGTTCCCCGTCAAGGCGTGCGCTGGCGGGAGATGCACCACCGGGGCCTCGTGCGGCGGTGCGAACCGCGACGCGGGCGCCGGTGGTGGGTACGGCGGCAGCGGAGGATCTGGCGGCAGCGGCGGCTCTGGCGGGAGCGGGGGAGCCGGCGGGAGCGATGGCGGCATGCCTCTGGATGACGCCGGCACCGACGCGGGCTGGACCTACAACGACGGCGGCTTCTCGTGGGACGGCGGGCAGAGCAGCGATGCCGGAGCCGGGGGCGCAGGGGGCGGCGGGGGCGGGTCCGGCGGCGGCTTCGG
>CAZFXD010000258.1:0-7293 GCA_964522795.1 uncultured Myxococcaceae bacterium
CGGCATCGGCGGGGGCGATGGGGCCACAGCCGTCTGGGTGACAAAGCCATCGGCGGGAGGCAGGTCGTTCTCGTCGGCCACGCCGGTGCGTGAAGAGAAGAAGGTGAAGAGCGCCACGCAGATGAACAGAATCATCGCGCCGCCCGCGGCGAACGCCGTCTTCGAGCGCGGCACCTGCTCGAGCTCGCTCAGCTCTTTTTCGCTGATGATGGGCAACTCCGGCGCCACCACCGCAGGTGCCGTTGGACCGGGCTCGGGAATCGGTTCGTCGGCCGACGCCATCACCGGCGTGGGCGCGGGCGGGATGATTTCGGGCAGCAGCACGGCCGGCATCTCCGGAACGGTCTGCATCACTTCCGGCGGTCGGCCGAACACCTCGGCGACCTCGCGCGCGGTCGGACGGGCCGACGGTTCGGGCGACGTCATCATCTTCAGCATGACGCGCAGGGCGTCAGGGAAGCCCTGGGGAATCTCGGGAGCCCACAGCGCGGTGGCGATCTGGTGCACCGTCCCCAACGTGGTGGACGACACGGGACGGGGCGAGCCCAGCGCGAGGCAGATGATGGCGCCCAGGGCGTAGACGTCGGACTCGGCCGACGCCGCGCCGCCGCGCGCGCGCTCAGGCGCAAGGTACGGAGCAGTTCGCACCAACTGGTGCATCAGTCGCTCTTCACCGCGGCGGTCCGTGAGGCGATTCGCCACCACCAGCGGCATGTCCCACAGAATCGCCTGGCGCGGCGGCACGAGCAGAATCGAGTCCGAGCTCATCTCGCCGTGAAAGACGCCCTGCGCGTGAATGGTGGCCAGCGCGTCTGCGATGTGCGCGGCGGCCGCCATCAACTTCTCGACGTCCAGGTCTTCGTCGAGCATCGCGGACAGCAGCTTGCCGTCCGGAAAATCCATGGCCACGAACGCCGCTTCGCCCACGCGGCCTGTGTGGCGAATGCGCGGCAGGGTCGGGTGGTCGGGCAGGCGTTCGCACGCCGTAATCGCCGCGGCGCCGTTCGCCTCGAGCGGCAGCCACCGCACCGCGAGGCGCGCGCCTGATGACGCGTCTTCCGCGCAGTCCAGTCGGCCGATGCCGTCGCAGCGCAGCGGGGCACGAATACGGAATCGTGGATCTTGCACTTCCATGGCCGTCACCTCGCTAAACCCTTATGGCGCCTCGTAAACAACGCCGAGGGGGCCGGCGTATACTACCTTTCCATTCACAAGAGTACCCCCCGCCAACCCATTGGGTGGATTGGCGGACGTCACCGGCTGCCAGATGGTGCCGTTGTACCGAACCAGCTGCCCCGCCGACGTGGCGTAAATCTCGTTCACCCCCACCGGCACGAGGTTGGCCAGCTTGGTGCGCCCGGGGAGCCCCACCCACGCGTTGTTCTCGAACTTCGCGAACACGCCGTCGCCGGCGACGTAGATGACGCCGCCCAGGTACTTGCAGCTGGCGAGGGTGATGGAGGCCGCGTTGGGCGGCGTCGGGAGCGCGGCCCACGCGGTGCCGTTGAAGCGGAGCACCGTGCCCGTATCGCCACACGCCACCGCCTGCGTCGCTGACGGGCAGTCGACGTCGGCGAGGTTCTTGGTGCTGGTGTTCGTCGAGGCCGTGGCCGTGGCCGGCCCACCAGGGGGGCTAGCGATGGCGCGAATGACGCCGCCGTTGCCCACCGCGAACGCCTCAGTATCCGACGCGCGACAGACGCCGTTGAAATTGACCGCCGTCGCGCTGGTGATGACCTGGGCGGGCCCCACCACGGTCAACGGCACGCGGCGAATTCGCCCGTTATCGCCCACCGAAATCATGTAGCCGCCGGTAAGCGCGCCGTCGCGAATGAAGGTTCCGCTGGGCACCAGGTCTCGGCGGTACTGCAGTTTCGCGGCCAGCGGCGACTTGGCCGCGACGTTCCCGCGCGCGTCGACGTAGGCCATCGTCCCGCCAGGGCCTGCCGACACAGAAATCCAATCGTCTGCGACGTCGAGGGCCTCAGACAACGCGTTGCTCCGTCGCACGATGTCGTTAATGCCCGCGGAAGAATCTCCGTCGGAGACCAGCACCGTCGCGCCGACTTCGTTGCGCGACATGGCGAAGGTGTTCCAGATGAGGTCCATCGCGACTTCCGTCCCCGTGGTGGTCGACCGCTGGAGCGACCCAAGTCCGTTCATCGGACGGTCCACCAGCAGGTGGAGCTGCCGCGGGCCGAGGCCGCCGACGACCTGCGTTCCGGTAATTCCCAACACCCCGCCTCCCGGCTGCAGCGATGGAATCGAGGTGTTGTCGAACGGCGTGGGCGGAACGTGCCGCCGAACCACGTTGGTGGCCGCGCGGCCGAGAAAGGCGCTGTTGACCGTGGTGGTGTCGAACGACGGCCCCACGGCGCCGTAGGTCAAGCTGCCCAGGGCATTGTCGAAGTCCTCGGTCCAGCTGTTCGAACCGGCCGTGCCGTCGTTGTAGAGGACGCACCCGAAGGTCGACGCCGTGCAACCGCCCGCGGCGCGAACGCGCCCCACCGCGTCGACGAACACCTGCCGAATTCGCCACGGTTTGAGCGCGCCGGAAGGACTCAACTGCACGAACGCCCCTCCGTTGACGCGCTTGAGACCCAGGCCCGCTTCGTCGGTGATGGTGTACGTGTTGTCGTTCAGCCCATCGACGGACACGAAGCGCACCTGTCCCACGCCGACCGGAATGGTGATGCCGCTCGACGCGCTGCCGGTGAACTTCAGCGCCGTGCTCTTCTCGCCCACGGCCACCGCCGCGAACGTGGGCGTCATCCACACCGAGGTGAGGTTGTTCTGGGTGCCGGTGACGATGGTCGACCACTTCGACCCGTTCCAGTAGGCGGCCGCGCCCACGTCTCCCACGGCATACGCCTCTTCTGCGGTGCCGCCGTCGGATGCGAAATCAATCGCTCGCACCACGAAGTTGAGACGCGGAGACGTCTGCGTCCACGTGCGGTCTGGAGGCACACACGCCGCATTGGCGCACGAGGTGGTGCACGCCAGGTCGACGAACGGGAACGACCCGCACACGCCCGTGGCCGGGTTGCACGTCGCCGCTGAATAGGTTCGAACCGAATTGGCCACGCAGGCCGCAGGAGGCGTCGCGGGGCACGTCACGCCCGTGCACAGCCCGGCGCCACCGCCACCACCGCCCGCGCCACCGCTCCCGCCCACGCCGCCGCCCACCGCGCCACCGCCCGCGCCGCCGCTTCCACCTGTCCCACCGGAACCGCCAGCCCCGCCGCTCCCGCCGGCGCCACCGCCATTCATGCCGTTGGCGTGACAGGCGAACGACACGCAGTCGTACCCCGTGGGGCACGGCTCCTGGGGCGAACACCGCAGCCCTTCGGGGTTCACCACCACGCCGCAGGTGCAGCTCAACGTCCACAGACTCATCGACCAAACGACCAGGGCTCGCCTCATCGCGTGGGCCCTCCTGAGATGGGCGCTTCGGTGGGCCAGGATAGAACGAACATCACCGCGCCTCCTGCGAGGGCGGCGCCGCCCCCAATCATGAGCGAATTGGCCACCGCGGCGCGCGAGTTGGCGGAGTCGGCGAAGGCCTGGGCCTGGGCGTACGTGAGCGTCTTGTTGGTGGTGGCCTGGGCGGCGTCGCCCGACGAGAGCACGCCCATCACGATGCCCACAACCAGCGCGGCCACGCCGACCCCGGCGACTGGAATGGACGCGATGTGCGCGGCGGACCAGGGGGGTCCACTCTTCTTCATGACCGAGGCGTCCACCACCAGCCCCGGAGAACCCCCAGCGCCCGCGGCCGAGACGAGCGGCACGGTCAGCGGCTCAAAGTCGTAGGCGTTCGCTTTTCCCACGCGGACGTCGGCGGTCATCTTCCGCCTGGTCTTCCCGAAGGTCGCCGTGACTTCGTAGGAACCGGCCGGCAGCGCGAGCGCGACGGGGCCGAAGGGAAATGACTTGCCCGCGACGGTGAGGTTGACCGCCAGCGACGCGTCGATTTCGACGAGCCCCTTCCCCGAGGCCTCGAAGTCGGCGAGCGCGCGGCCGACCTTTTCAGCCACGTCGATGGCGTCAGAGGCGCCCGGGGCACGCTTCAAGTACGCGCGGTAGTAGTAGGTGGCGAACGGGATATCGCCAATCTTCTCGTGGCACTTGGCGAGATCGAACGCGACTTCCGGCGTCGTCTTGAGCGCGTCGGCTTTACGGAAATTCCAGATGGCCGCGCCGTAGTCGCCCTGCTTGAAGAGCGTTTCACCCTGCGCGAAGTAGGTTTTGAAGCGCTCCGCCTCTGCCGGCCCGGGCAGGTAGAGACCGGCGAGTGTGGCAACTGCGAGCAACGCAACAGGCACGAAGGACTCCCCCGAGAGGCCGGAAAAAGGAAGGAGCCACACATACACGAGCCCACATCATTCTCCAATGGGTCCCCGAGGGGCCGTCCGTGGCACGCCGCCGTTGTCGGACTTTTCTTTTTCGCGAGGTTGGAGCAAGTAGGCCGCGAATGCTGCTCCGACATCGCGAAGACCTTCGAACCCTGACGGCCATCACGCTCTACTGGGTGCTGTTTTTCACGGCCTGGGTGGTGGCACCGACCGGGGTCTTCAAGGTCGGCATCACCGCGCTCTTGTCGTTCAACGCCTTCGTCTGCGCGGTCATCGCCCACAACGTGGTGCACTGCCCGGTCTTCGTTCGCCGGTGGATGAACCGGATTTTCCAGGTGTGGCTGTCGTGCAGCTACGGCTTTCCCATCAGCGACTACATTCCGGGCCACAACCTCTCGCACCACCGCTTCGTGCAGAAGGCCGAAGACGTGATGCGCACCACCAAGGTGAACTACGGGTGGAATTTCCTGAACTTCTTCCTCTTCTTCCCCACGGTGACGCCCGCGATTCTTCGAGGCAACGCGCACTACAAGAAGACGCTGGGGGCGCGAGCGTTGGGGTGGAAGAAGCAGCTGCTTCTCGAATCCATCGTGGTGTGGACCATCAAGATCGGCGCGCTGTTGCTCGATTTCGAGAAGGGTGTCCTCTACGTGTGGATTCCGCACCTCGTGGCGAACTTCGGCATCGTCTCGGTGAATTTCCTGCAGCACGACGGGTGTGACGAAGACCACCCGTTCAACCACTCGCGAAACTTCGTGGGGAAGCTCGAGAACTACCTGCTCTTCAACAACGGCTACCACGGCATGCACCACCTCGAGCCGGGCCTGCACTGGACGCTGCTCCCGCAGGCCCACGAAGCGAAGGTGGTGCCGGGCATCGCCCCGCAGCTCAATGAGCCGTCGATTGTGGGGTACTGGTTTCGCGCGGTCATCTGGCCCGGCAAGCGCCTGCGCTACGACGGCACGCCGGTGGTCATCACCGACCCGGGCGCAGACGCCGACTGGGTGAAGCCTGAAGACGCCGTGCCCAATTCAGAGCTGGCGGCGTCGGGCGTTTCCTGAAGCATCGGGCCGCCAGGCCCTCAGCGAACGACAGCCACCGCCTCGCGCGAGAACACCGGCAGCTTCTCCACGCGGGCGTCGAACAAGCGGTCGGCCGCGGCGAGAACCTCATCGGCGTACTGAACGGTCTTCGACAAGCGCAGCGGAATCGCGTTCGAACCGTGGTGGGCGCCCATGAGGGCAGCGCAGACCGCGGCGGTCACATCGACCTCGCCCCCCAGCGTGAGCAACAGGTTGAGCGCCGCGCGAAAATCATGAGGCGCCTTCAAGAACGCGTAGACGCCAAGAAGCAGCACGGGCACCACGTGCACCGGAATGCCTGGCTCGGTGTCGAGCTGCGAGTGCGGTACGCCGATTTTTCGCAGGGCCAGGAGCGCTCGCTCAGGGTCCCACGCCAGCACGCGAGGCAGGTGCGCCAATTCCTGCGAGAGGCCGGCGTGACACTGCGCCGCCGCCTCGGACACCTGCTGGCAGAACGGCGTGGCGTCGAGGGGTGCGTCGGCGAGTCCCAGCTGAATCGCACGCGCGAACGCGGCGACCGCCGCAGCGCAGAGCGGATCTTTGTGCGTAACGATGGTCGCGACCGAGGCGTCGTGACCGAGCCTGGAGATTTCGTCGTTCCACAGCCCGACCACCACGCCGCGCGAGAGGCACGACGCGTCGACCATGCCGAAGTCGGCGCCGGCGCTCATCCACGGCGTCCCGCCCAGCAGCCGCTCCGCGGCGTGCGTGGCGGCCGGGTTCGGCTGCAGCACCACGCCCTCGTTCCACAGCCACGCCACGTGCGCGCCGATGGAGCGCCCGTCGATCTTCTTCTCCCGCGCCACGCTCTCGGCAATCGCCAGCATCAGCTGCGTGTCGTCGGAGAACTGGCCTTTGGCGAACCGTCCGCGCGGGCGCGGCGCGAAGTCATCCGCCATGCCGAGCGCGCGGTGCATTTGAGACGGTGGCAGGCCCCGGTAGGGGAAGCCCAGCGCGTCGCCCACGGCGAAACCGACGATGCTGGCGCGATATCGGTCTTGGAGGTCTTGCAGGCGAAGCGGCATCGGCGGTCGAAGACTATTCGGGAAGCGGTGCGACGCGCCACGAGCAACGGGGCCCTTCGATGGTCAGGGGGGCGGTGACACCGCCAGCGCCCGGAGGAAGGCCTCGACCGCGGCTTCCCCGCTGATCAGCCGCGCGCCGTCCCACACCGCGGGCAGCTGACTCAACGAGCCACCGCGCGCCGAGAGGTCCGCCTGGACCTCGGGGTAATGAACGTTGCGAAAACGCACGTACGGTTCCAGCTGCAAGCTCACCACCAGCGCGCGCGCGTGGGCACTGGGCGTTTCGGCGATGGCGTGAAACAGCTCTGGTTTGGGCGTCACCCGCGGCTACCGGGCGGAGGCGGCCCGAACTCTCGCCTGCTCGCGCTTCACCACCAACGACTGCGCCTGGTACTCGGGCACCGACGGGGAGATGGAATTCAGCTTGGCCTGCGCTTGCTCGACGCGCTGCTTCGCTTCGGCGACGTCGATGCTCTCGACGGGTTCAGCGCTATCGGCCAGCACCCGGACCAGGTCCTTGCCGACCTCGACAAAGCCACCCGTGACGAAGAACCGCTTCGCCACCCCGCCCGCGTTCATCGTCAGCACGCCGACATCGAGCACGGACATCAGCGGGGTGTGGCCCACGCGAACGCCGAACAGACCGGCGGCGCCGGGCGCGATGACCTCATCGGCCCTGGCTGCGACCAGCTTGCGTTCCGGGGTGACGATTTCGACGTCGAGCGCCATCGCTTAGCCCTTCGCCAGCTTCTTCGCGTTCTCGACCACGTCGTCGATGCCGCCCTGCAGGTAGAACGCCGACTCAGGAATGTCGTCGTGCTTGCCGTCGAC
>CAZFXD010000259.1:0-7286 GCA_964522795.1 uncultured Myxococcaceae bacterium
CAACACCGCGAGCGTCTGCGGATGCACGTTGCGATCGACGAAGAAGGCCGAGACTTTCGCCGTGGCCGCCCGGTGCGCCAGCGTCATCGCTTCCGCCGCCGCCGTCGCCTCGTCGAGCAGCGAGGCGTTCGAGACCGGCAGCGCGGTGAGGTCGGCGATCATGGTCTGGAAATTCAGGAGCGCTTCCAGGCGCCCCTGGGCGATCTCCGCCTGGTACGGCGTGTACTGCGTGTACCAGCCGGGGTTCTGAAACACGTTCCTGAGAATGACGCCGGGGGTGATGGTGTCGTGGTACCCGAGGCCAATCAGCGAGCGGAAGACCTGGTTCTTCTGTGCGATGGCCTTGAGGCGTTGGAGCAGCTCGTGCTCGGCCACTGGCGCTTCGAGCTTGAGCGCTCCCTTGAGGCGAATGTCGGCGGGAACAGTCTTCGCGATCAGGGCTTCAACGGACGTCGCGCCGACGGCGCTCAACATCGCGTCGACGTCAGACGGTGAGGGGCCGAGGTGGCGGCGAGCGAAGGTGTCGAGCGGTTCGAGCATGAGCGGGTTTCTACAAAGAAGACCCGGCGCTCGCTACCGACTCAATCAGCCACGCTTCGGGAGTCGATTACGCCGGAGGGAGGAGCTTGACGTAGGCGTCGGCGTCGAGGAGCGCGTCAAAGTCGCTCGCCTGTGCGGGCTCGACTTCGACGATCCACCCGGCCCGATACGGGTCGGTGTTCACCGTCTGGGGCGCGTCGGACAAGGCGCTGTTGACCTTGGTGACCTTTCCCGAGATGGGCGCGTAGAGCTCGCTCACCGCTTTGGTCGATTCGATGACGCCGAAGGACTGACCGGCGACCAGACTCGCCCCCACCTTGGGGAGCTCGACGTAGACGACGTCGCCGAGGCTGGACTGGGCGTGGTCGGTCACGCCCACCACCACCCGGGCGCCTTCCTTCCGGGCCCACTCGTGGTCTTTCGTGTAACGGAGGTCTTTCGGGTAGTCAGCCATGGGCGGTTATCCCTTCTTGTAGAACGGCGGTTTCTTCACCACGGCCGGTACGGCGCGGCCGCGAATCTCAATCTCCAACGCAGTGCCTTCAGCGGCGAGCGCGGTCGGCACGTAGCCCAGGCCCACCGCGGTCTTGGTGCTGGGCCCCATGGTGCCCGACGTCACCTCGCCTACCCGCTGCCCGTCCTTGAGGATCGGGTAATGCGCGCGGGCAATGCCGGGGGCGGTGAGCTGGAACCCGACCAACCGGCGGGTCAGGCCCGCCGTCTTCTGTGCCAAAAGCGCCGCTTTGCCGATGAACTCAGGCTTGTCGAGCTTCACGATCCACCCGAGGCTGGCCTCCAGGGGCGAATGGGTGTCGTCAATGTCGTTCCCGTACAACGAGTAGCCCATCTCGGTGCGGAGGGAATCGCGCGCGCCGAGGCCGCAGGGTTTGAGCCCGTCGGCGGCGCCCGCCTCCAACAGCGAGAACCACAGCTTCTCTGCCGCGGTCGGAGCCACGTAGAGCTCGAAGCCGTCCTCGCCGGTGTAGCCAGTGCGGGCGATGATCGCGTCCACTCCGGCCACGCGGCCCTGGGTGAAGCGGTAGGTGCCCACCTCAGCCAGCCGGGCCTCGGTGAGGCGTTGAAGAATGGCCGCCGCTTTCGGACCCTGGAGCGCCAGCTGGGCGTAGTCGTCGCTTCGGTCGACCGGCGCCACGCCCTGGGCCCGCGACTTCATCCACGCGAAGTCCTTCTCCCGGTTGCTGGCGTTGACGCAGATGAAGATGTGTTCGGGCGAGAAGCGATACGCGACGACGTCGTCCACGAACCCGCCGGCGTCGTTGAGCAGGCCGGCGTACACCGCCTGTCCGTTGGCGCAGCGGGCGAGGTCGTTGGTGATCAGCCGATTGGCCGTCTCCAGGGCCCCGGGGCCCCGGAACTCGATCTCGCCCATGTGCGAGACATCAAAAAGGCCGGCGGCGGTTCGAACGGCTTCGTGCTCGGCGATCACCGACGAGTACTGCACCGGCATGTCCCAACCGGCGAAGTCCACCATGCGACCGCCGAGCTTTCGGTGCGCAGCGTTGAGCGGAGTTGTTCGAAGCATGGTGGAACCCATCCAGTCGCGAAGTGCGGGGACTGTATCAGCCGAGGCTCGACGTTCAAGCGTGGTTCGGGCATGAGGGGGACTGTGAAGATCAGCGAGCGGCTCCGAGAAGGGCGCCCCTGTTTCTCGTTCGAGTTCTTCCCGCCCAAGACGGCGGACGGCGAAGCCACGTTGTGGCACACGCTGGAAGACCTGAAACAGCTGGCGCCGGACTTCGTCTCCGTCACCTACGGAGCGGGGGGCAGCTCTCGCGACCGAACCATCGACCTGGTCACGCACATCAAGGAGCGCACCGGCATTGAGGCCATGGCGCACCTGACCTGCGTGGGCCAGACCGAGGCTGAATTAGCTGCGGTGATGGAACGGTTGCGCGCCGCTGGCCTGGACAACGTGCTGGCGCTTCGCGGCGACCCGCCCAAAGGCGTGGCCCACTTTGAGGCGGTGAGCGGGGGCTTCGCGTTCGCCTCCCAACTGGTGGGCATGATTCGGAGCAAGAAGTTCGACGTGTCGATCGGCGGCGCGGCCTACCCCGAAGGACACGTGGACACGCCGCTCCGCGATGACGATCTGCGGCACCTGAAGGAGAAGGTCGATGCGGGCTGTGACTTTCTCATCACCCAGCTCTTCTTCGACAACGCGTTCTTCTTCGATTTCGTCGAGCGCGCGCGTCGCATCGGGATCACGGTCCCGATCATCCCGGGCATCATGCCCATCACGAACTACGATCAGCTTCAGCGCTTCGTGCGCATGTGCGGCACGACGATTCCCATGCGTCTCCAGCTGCAGTTGGAGCGGGTGAAGGACGATCACGACGCGCTGGTTCAACTCGGGGTGGCGCACGCCACCGTCCAGTGCGTGGAGTTGCTCGCGCGCGGCGTTCCGGGCATTCATTTCTATACGCTGAACCGCTCCCCCGCGACGCGCATGATCCTGGGCGCGCTGCGAGCGGCCGAACGACGATGAGGCGCGCGGCGCTGCTGGTGGGGTGTGCCGCGCTGGCCTCATGTTTCCGTGAAGAGACGATCGCCCCCTCCGGTCCACGAGATCGCACCTATGTGCTGCGCGCCCCGTCCACCGAGACCGGCCCGCACCCGGTGGTGATGTTCCTCCACGCCTACGAGACCGACGCCAGGACGCAGGAGGCCTATTTTCACCTCAAGCGCGCGCTCAAGAACGCCGGGTTCGCCGTGGCGCTCCCCCACGGCCGCTACAACAAAGGCGGCGCGCTGTACTGGAATGCCACGCCGTCATGCTGCGACTTCGATGGGGCAGCCCCCGACGACGTGCGCTACCTGATCGGGGTGTTGGAGGACGTCTCGCGCCGCGTCGAGGTCGACCCCCGTCGCGTCTATCTGATGGGCGTCTCCAACGGCGGCTTCATGGCCGAGCGGCTGTTGTGCGAGAGGCCCGACCTGATCGCCGGCGCAGTCTCCGTCTCTTCCGGGGGGCTCACGGACGCCGACTGCCCCACCCTGCGGCCCGGCACCCGCTACCTGCACGTGCACGGGGACTCCGACGAGCTGGTGTCGCTGGACGGCGGGGCCTTCCCGCCGCTTCGCCCCTGGCCGGCGGGTCGGGTCTCGCTGGAGCGTTTCTCTGCCGCGGGGGGATGCCAGGGCTGGGAGCAGTCCGCCGCCGGCTTCGACGTCGACAGCGTGGTGGCGGGCGCGGAGACCGACGTCGCCACGGCGGTCGGTTGCGATGCCGGCGCGGTGGAGTCGTGGACGGTCCGTGGCGGGCGCCACCACATTCCGCTGACCAAGGGGGCCGCCACGCGAATGTTGGAGTTCCTCGATGGACCTGCGCGGGCCAACACTTCGCCCGCCTCGCAGTGAAGCGCAGGCCCCGACCTCGTTCGTGAAGCCTACGGTTCGTCGTCGGCGTCGTGTCGATGAACGCGCAGTCGGCGCAGCCACAACGCGATCGGCTCGCCACACCAACCACACACCGCCCAGAACGGCGCGTAGTCGAGCCGAATGGTGCCGTGCAGCAGCGCCCACTCTGAGCGCGAGTAGTCCCACGGGCACTTCCCCAGAATGAAATAGAGCGTCAGGCCGAAGCTCGCTTCGGTGAGGAAGCAGATGGGCACGTACGCCAGGCCCCGCAGCAGAAAGTGTACGCGCTTCTTCTTCAGCCAGACGCCGAACCGTTCACAGGCCAGCACGCCCGTGCCCCAGATGGGGAACATCCACAGGTAGGATTTGCCCACCATGGCGTTGTCCGTCTGACCGGTGACGCGGTCGATGATCGCCGTGAAGAGGACCTCCACGGCCCAGCCGCATACGCCGTAGATGAGGAAGCGGCCGAGCATGCCGATGCGTCGAATCTCGTGGGACGGAGGGCTCACGCCGGGCGGCCTTTCGCGTGCTCGCGCAGATCATCCACGAACCGTCGCGTGCCGACCCGAGGCGCGACCGCGTCATGCACCGAGAGCGCGGCGACGAACGAGGTCAGCTGCGACAACCGCGGGTGGAAGGGCCCGAGCGCGGTGGAGGCGAAGCGCAACAGCCCCACCCCGGCCTTTCGGGCCACGAAGGGCTTGCCCAGCGCGTCGAACGCCGCGTGCAACATCTCGTCGCGCGTGAGCACGTCGGGCCCGCCGGCCTCGATCTCCGAGGCGGTCCCTTCGATGGCCTCCACGCACACCTGCGCCAGGTCCTCATCGGCGATGGGGTTCGACTTTGCCGTCCCCTGGCCAAAGCTCACGGCCTGATTCTTCCGCGCCAGATCCAGCAACGGCCGCAGCGCCGAGTAGAACCCGGTGGGCCGCACCACGCAGGACTGAAGCGGGGCCTTTCGAAGCAGGTTCACCACGGTCTCGTGGGCGGCGACGTAGGGCTCGTCCTTCATGGCGGGCGGAAACGACACCGACACGTACACGAACCGGGGAACGTTCGCCGCCACCGCCGCCTCAATCAATGCGGTGTTGGCCCGCACGTCGAGCGACGTGTAGGAGGACCAACCGCGCAGCTCGAGGGCCACGCTGGCGCCGACACACGAGAACACCACGTCGACGTTGTCGCAGGCGCCGCGCAACGTGGGTGGCTTGAGCGCGTCAGCGAGGTGCACGCTGTCCCAGGTGCCGAGTTGGAGGCGGGCCGGGTCGCGCGCCAGCGCCACCACGTGATGGCCGCGGGCCCGAAGCCGGGCGCCGACCAGCCGGCCGAGGTGGCCGCTGGCTCCTGCGAGGAGGACCCGCTTGTGCGGCTGGGTCATGCCCGACGCCCGCCCAGGCCGCGCTCGGCGGCTTCCACGGTGTTGCGCAGCAGCATGGCGATGGTCATCGGGCCCACGCCTCCGGGGACCGGCGTCAGCTTGCCCGCGCGCTCGACCGCGGCGGGGTCCACGTCGCCCGTCACTTTGCCCGTCGGCAGGCGGTTGATGCCCACGTCGATCACCGTCGCGCCAGCGCGAATCCACTCCGGGCGGACGAGCCCCGCTTTGCCGGCCGCGGCCACCACGATGTCGCCCTGCGGCACGAGCTCCGCGAGGGGGCTGGCGCGGTGACAGACCGTCACCGTGGCGTCCGCCGCGAGCAGCAGCGCCGCCACGGGCTTGCCCACGATGGCCGAGCGCCCCACCACCACGGCGTGCCGACCCTTGAGCGGCGTGCCTGACTCGACGAGCAGGTGCATCACGCCCGCGGGCGTACAGGGGACGAACCGCGGCGTGCCACGCCACAGCAGGCCCACGTTCTCGGGGTGAAAGCCGTCGACGTCTTTCTCGGGAGCGACCAACGACACCACCCGCTCCACCGTCAGGTGCGGGGGCAGTGGGAGCTGCACCAGGATGCCATCGACCGCCGGGTCCTGATTGGCGGCGGCGAGGCGGGCCACCAGCTCCGCCTCCGTGGTGGCGTCACCGAGGTGAATCTCCCACGAAGCCAGGCCCGCTTCGGCGGCGGCCTTCTTCTTGGCGTCCACGTAGATCTTCGACGCTGGGTCCTCACCGACGCGAATCACCACCAGGCCCGGCGGCGTGCCGCGCGCGGCGCGGACCTTTTCCACCCGTTCCCGGAGTCCGGCTCGAACAGCCGCTGCGATGGCTTTTCCGTCAATCAGTGTCGCGCTCATGCCGTTTTTCCCGTGAACCGTGCCTAACATATTCGACCATGGTCGGCGCCGGTTCGCTCGGGCTAGTCACTGCCGTCATCGCCTGGATTGCGGGCGGGCTCCCGGAAGCGGCGATCTCGTTTGTCCTGGGGGCCACGGTCGGCATCTTCGTGGAGGGCGCGGTGCGCGACGTGCTCTTTCCCGACCGCTCCGGCGCGCCGCCCGCCGTGCCGCCGCCCCAGGGCCCACACGAACTGCCCCCCGACACCGCGGCCAAGGTGACGGCGCTGGCACGGGTGTTCGCCGCCGTGGCCCGCGCCGACGGCCCGCTGTGCGACGCCGAGCGGGAGGTGGCGGTGGCTTACTTCAACGGCGACCTCCGACTGGGTCCCGCCATGGTGGCGCGCGCGACGCGAGCGCTCAACGCCCCCGAGCCGATGGACACGGGCGCCGCGATTCTGGAAGCGCGCGGGCACCTGAGCCCCAAAGAGAGGCCGCCATTGTTGTCAGCGCTCTACGCCATGGCGCTGGTCGACGGCCCGCTGCAGAACACCGAGCACGACGCGCTCAAGCGCGTGAGCAGCGCGCTCAACCTGCCGGATGCGGCCTACGCGCAGGTGGCGGAGCGGCACCTCGGATCGGGTGACGAACACTATCGAACGCTGGGAGTCGCGCCGGAGGCGTCCGACCAGGACCTCCACGGCGCCTATCGCAAGCTCGCGGCGCGCTATCACCCCGACCGCGCAGCGCAGAACGGCATTCCCGCGAGCGAGGCGGCGACGAAGTTCCAGCAGGTCAAGACGGCCTGGGAAGCGCTCAAGAAGCTCCGCGGCCTCTAAAAGACTGGCTCGACGGTCGGGCCTGAATGTGTTTTTTTGCGCCATGCCTCGCGAACTGACTGATCTCCATATTCACGTCGGCGGCGCTGTCGCCCCTCACATTCTCTGGTCCATCGCCCACGATCAGGGGTTCAAGCTCCCCGTCCGCAACTACTTCGAGTTCGTCGAGCTGATCACCTCGCGGCCCGACAAGGTGGGGAGCCTCGAGGACTACCTGAAAATCATGCACACCTGGACCGAGAAGATTCAGAGCTCGCCCAGCGCCATCGAACGCAGCGTCTACGAGGTGATCGGCAAGGAGTACCGCGGCAG
>CAZFXD010000260.1:0-7191 GCA_964522795.1 uncultured Myxococcaceae bacterium
ATGGTGCGCGAAGTGGTGGCCAAGATGGTGGAGAAGGAACAACGGCCGGGCGTGATCGTCAACATGTCGTCCATCGCTCGCCACGGCAACCGTGGCCAGTCGAACTACGTGGCGGCGAAGTCGGCGCTCGCCGCCAACACCGTGACCTGGGCGAAGGAGTTCGCCGCGTTCGGGATTCGCGTGGGCGCCATCGCCCCCGGCATGGTCGATACGCCGATGACCCAGGGCATGAACCAGAAGGCCCGCGATGCGCTGGTGGCGGCGATTCCAGTCGGTCGCGTGGGCGTCCCGGAAGATCTGTGGCACGCGGTGAAGTTCGTGATCGAGTGCGACTACTTCAACGGCCGCACCATCGATGTCGATGGCGGCTTGTCGATGTAACGTTTCGCCCGGTGAATTTTCTCAAATACCACGGGTTGGGAAACGACTTCGTCGTCGTCGATCGCCGGAGCACCGGCGAGGACGTTGAGACCGCGACGGTGCTCGAGCTGTGCGATCGCCGCCGCGGCATCGGCGCCGACGGGGTGCTGGCGGTGCTTCCCTCCAGCCGCGGCGCGGCGCGCATGGTGGTGCACAACGCCGATGGCAGCGTCGCCGAAATGTGCGGAAACGGCGTGCGCTGCGTGGCGCGCTTCCTGGTCGAACGCGGCGGTGTCTCCCCCGATCGGCTGCGCATCGAAACCCAGGCGCGCGTGGTCGAGTGTCAGCTGCAGTTCGAGGATGCCTCGGTGAGCAAGGTCACGGTGGCGATGGGGGCCGCCGCGCTGACCGCGCCGCACCTGCCGAGCGCCAACGGCCAGCCGTTCATCGATCGACCGGTGGGCGGCGTGCGGGGAACGGCCATCAGCATGGGCAACCCTCATCTGGTCTTGCTCGACAACCCGCCGTCGGAGGCGCCTCAGCGCGGCGCCGAGCTCGAGCGGAATACCCTGTTCCCCGAGCGCACCAACGTGGAGTTCTGCCGCGTCAACAACCCGCGATCGGTCGACGTCACGGTGTGGGAGCGTGGCGTGGGGATCACCCAGGCCTGTGGGTCAGGCGCGTGCGCCGCCGTGGTGGCCGGTGCGCTGGCGGGGCGCGTCCACTTTGACACCTGGGTCGACGTGAACCTGCCCGGGGGCACGCTCGAGGTTCAGGTGAAGAAAGACCTGAGCGAAGTCCTGCTCAGGGGTCCGGCGACGTTCGTCTACGAGGGACAGTGGGCTCCGCCGCTGTCGTCGGCAGCCGTTCCCGCAGGCCCGGCAGCGCCTGGAGCACCTCGAACTCTTCCACGCTGAGTCGGACCGTCCTGCGACTCCGAATCGCAGGGGCCTCGACCGCGACGATCAGATCGGCGCCGTCGGCATGCACCGACCCCGAGGCGCCCTCACGACGAAGGTCTCCCGCCAGGCTGCGGAGCCGCCGCGCCACCAGCAGGGCTTCACGCCCCTCGGGGTTATCCAGACTGTGAAAGTGGCGATTGCGCGTCAGCGGCGCGTCGTCGTGCAGCAACCGTTCGACCAGACGACGAACGAACAGGCTCAAGCGGCGGCGCGAAGCGGTCACGGGCGATCAGGCGAAAGGCAGGTTGACGGTGAAGACCGCGCCGCCCTTCGGGCCGTTGGCGGCGGTCAGGGTCCCGCCGTGGCTCTCGATGATCTGCCGAGAGAGTGACAGCCCAAGGCCCGTGCCGTGCTTCTTGGTCGATGCGAACGGCTCGAACAGAGACGCTTCGACCGTGGGGGAGATGCCGTGCCCGGTGTCGCGCACCTCCACCAGGGCCATGCCGTCTCGGGTGCCTAACGCCACGGTGATCTGCCCGCCGTCGGGCATCGCTTCGCGCGCGTTGCGGAGCAGGTTGAGCAGCACCTGCCGCAGCTGGCCTTCATCCACCGGAACGGCCGCCAGACCGGGTTCGCCCGGCACCACGCTCACGTCCACGCGGGCCCGCTGCATCTCGGCCGCCACGAAGGTCACCGCTTCACTGGCGATGCGGGTGATGTCTTCGGGCCGCTTGGCGGGCGTGGGCAGGCGCGCCAGGCGGAGGTAGTTCTCGGTGATCTCGGTCACGCGGTCGACCTCACGGGTGACCGAGCTGAGCAGCTCGCGCGCTTCGGTGGCCTGCGCGGGCTCCGGAAACTTTGCTTTCCCGATCGATTCGGTGAGCAGCTCGACGTTGAGCCCGATGGAGGAGAGGGGGTTGCGGACCTCGTGAGCGATCTGCGCCGACACCTTGCCCACGGCCGCCAGCCGCTCGGCCCGCACCAGCGCGGCCTGCTTTAAGCGCAGCTCTTCGTCGCGTTGTCGCAGCGCCACCGACATGGCGTCGAACTCCCGCCCCAGCTGGGCGATCTCCGTCTCGCCTTCGAGCGCCACGCGCGCGCCAAACTCGCCGCGTCGAATGCGGGCCACTCCGTCAATCAAGGCGCGAATCGGGCGCAGGCTGCGGGCCGACCACAGGGTGGCGAACACCCCCACGATGATCGCCAACACCGAGAGCGCGATGATGGTGACGCCGGTCCGACGCTCGCGCTCCCCGGCGATCTCCACCCGCTCGCGAATGCGCTGTTCAACGGCGGTGCGCAGGTAGGCGATCGTCGTGCCGTTGCTGTTGGACAGCTGCTTCATCCGGTCGAGGCGACGCTCCGCCTCTTCAAACGCGGGCGGGGTGCGCTCTAACAGCGAGTAGGCGGCGTCAGCGACCTCGGTGTACTCCTCGTAGTGTTGGGTCAGCTCGCGGTACTTGCCCTCGACCTCGGTGATGAACGGCAGCTCCGACGGGGGCGCGAACGCCCGCAGGTCTCGGAGCGCCTGCTGCCCGGCGCTCAGCCGTTCGTTCATCACCCCGGGAAAGTAGAGGCGCGCCAGGCGAATCATCGCGCGCCGGGTGTCGGTCGACTCTTCGACCCGGAGCCGGTCCATGTCCCGCTCCTGGCTCTGGTGAAAGGTCTCGATCAGCGTCGCGTTCTGCGAGATCCGCAGGTAGCCCTCGGAGAGCAGCCGCACTTCGGCCTGCGCACGATGCAGGGCGGTAATGCCGAAGACAGACACCGCTCCAAAGGTGACCAGCACCACGGCGTATCCGAGAAAAATTCTGGTCGCGAGCGATAGGCGCATACGAACGGTTCGTTGACCGCGGCGTTTTGTGGACCCTAGTGTGCCCCGGTCAATCGTGGCTGTCATCGCAACGTCGCAGAGAACGTCGTTCAGGGCACTCGCCGCGTGGGTGGGGCTGTTCACCGCCCTGGGCCTGCCCGCGCTCGCCACGGCGGCCGAACCAGGCTCCAGGCCGAAGGTGTTGGTCGTCCCCCTGGGGGTGGCTGACGACGTCCCTGAGGGGGCGGGTGGGAAGATCGCCGCGCTCCTGATCGAAGAGCTGAAGAAGCGAGAAGGCGTCGTCCTGGTCGCTTCCGGCAGCGGCGGCGGTGAACGCGCCTCGCCACGCTCCGACGCCGGCCCACGAAAGGTGAAAGAGGCCCGAGCGCTGATCGACGCTGGCAAGAAGCAGACGGAAGAGCTGCGCTTTGACGACGCCGCGAAGACACTGAAACAGGCGGCCGACCTGCTCACCACCCCTGGAATTCAGGTCGATCTCCCCACGCTGTCGGAGTGCTACCTGGCCTGGGCGGTGGCCGCGTTCCGGGCCGACGCGACCCGGGTGGCGCAAGACGCACTGACCAACCTCGCCCGTCTCGATCCGCTCCTCACCCTGGGCGACGCGTACCCGCCGGTGTTTGTCCGGGAGTGGGACAAGGCCAAGCGCCGTCTGGAGAAGATCACCCGCAGCTCACTGGTGATCGAAGGCCCCTCCGGTTCGACCGTCTTCCTCGACGGCAAGGACCTGGGCATGGTGCCGGTGACCGAAGAAGGCCTGCCGCTGGGGTGGCACCACGTTCGAGTCGAAGGCCCGAAGAAGGAGCAGTTCGCCCAGTTGGTCGAGGTGCGACCGGTCCTGGGCAAGGTCAAAGCCGCGTTCGATGGTTCGGGCACCGTGCCCACCGCGGCCATGGACCCCCACGTGGGCGCCACGCTCGACGAAGCCGCCCTGGCCCGCGTCACCGAGGCCGCGGCCGCCGCCGGAGCGGAGATGGTCGTGGTGGGGTACGTCTCCCGACTCAACGACGCGCAACTATCGGTGGGCGTGGCCCTGGTCTCTGCGCGAGCCAAAGCCGCGGTGAGCCTGGGCAACTCCAGCATCGATGCCGACGTGCTCACCGCCAACGTGGAGGCGTACAAACTCTCGGGCGAAATTGAGAAGCGCGCTGGCTTCACGGGCGAGGGCGCCAAATTGCCGATTGTCCTGTCGGCGAGGAAATCGGCGCTCAAACCGTCCGTGGCCACCAAACCAGTCGAGAGCGACGCGCGCACCAATGAGCCCGCGCGCACCGCGTTGAAACCGTCGGCGCCGCCGGCCCCGTCATCACCCACCGTCACGGTCAATCCACCGCTCGCGGTGAAGACGCGCCCCCTCGATGCGCCCACGCCGGTGAACGTCGACCCGACTGACAAGCCGGTGCACGAACCCTTCAACTCGGAGAGTGAGATCGGCACCACGGGCACCATGCCCACCTGGGTCTGGGTCAGCCTGGGGGTCGCTGCCGCCGCCGGCGCTGGCATCGCCACAGGCTTCGCGGTGGCCGCCGCCCTGAAGCCAGTCACCGGCACCGTGGTGGCGACATGGTGAACGCCTCCCGCCAGCTCGCCCTCGTTGGGGTGCTCGCGCTGTTCGCCTGCGCCCCGAAAGAAGTGAACTACCAGGTGAAGATCGTGTCAGCGGCTTGCGAGGCGCTGCGCAACCCGCTCGACAAGGCCGCCTGGCTGGTGGTTCGGGTCAAGGGCGACGCCATGGAGACGCTGGAGACGACGACCGCCATCGACACCGGCGCTCACACCGTCACCATTCCGTCGATCGCTTCGGGCAAGGCACGGGTGATCGAAGTGCGGGCCTGCACCGAAGTGCCGTGCACCCCGGACAAAGTCGTCTCGGTGGGGCGATCGCTCCCGTTCGACGTGCCGGAGTTCGTGCCGGAAGATCCGATGGCGCGATCGCCGTCGGTCACCATCTTTCTGCGCAGGGTCGGGGTGTTCTCCGCCACGAACGACCGCGACGCCCCGGCTTCCTGCACGACGCCGACCGCCGGGCGCGCGGGCCTGTCCGCGACTGTCATCTCCAACGGACGCGTGTTCGTGGCGGGCGGCTTCAAGGTGGAGGGCACCGCGCGGCAGTCTCTCACCAGCACCGAGATCTACGACGTGCAGACCGGCCGCTTTGCCGCCGGTCCCGCCATGGAGGTACGGCCGGCGGGCAGTCCCCCCATCGCCTTCGCCAAGGCGTTTCATACCGCGACGCTGCTCCCCAACGGCCTGCTCGTGCTGTGGGGTGGGGAGAACTATCAGGGCTCGGGCAACGCGGTGTCCCCGACGACCTCCATCCTGCTCTTCAACGCCGATGCCCCCGGCGGAGGCGCGTACGGCGCGGTGGGCCGGCGCGTGGAGAACGGAGAGCCGGCCCCGCTGGCGCGCTCCCGGCACGCCGCCGCGCTCGACAAAGACGGTCGCCTGGTGATCGTGGGCGGCTACGCGCGCGTGGGCACCACGCTCACCCCGGTCGACCACCCCGAATGGCTCGACGTGTCGGCCACCGCGATCAAGCCGGTACTGCTCGATGCGATCTCGCTCCCGCGCATGGACACCACGCTCACCGCCGTGCAGTTCGGCAAGCAACTGGCGGTGGCGGGCGGCTTCGACGGCACCCGGGCGGTCGATGAGATTTCGTACCTCGCCTTCGACGGAAAGACCTTCCTCGTTCAGTCGCAGCAGCAGCAGGTTCGCCTCAAGACGCCTCGACGCAACGCCGCGGCCGCCACGTTGGGGAACACGGCCGAGCTGTTGGTCGCCGGCGGCTTCAGCGATGCCGCCTCGTCGACCGTGCTGAGCGACGCCGAAGTGGTCACCACCACCTCCAACAATGATCCGGACAACAGCCTCGACACCTCGAAGCGGGCCGACGCCTGCGCGGTCACGCTGGACGCGAGTCGCGCGATCGTGATCGGCGGCAAGGCCGTTGACCCGTCCAATTCTCTGGTGCGGAGCGACGCCAGCTCCGTGGTGGTGAGCCGCGATCGCACCGGGCGCCTCTCTGCGACCCCGGGCCCCACGCTGCCGGTGGCCCGTTGGGCGCACGCCTGCACGCGGCTCCCCGATGGGTCCGTGCTGGTCGTGGGCGGAGCAAATGAGAACGGCGGTTCGCTCACGGCGCTGCAAGACGCCTGGGTCTACATGCCCGTGCCGCTCGATTGAGTCCTCGTCGCGACGGCGCCTTCAGCGCGCCGCCGCCCGTCTCAACTGAACTTCAACCGGTGATCAGGCGTTCGCCGCAGGGGGCGCCGCGTCCGTCGACGGCTCGGTCGAGGCCGGCGCTTCGGCCGCCGCCTGCTCGAGCTTGGCTTGCTGGGCCGCCGCGTTGGCGTCTTCAGCCTGATGCTTCTCCTGCATCGACTTGTCGCTCTCTGCGATTTCAGCCTGGGTCAGCTCGGTGCGCTCGGCGTGGTTGCCGGACTTCTTTTCCAGATCGGCAATCGCGCGGAGCAACAGGTCGTTCTGGAGCAGGGTGCGGTTCAAGCGCATCTCCACCGCGCGGAACTTCGCCACCGCCAGGTTGGCCTCGGCGATCGCCTGCTTCGACCCGCGCGCGTTGGAGTCCGCGCGGAGCTTGACCGTGCGCAGCTCTTTCTCCAGCTCGATGGCCT
This sequence comes from uncultured Myxococcaceae bacterium, assembly GCA_964522795.1. Lineage (GTDB taxonomy): Bacteria > Myxococcota > Myxococcia > Myxococcales > Myxococcaceae > CAZFXD01. Next base: position 6,729 of record CAZFXD010000260.1, read on the forward strand.
TGGCGCGATCCTTGGAAGCCTGCGCCTCCAGCCGATCCATGCGCTCCTTGTCCGCGTCGGACAGCTCGCGAATCTGCTTCACGATCTGCACCTGGGGCGCCGGCGCGGCGGGCGTCTCCGGCGCGGGGCGAGCCTTGGGCTTCGCGTCGACCGCGGCCTTCAGCCGCTGCACTTCCTGGAGAGCGGTCGCCAACTCGGCGCGGGTGGCTTCGAGCTGAATCGAGGCCTGGCGCTCCACGTCGGCGCGGGCCTTCACCAGGTCGTCTCCGGTCTTGGAGGCTTCTTTCTGGTCGAACACCTTCTTCTTGGTCGCCTTCAGCTGTTCTTTGGTCTCCGCGTGGGCGGCCTTCTGCTCCTCCAGCTCCTTCTTCTTCTTCTCCAGCTCAGACTCGAGGCGGTTCAGGCGCGTGGCCACGTCCTCACCGGGGGCCCCCGCCGTGCTGCCCGCGGCCGTCGACGCGGC
>CAZFXD010000261.1:0-7114 GCA_964522795.1 uncultured Myxococcaceae bacterium
GGCGAGCTGCCCAGCGACCTGCAGCCCAAGCTGCTGCGGGTGCTGGAGGCCGGCACCGTGCGGCGGGTGGGCGAAGACAAGTACCGCCGCATCGACGTGCGCATCGTGGGCGCTACCCACCGCAACCTGGAAACCGAGATTGAGGCCGGCCGCTTCCGCCGCGATCTCTACTACCGCCTCGCCGTGGTGCTGGTGCACGTGCCGCCGCTGCGGGAGCGAATCGAAGACATGCCGCTGCTGGCCCGCCACTTCGTGCGCGGCATGGGGCGCGGCGACTTCGAGATTCCCGACTCGCTGATCGAGCGGTTCCGCCAGTACCACTGGCCGGGCAACGTGCGCGAGCTGCGCAACGTGGTGGAGCGGGCCCTGGCGGGCGCCGACGTGGAGTCGCTCACGGCCACCACCGAAGGCATGTCGACGGTGATGCGGGCGCCCACCACGCCCAACGAGCACATCACCGACCTCCCCTTCAAAGAGGCCAAAGAGCGTCTGGTGGAGGGGTTCACCAAGGAGTACCTGGTGGCCCTTCTGCAGAAGTGCGGCGGCAATATTTCGCAGGCCGCACGCGAAGCCGGCATCGCGCGCAACTACGTGCACCGCCTGGTCACCAAGTACGGGCTCAAAGCGCACGACGAGTAGTCGCAGCGCACCCGACGCCCCCTCGATCGCGCTGTCTGCTACCCGCCGTCTCCGGCGTCGGCGCCGGCGTCCTGGGCTCCGCTGTCGGGCGTGCCCGCGTCGCCTGGGCCTGCGTCAGGCGCCCCGGCATCGGGTGCGCCCGCGTCTGCCGGGCCGGCGTCGGGCTTCCCTGCGTCGGGGGTGCCGGAGTCGACCACGCCGGAATCCACCGGGCCCGCGTCGGGGGTTCCCGCGTCGGGGGTTCCGCTGTCGATCGGGCCGGCGTCGGGTTTGCCCGAGTCTGGCGTGCCGCCATCTTTCGCGCCGCCGTCGACCACCCCGGCGTCTTTCACCCCACCGTCCTTCACCCCGGCGTCGAATGGCGGGGGCGGCGGTGGCGGAGGGGGTGGCAGGCCGCCGTCGATGTCGATGGGCAGTCCGCCGTCGGGGAGTCGATCAGAGCGAAGGATGACGAACGGCGAGAAATGCGTCGTGTCGGCGGTGACCGTAAAGCTGCGGCGGTCGACCTGATTCTCCGCCAGCGGCACCCAGTTGCCCGTGCTGTCCTTGGTGTAGATGCGCAGCAGGGTCGGACTCGGGAGCGTGGTCTCCAGGGCCTCGTCGTAGAGCAACCGGATGTGCACCGGGACCTTGAAGTTGGTTCCGCTGGGGCCGAACTCGAAGGGCTCTGACAAGGCCGCCGGGGGTCGATCGCTCCCCGGGCCGATGAAGATGGTCAGGTAGTCGTCCAGGGCCATCTCGGGGATGGTGACGCAGGCCTTCGACTTCTCGACGCAGACCTCGCCCCCCACCGGCCCGATCCTCGAGCTGGCGGTTGAACCGGGGCCACCGCACGAAGCCAGCACCACCCCCACTGCGAGCATCAGCGTTCGACGCATGGCGGTGAGCATAGATGAAGTCTTCACGCCCGAGGCGGTTTGTGAGTTGACCCGGCGTCGGCTGCCGGAAACGATGTGCGTGTTGCTCGTCCTCCTGCTCCCCAGCCTGCTGTTTGGCGCCGCGGAACTCCGCATTCAGCCGGGTGTGGCCCGGCCCGGCGACGCCGTGCTGATTACGGTGAAAGGGGCGGATGAAGAACCGCTCGGCCATCTGGGCGAGATGACGCTCGACTTCCTCCCGTTCCCCAAAGGTTTTCAGGCGCTGGTGGGCCTGCCGCTCTCTGTCTCGACCGGAACCCACTTCGTTCGCATCCAGGCCACGGTGAACGGCGAAGACGTGGAGTTGGAGGGAGCGCTGGACGTGCGCGAACCCGGATTCCGTTCCAGCGAGCTGAAGGTCGACCGGAAGTTCACCTCGCCCACGCGGGCGCAGCGAAAGCGGGCGGCCAGAGACCAGGACGCCTTCGAAGAGGCCTTCACCCGCGATCTGGCTCCCCGCACCTTCTCGGGGCCGTTCAGGTGGCCCCGCAAGTCGTCGGTCACCGCGACCTTCGGGGACATCCGCCTCTTCAACGGCAAGAAGCAGAGCCAGCACCAGGGGATCGATCTCGATGGGAAGATGGGTGATCCCGTCGATGCCGCCAACGACGGCGAAGTGGTGATGGTGCGCGACTGCTACTACTCAGGCGGCACCGTGCTCATTCACCACGGCGAGAACCTCTTCACCGCGTACTTTCACCTCTCCAAGTTTCTCACCCGCGCCGGACAACGGGTGAAGGCGGGCGACCGCATTGGCCTCGTGGGCAAGAGCGGGCGCGTCACCGGGCCCCACCTTCACTTCGGGATGAAGGTCGGCAACCGCTGGGTCGACCCCGAAAGCGTCTACCGACTGGACTTTGAGTAGCGCGCCCGCGTGCCAGCTACTGCACGTTGACGCTGAACGAACCGACCTCGAGTGACACCTTGGCTCCGTCGATGGGCGAGCTGGTGTACTTGCACAGCACGTGGCCGGTCACGGATGCGGGCGGATTGCGGGGCACCTGCGAAACTCCACCGTCGGGCAGCGAGCTCGTTTGCGGCACCTCGATGAGCGTAATCCCCACGTGGTTCGCGGGTGGGTAGGTGAGCGCGATGCCTCCTGCGAACGCCGCGGGCGACGCCACCAGCGACGGGGTAATCGAACCTTCCGACAGGACCACCCCACAGCCGTCGTCGATTCCGTTCTGAGCGATGGAGTTGAACCAGGGATCAGACCAGTCGAACGCCGCCGTCAGCACGCCACCCACGGGAATCAGAGGCGTCCCGGTGGGCTTCGAGCGCGCGGTTGGGGCGACGGGGTCGGTCACATCGGCGGCGTTGGGAAACCCGGTCCAGAGGACGCGCTCCTGAGCCCACAAGAGCGTCTTGGCGTCCCACTTGAGGTTCTTGCCGTCCCACACCTTGTTGTCGTTGATGTCCACGAAGCGCTCATCCGGGTCGTGGGTGCCGTTGTCGTTGGCGTCGACAAACGGCTCGGTCAGGTCGTCGAACGGCTCGCCCATGTCGTAGAGCCCGTTGCCATTGAGATCGGTGAAGCCTTCTTCGCCGGCCGTCACGGCGATGATGGTGACCAGGTTGTCACGCGGGTTGTTCACCACCGGCATCCCCGCCGAGTTCTTTCGAACCGGGTCGTTGCGGCGCGGTTCCTTCAAATTCGCGTTGGCGGCTGTCGCCGGCGCCGACACGGGATTCTCCGTCCATACGAACGGGTGCATCCACAGCGGCACGAGGTACTCGCCGGTGTAGTCCGTGTACTCCGGATCAGGACGCGGCGCGCCCCGCCCTTTGGGGTTCCAGCTGAACACGTCGGGGTCGAGCTCTTTGGGCATGGGCAGAGACGTTTTGTAGAGCGTGGTGGCGTTCCCCACCACGTCGGACATCGAGGTCTCCGTGGGCCCGATGGTGCCGGCCTCCGTGAGGAACGACACCAGCGCGTCTGGGACTCCGTCGCCGTTGCGATCGCCGACATGGGCCGTGCAGTCGAGCTTCACGCCGGCGATGAGGTGCCGGGCCTCGTCGAACGCGCCCAGGGCGTGGATACCGCCCGACGCCGCCCCGGCCAGCTCGCCGCACTGGAAGGTGAACTGGCGACCGTTGGCCTTCGCGCCAGCGAAGGTCAGGGCCGGCGTGGTGACCGTCTTGTCTCCAGCCGTGGCGATGATGCTGACCGAGTTCACCCGGTTGGTGGCCACGATCTGGGTCTCGACGATGCCTGTGCCCTTGGTGGAGGTCGCGGCCAGGGGCGCGAGGTTGATACCGGGCGCTTTGTCGGGTTCGAGGCGAAACGTCACCGACTGGCCGGCGAGCGGCTCGCCCCGCGAATCGGTGACGCGGAAACGCACCGTGGCGATTTCACCCAGGCGAGGATTCGGCGGTTCAATCTCCACGAACTGGAGCGTCGCCGGGCCGGCGCCGGCGCCACACCCCGTGAGGACGAACAGCGCGGCGACCGAGCTTCTGGCAAGAGCGGCAGAAAGTTTCATCGTTCCCTCTGGGATGAGAGCGGCATCTAAAGAGCCGCCTTCCGTAAGGTCAAGGAAGACCGCTTCGGTGTTTCTCACCGCCCCGCGGCGAACGTGCCGAAATTCTGAATGGTGAGCGAGAGTCCGACGTCCGGCACCCGATAGGTGGCCACCGCGAGCACGGCGTCGTCGGCCAGGCGCTGGGTGGCATAGGCCTCGACCCGGAAGCAGTCGCACGCGGGCGAGACGCCGATCCCCAGCGTGTGCTGCGACAGGGCCAACGCCCGTTGCGTCGCGCCGGCCGGGGCCGCGGAAAAATCTCGCTCCGAGAACAACACGTCGTAGCGGAGGCTCCACATGCCGAGGCGATAGCGGGCCCCCGCCGTCAGCAGCTGGGCCTTACCGCGTCCCGGCGTGCCCTCGGCGGTTGGGAAGAGCAGATCGATCGGAGTACGGCTGCGCTCGGTGCCGTCGTCGATCACGTACTCGTAGCCGGCGAACAACCCTCGGCCCTCGGGATCGAGCAGCGAGACCCGGGCTCCGACCTGCGTCAGGCGGGCCGCGGGGAGATTGGCCCGGGCGGTAACGGTGAGCGTGGCCGGGGCGATGGCGACCCCGAACCGGGCCCAGCTTTCCGACAAGCGCCCCGCGCCCGTCTGCGTCCACTCGGCGCCCTGCCCCAGATCGAGGCGGAACAGTTCCTCCACCGACGAGCCGCTCCGTCGGGTGATGCGTTGGCGAAGCTCCACTACGCCCTGAAGTCGGGGTGGCGTGGCCGACATGGACGCGTCGATTTCGTCGAAGGTGGACGGCGCTGTCCCCACCGTCACGGGGACGCTGACCACGTGAACCCGCGGCGAGATGGCGTGGCGCAGCTCGCCGTCCTCGCCGAACTCGCGCGCCACTTCGACAGACGCGCCGGCCGAGAGGCGGGGGTAACCCCAATGCGCGACGGTTCCGGTCACCTCGGAGATCGACACCTGCTCGCGAAACCCGGCCCCCGCCTCCAACGCCAGGGTGTCACCCAGCACGCCCGCCACTCGAACCCGCGGAAACAGGTCGACGCGATCTTTGGCGGTGCGCTCCCCGGGCTGGTAGCGACCGTCGCCCTGTGTCGCCTTGGTAGCGAGGAGGTTCAACTCGCCTGGACACGCCGGTTGGCTGGGGAGCGCGGCCCACGACAGACGCTCGCGTTGGCACTCCGGGGACAGGTGGACCCATGCACCTGCCAGTTCGACGTCGCTGCGCCCTTCGCCCGCGGCAGAGCCTTCATCGCCCGACAGGCCTCGCAGGGGTGCGAGGCGGGCCAACTGGGCGTCCAGAGCCACCGTGACCGGCCCCGCGATGGGCGTCTCCAGCCACGAGAGGCTGAGCGCGGGAAAGCGCTGCATCGGGTTGGGGCCGAAGTTCGGTCCCAATGCCGTGGACAGATCGCGACCGTAGAGGCGGTGCCCGGTGGACAGGTCCTGGCGAAGCGTCAGGTCGGCGCCAAGGACGAAATCCTCGCCGTGATGCGTGAGGACCGCGGTCGACCGCAGGTACCCGGCTTCGCGCGCGAGCACGTCAGCCGTCACGTCTCGCACGAGATACCCATCGGACACCACCGACCCGTCAATGCGAAGAAAGTTCCCGTCGCCCAGATCGTGGCGGTGCTGAAGCGACGCCTCCAACCGCCCCCCGCGTGTCGATCCCGGGTAGGTACGATTCGGATCAATCGCGTCTCGAACCGGGTTCAGGTCGTACAGCGCCCCCAGGGTGATGCGACCGCTCTCTCTCGTCGAAGGGGTGTACCGGAACTCCGTGAGCAGGCGAGGCCCGCGCACGCCATACACCCCGCGGGCGCCGAAGAAGTACCCCGGCGTGAGGGTGAGGTCGGCTGACTCCCCAAGGGTGATGAACACCGGCGCTTCGATCGACGCGCCCGACAGTCCCGAAAAACTCGGTTTGGGAACCAACAACCCCGTCTGTCGCGACTCGAGCGGTACGGACAGGTACGGAAACCACAACACCGGAACGTCGAGAATTCGGAAGAGCGGCGACCACGCCGAGACCCGATCGGCGTCGTGATTCAACGTGGCCCTCCCCGCGGTCAGGGACCACGACGGCTGGTCCAGGTCACAGTCACAGGGGGTGATGGCGACGCCTTCGATCTCCCAGCCCCCTTCGGGCGTCCGCGTCACGCGCTGTGCGTTGAAGGCCGTGGTGCTCTTGCCGGAATTCTCGGTGTCAGGCCCCGCAAGGAACACCGCGGGCGCCACGCCGGCCTTGCGGTACGCCACGGCGTCGACGGCGATCACGTCGACCACGCGGCCCTGGTCGAACTGAATGCGGACCGCATCGCCGCGAACGAGCAGCAGGCCCTGCGACGCGAGGCGAACGCGCACTTGGCCGGAGATGGTGGCCACCTGCCCCCGTTCCTCCCACGTAATGCGATCGGCCCAGGCCGCGGCCTCGACCGAGCGTAGGCGCGCGTTGCCTTCGCAGACGCTCACGCCGGTCTCGCCGTTGCGGGTCATCTCTTCGCCGGCGAGCTCAATCTCGTCCGCGAGGACCGACCCGGAAGACAGAAGCACTGCGGCGAGAACGCCCCGGAGCATGGCGCCTTCTAGACCACTATGGGCGCTCGAACGTCACCGTCAGTTCGTTGCCTTGTTGGGTGGCCCGGTACGACACCGGCTTCTTCCGCGTGACCCGGACCACGCTGCCACCTTTGGGATCTTCGTCCACCCGCATCAAGGCGACGGCGGTATCGAAGAACGTCGCGTCGAGGAGCCGCTGGCCGGCGGGAATGGCCAGCCTCGCCTTTTCAAACCGCACCACCACCACACCCGATTCTTCGCCGACGGCGAAGTTGGCGGCCTTCTCGGTGCGAATGACCACCGTTCCCACGCCTCGCTCCGGCTTGAACCCGATGTAGTTGAGTGCGGTCCACGCGGCGCGTGAGGCGGCGACCTCGGCCTGGGCCGGCGTCTCGGACTTCGAGCCCTTCGCATCCGCCTTCGCCTGCGCATCAGCCTTCGCCTGCGCATCGGCCTTCGCTTGGGCGTCCGCCTTCGCCTGCGCATCAGCCTTCGCCTGCGCGTCAGCCTTCGCCTG
>CAZFXD010000262.1:0-7113 GCA_964522795.1 uncultured Myxococcaceae bacterium
GCGCTGGTCTCGGGCAACCGCGGCATCGTCGAGTATGCCGACCTGCTCAAGCGCCCGCTGGAGGCGTTCAAGTACCTGCTGGGGACGAGCGAGAACGGCGAGCTGCCGCTGGAGCACTTTGTGCTGCAGCTCGACGAGGTGCTGATCGCCTCCTCCAACGAGAAGCACCTGGCCGCGTTCAAAGAGATTCCTGACTTCGCGTCGTTCAAAGCGCGCATCGAGCTCATCCGCGTGCCCTACCTGCGGCGCGACTCGGTGGAACAAGAGATCTACGACGCGCAGGTGAACCCCAGCACCGTCGGGCGGCACGTGGCCCCGCACGCCACGCGCGTGGCCGCGCTGTGGGCGGTGCTGACGCGCCTGAAGAAGCCGATCGCCGATCGCTACCCCGAGGAAGTGCGCACGCTGGTGGAGCGACTGTCGCCGGTGGAGAAGCTGCGCCTGTACCGCGACAGCGCCACCCCCGAGCGCCTCACCCTGGCCCAGGGAAACCAGCTCCGGAAGTGGGCTCAGGCGATTTACGAAGAGTCAGACGGTTACCCCAACTACGAAGGCCGCAGCGGCGCGTCGGCCCGCGAAGTGAAGACCGCGCTCTTCAACGCCGCCCAGAGTACCGAGTTCGACAGCCTGCACCCGCTGGCGGTCCTGCAGGAGCTGCGTGCCATCTGTCGCGACAAGTCGGTGCACGAGTTTCTTCAGCAGGAAATCGTCGATGGCTTTCACGACCACGACGAGTTCGTCAACGTGGCCGAGAGCGAATACCTGGAAGCGGTCGACCGCGAGGTTCGCGAGTCGATGGGACTGGTTTCCGAGCAGCAATACCGGGAGCTGTTCGAGCGGTACCTGCAGCTGGTGTCGTCGTGGATTAAAGGGGAGAAGCTGGAGAACCGCCTCACCGGTCGCTCGGAGAAGCCGGACGAGGCCCGGATGGCGGAGTTCGAAGCCATCGCCATGCCGAAAGGCGAAGAAGCCGTCGATTTCCGCAAGGCGTTGATCGCGGCGGCGGGCGCCCAGAAAATCGACCACCCCGAAGCCCAGCTCGAATACCCCCGCCTGTTCCCCGACGTGTTCAAGCGTTTGCGCGACCACTACTACGAGGAGCGGAAACGGCAGCTCAAGCGCAACGCCGAGAACATCCTCAAGTTTTTGTCGGAAGATCGGGCGGGGTTGTCTGCAAAAGAGCAGCAATTGGCCCGCGAAACCCTTGATTCGATGCGGGACAAGTTCGGGTACCAGGACGGCTCCGCGCGCGCGGCCATCGCCTTCCTCACGTCCAAGCGATACCCCTGAGTCTCAGGGGTTGCCCTGACTTGACTTAGACCCGCCATCTCAGCGAAATTCCGCGCCCCCAATGTGTCCAACGGGGTGGTTTTCTTATCCTCTCGATGCCATTGATTAGGAAGGCTTCAACATGACCGACTCGACCGTGCTGCACTTTTTCGGCGGCAAAGGCGGTGCCGGAAAGACCACGCTCGCGACGGCGGCGGCGATCAATCTCTCCGACGCCCACGGCAAAGATCGCGTCTTGCTGTGCTCGTTGGAGCCGTCCGGCGGCCTCTCGGATCTGCTGAAGAAGAAGATCGGCACCAAGCCCACCAAGCTGGCCGCGGGGAAAGGGGCGGGCGGGCTCTTCGCCGCCGAGTTCGATGGCCGCGAGCTTTCGGCCGCGTTCACCAAGACGGCGAAAGAGGCGTTTGCTTCGGCGGTGACCAAGGGCGTTCACCTCAACGAAGACGAAATCAAGAAGCTCCTCGACGCCGCCCTGGCCAATCTGAACGAGGCCTCGGTGATGTTCCACATCGCCGACCTGCTGGAGTCGAAACAGTTCGAGCGCATCGTGATCGACGGCGTGGCCACCTCGCACATGGTGCGCTTCGTCGATCTGTCGACGCAGCTGCGCCGGCTGGTCGCGATTGTCCGTGGTGAGCGCCCGTCGAAAGCCAAGAACCCGGCGCCTCCGCGCGCTGTGACCGCCCTCGATGCGTTCGCGGTGCAGTGCGACAAGGTGTCGGCGCTCCTGCGCGACCCCGCTCGCACGGCCTTTCACGTGGTCGCGCTGGCGGAACCCGTCGGCGAAGGCCACGCCAAGTTCCTCGTCACGGCGCTCAAAGAGCGCGGCGTCCCGGTGACTGAGATCGTGGTGGACCAGGTGGAAGACGGCAAGGCATCGGCACTCGTCGCCGCCCGCCGTGGGTTGCAGGCCCCGCACGTGCGCAAGTACCAGACGTTCACCCCGTCGGTGAACCTGGTGCAGCGCCGCATCGTCGGACCTCGGGGCTTCGAGGAGATGAAGAAGTTCGCCAAGGAACTCTCGAGCGGCAAGGAGTCGAAGGCGCTCACGTTCTCGGCGGCCGAAGGACCTCCGGCGTTGGTTCGCGCGCCCGGCATGCCGCCCATCGCGGCGCCGCCCCTGCCTCCGACGCGGTTCATCTTCTTCCTCGGCGCGGGCGGGTGCGGCAAGAGCTCGTGCGCCGCGGCCGCGGCGGTGACCCTGACCGAGAAGGAAGGCCCGGTGTTGCTCTTGTCGACCGACCCGTCCCACTCGCTGTCGGACGTGCTGCAGAGCCGGCTGACGGACACCGAGACTCAGGTCAAAGGCACCAAGGGCCTATACGCGCGCGAGATCGACTTCGCCACCTGGTTCGCCAACCTGCGCCGCAAGTACAAGGAGAAGGCGGAAGCTGCGTTCGGGCCCGAAGTGAAGGGGCAGGAGTTCGCGCTCGACCGCGATCTGATTCGAAACCTCTTCGACGCTGCGCCGCACGGCATGGAGGAGCTCGCGGCGATGACGGCGCTCACCGACGCGCTGGTGCAGGAGCGGTTCAAGCGAATCGTGGTGGACCCGGCTCCGAGCGGCGACACCTTCCGCATTCTGGAGTTGCCCGCGCTGATCAAGGGCTGGACCACCGCGCTCTTGGGCGTGTTGTCCAAGCACCGGGCCAAGGGCTTCGGCCCACTCTGTGATGATCTCGCTGCACTCCAGAAACACGTGGAGCGTTTTGAGAAGGCGGTGGTCACCCCGACCGAAGCACGGTTTGTGATCGTGACGCGCGGCGAAGAGCTGGCGATTCCGCCGGTCGACCGCCTGGCGGAGTACCTGAAGGGCCACAAGATTCCGGTGGAGCGAATTCTGGTCAACCGGGTGCTGCCCAAGACGGTCTGCCCGGTGACCGAAGAGCGACGGAAGAACGAGCTCGAGGTGGCCAAGGCGTTCGAGAAGAAGGCGGTCATTCCTGTCACGGTGGCGCCCGCGCTGGGCCGTCACCCGGCCGGCCTCCGGGAGCTGAAGGCCTTCCGAACGTCGTGGTACGCGCTTTCAGTGCCAGCCAAAAGCAAGGCGGCGTAGTAAGCCCGTTGGCCCATGGCCGCTGGAACTGCACAGGTGCTCGATTTCGAGCGCCCGATTCTTGAGCTGGAGAAGCGCATCGAGTCGCTCCGTGCCGCGGGGCAGGGGCGCGCCGACGTGCTCGCCCAGATTCAGAAGCTGGAGCAGAAGGCCCGCCGCCTTGAGCAGGAGATCTTCAACGATCTGACGCGGTGGCAGATCGTGCAGCTCTCTCGTCACTCCTCGCGCCCGGGCTTTCTGGAGTACGTGAGCGCCATCTCCGAGGACTACGTCGAGCTGTCAGGCGACCGCGCGTTCGCCGAGGACCGATCGCTGGTGGGGGGCTTCGCCCGGTTCGACGGTCGTCCCGTGCTCATGCTCGGCCACCAGAAAGGGAAGGGCACCAAGGAAAACATGGTTCGGAACTTCGGCATGCCCCGGCCCGAGGGCTACCGGAAAGCCCGCCGCTTGATGGGCCTCGCGGCGAGGTTCAACCGGCCGATCGTGGCGTTCATCGACACCCCCGGTGCTTACCCGGGCATTGGCGCTGAAGAGCGCGGCCAGGCCGAGGCGATCGCCTCCAACCTGGAATACATGGCGCAGCTTCCAGTGCCGGTGGTGGCGGTGGTGATCGGCGAGGGCGGTTCAGGCGGAGCGCTGGCCATTGGCGTGGCCAACCGCGTGCTGATGCTGCAGAACGCCATCTACTCGGTGATCAGCCCCGAGGCGTGTTCTTCCATTCTCTACCGCGACGCCAACAAGGCCTCGAAAGCCGCCGAGGCGTTGAAGCTGACCGCCCGCGACCTCCTCGGCCTCGGCGTGATCGACGAGATCGTCCCAGAGCCCGTGGGCGGGGCGCACCGCGACCGAACGGCAGCCGCGGCGTCGTTGGCCAAGGCGCTCCGGAAGCAGTTGATGGGGCTGCTGGCGATGAGCGGCCCCGAGCTGATTTCTGCCCGCTATCAGAAGTTTCGTGCGATGGGGCAGTTCCGAGAACTCTGATGCGCCCGCTCGTCGCCGACTACATCGAGACGCTCAAGCCGTACGTCCCCGGCAAACCCATCGAAGAGACGGCGCGGGAGTACGGCGTCGATAACGTGGTGAAGCTGGCGTCCAACGAGAACCCGTTGGGTCCATCGCCGCTGGCGGTGAAGGTGGTCGAAGAAGCGGCCCGACGGCTGCACTACTACCCTGATGGTTCCAGCTACGAGCTTCTGGAGCGGCTGGCCTCGTTTCTCGGGTTGCCCAAGGCACAGCTCTTCGCAGGACATGGCTCGAACGAAATCATCGAGCTGCTGATTCGAACGTTCACCACCCCCGACGATGAAGCGCTGCTCTGTCAGGGGAGCTTCGTGATGTACAAGGTGGCGCTCCAGTCGCACGGGCGAAAATTCCGCGAAGTGCCGATGAAGTCCGGCTACCGCTACGATCTCGAGGCGATGGCCCAGGCGTTGAGCGCCCGCACCCGGATCGTCTTCCTCGCCAACCCCGACAACCCGACGGGGACCGCGTTTTCTTCGGCGGAGCTGAAGGCGTTCATGACCCGGGTCTCCCCGGAGACCATCGTGGTGCTCGACGAGGCGTACAAAGAGTACGTCACCTGGGCTGACTACCCCGACGGCCTGGCGTTCCAACGAGCGCACAAGAACGTGGTCGTCCTCCGGACGTTCTCCAAGATCTACGGGCTGGCCGGAGTGCGGCTGGGGTACGGCATCATGCACGCGGACCTCGCCGCGTACCTCCAGCGCACGCGCATGCCCTTCAACCTGTCCTCCCTGGCCCAGGCCGCAGGCGTGGCCGCGCTGGACGACGTGGAACATGTGCGCACCACGCAAGAGACGACCTGGCGTGGCCTGCGCTACCTGGAGGAGGCGCTGCGAAACCTCGGGCTCGACGTGCCCTCCAGCCACGCCAACTTCGTCTTCGCGCCGCTCGGGCGCCCTGCCATCCCCGTGTACGAGGCGCTGCTGCGAAGAGGCATCATCACCCGTCCCATGGGCCCGGCGGGGTGGGACCAGGCGCTGCGAATCTCCGCTGGCCTCCGGGCGCAGAATGAACGCGTGGTGAACGCGCTCGCCGAGGTCCTTCGGTGAAGAAAGGCCCTTTCATCGTGGCCATCGATGGGCCGGCCGGTGCCGGCAAATCGACCGTCTCGAAAATCCTCGCGCGTCGCCTTGGCTTCACCATGGTGGACACGGGGGCGATCTACCGCTGCGTGGCGCTGGCCGCCTCGCGCCTGGGAATTCCGGCCAGCGATGACGGAGCGCTGGAGGGCCTGCTCGCGGGGCTCAAGATTTCGTTTCGAACCAAAGGGGAAGAGAACCAGGTGTTCCTCGACGGCGAGGACGTCTCCGTGGCGATTCGCGTGCCCGCCATCTCGTCGCTGGCCAGCGAAGTGTCGGCTCGGCCCGTGGTTCGCGCGGCGCTCCTTGGGCTGCAGCGGAAGCTGGCCCTGGCCGCTGAGGTCGGCGCCGTGCTCGAAGGTCGTGACATCGGCACGGTGGTGTTCCCCGACGCGGACGTGAAGTTCTTTCTCGACGCCGACCCGGCCATCCGCGCGCGGCGGCGATTTGAGGAGCTGTTCTCGCGCGGCGCTGAAACGTCGCTCGACAAGGTGGCCCGCGAGCAGAACCGACGCGATAAGAATGATCGCTCGCGCGAAGAGGCCCCGCTGCGCGCTGCGGCCGACGCGACGGTGGTCGACTCATCGGCCATTCCACTGTCCGAGGTCGTTCGTCGCATGGAAGAGCGCGTTCGCCGGACGATGCTCGAGCGCTAACGGGCGCGCGGGAACCGCTCGACATGTCCGGAGCGGTGCCCTACACGGCGCCGCATGAACTACGCACTGTTGACTGCCCTGATCGTCGCTGCGCCCCCCGCGGCGCCCGTCGCCCCGGCGAAGACCGGTCGTCCCCTGAACGCCAAAGCGGCCGGAATGCCCAAAGCCGCGTCCGCCACGCCTCCCGCCACCGAGGAGCAGGCCAGGGCGTTCGTGACCCAGCTCAACGCCGACTTGAAGCGGCTGTGGACTCGCCAGCAGACCGCCGAGTGGATCAAGTCGACCTACATCACCGACGACACCGAGCGAAACGCGGCGTCGGCCAACGAAGACGTGATGGAGTACCTGAGCGGCGCCATCGGGAAGTCGATGGCCTTTGCGTCGCTCAAGCTCGACCCCGACACCGCGCGCATGATTCACCTGCTGCGCGTGTCGCAGGCGCTGCCCGCCCCGGCGGACGCGACCAAGCGCGCTGAGCTGGCGGCCACCGCCGCGAAGCTCGAGGGCCTGTATGGCAAGGGCAAGTGGTGCGAGCCGGGGTACACGGCCACCGGTGACACGGAGAAGGACAAGGCGCACTGCAAAGATCTGCTCGACCTGTCCGCCGTGCTGCAGAAGGGCGGCACCTACGACGATCAGCTGAAAGCCTGGGAGCGTTGGCACAGCACCTCGCGCGACATGCGGCCGCTCTACGAGCGCCTGGTGTCGCTCTCCAACGAAGGCGCGCGCGAGATCGGCTTCAAGGACACGGGCGACCTCTGGCGCTCCAGCTACGACATGGCCCCAGACGACTTCGCCCGCGAGACGGACCGCCTGTGGGGCCAGCTCAAGCCGCTCTACGACGATCTGCACTGCTACGTGCGCGCGGCGCTGGTGAAGGCGTACGGCAAAGACAAGGTGAGCCCGACGGGCCCCATGCCGGCTCACCTGCTGGGGAACATGTGGGCGCAGCAGTGGTCGAACATCTATCCGCTGGTCGAGCCGTACAAAGGGCAGGGCACGCTCGACG
>CAZFXD010000263.1:0-7028 GCA_964522795.1 uncultured Myxococcaceae bacterium
AACGCGAACGCGACCACCCACGCTTTAGAACTGCGCGCCATGCCCCATTGTCGTCTTTCGGAGACACGGGAGCCAGCCGGTGAGAAACCAAAACGCGCAGCCCTCGCACCACCCCGCCCAATCTGCCGATAATGTCGTGAGCAAGCGAAAGGCACGACATGGGCTCCTGGTTCCTGAAGAATCTCGGTGGTAGCGCGCAGGCGGCGCAGTCCGCCCTGGGCAAGTCGCTGGGAACGTTTGTCCCTCCGCGCAAGCCGCTCGCGACGGTCGAAAAGGCGTTCACCCTCGGCGGTTCGGCGCCGCCGCGCGAGGTGAAGCCCACCGACGGGCACGCTCACACCCACACCATCGTGGACACCTATGAAGATCCACAGCACGCCGACGGGCAGGCGCGGATTACGGTGAAGCACCTCACCAGCACGACGGGCGAAGAGCAGCACACGGTCACGTTCAAAGACGACAACCTCTGGGTTCGCCTCGAAGCCGGGCCGAACGACGAGGTGTGGAAGGTCACGGTGGAGGAGCAGAAGCCGGGCGCTTCTCAGCCCACCGTGTCGGAGTTCACGTCGGACGACGTGCTGCTGGGACGCAAGTAGCGCGCCTCGTCACTTCGAAGCCTGGCGAAACTCTTCCGGCAGGGCCGTCGGCTCGGGCGCGGCGTTTCGTGCCTGGGTGCTGACGCGGTACGCCGGGCTGCGCGAGCGCATCATGGCGCCGAGCGGCCGCAGGTCGGCGTGGGCGTGCCAGGGATCAAACGACAGCGTCTCGGCCCAGGCGGCGAGCCGCTGCCCCGCCTCCGACCCCACGGCCTGCTGGGGAATGGTGAGGCGCCCGACGGTCAGCCAGGGGCCCTGCCAATCGACCGTGGCGTCCTCGATGGGGGTGGTGGCCTCGTCGGTGAAGAACTGCACCTGAAAATCCCACGACAGGTCGCGCGCCGCGAGGACGGTGGCGAGCGCGCCGCCGAGGTCCGGGTTGGGCGGCGCGAGCTCGGGCGCCCCATTCTGCGGGGTGAAGCTGAACTTCACCGCGTACCGGCCCCACGAGATGGGCAAGGCGCTGAAGTAGCGATTGGTGTGGAGCGCGCCGATGGGCCGGTTCAAGCCTCGTTGCAGTCGCGCCAGGAGCGGGAAGAGCCGGAAGGGCCCCATGCGCAGCAACGCCTTCGACACCAGACGCAGCGGGCTGCGCGCGTTGAGGACGAAGAACACGAAGTCCGCGGGAGTCCGGAACGGCTGCGACTCGGTCAAGATGGCGAGAAAATCCTGGGTGAGCGCCGACTCCATGCCCGGAATGAGCTTCTGGCCCGGCACGCCGATGAGTTTGACGCCGATGCCGCGGACGTCTGGAGCGGCGTCGCGGCGCGCGGCGGGGCCGCCGTTGGAGAACCGCACCACCGCGTCGAACGTCTTCGGCTCCGCAAAGAACCCGGCTCGGGCGTGCGGCGGGAGCTCGCCCAGGACCTCAAATTTCGCGCGGGCGACCAGGTTCGGTTTGGCGTGCAGCCCGCGGCGAATGGTGCCCGGCTTCTCACCGAGCCTCGCTTGCAGTTGGCCCATCTGCGCGGCGATCGCCTCGAAGCCGGCGGCTTCTCCTTCGGGGACCACTTCTTTCCAGTCCATGGACGGCGTCATGCGGCCCAACTGAGCAGCGCCCCCGGAAGAACTCCACAACGTTGTGGGCCGCACGAGGGCGTTCGCTTCAGCGCGGCGTTCGGAGGCAGTAGACCCGGTTGTTGGTGCTGCAGAGGTTGGCGCCCACGAAGAATACGCCATACAGATTGTCCCACTCGCCGGCGGACGCGTTGGTCGTCCCTCCGGCGGTCAACTGCAGCGCAGACCACGGGGCCGCGCCAGGTCCGCTGCGGCAGGGCTGGTTCGCCGCCGGCGGCTGACTCTCAGGATCCATGGCCCCGGTCCAGACCTCCGTCCAGCCCGCGGTCCAGTTCTGGCGCAGTTCACCCTGCCCCGGGGTGATCGGGTTCTGCAGATCTCTCGTGCCCAGCGCGTGCGCGGAGGTGGCGACCACCACTCCGTCGTTCCGGCGGTAGATGGGCCCCAGGGCCCGGTAGGCAGGCGCGCCACCGTTCATGGACGCGATGGCACCGCCCCCATCAGGTCGTGCGGAGTAGACCGCGGCCGTGGGGCCCTGGTTGATGAACGTGATGTCGTTGCCGCACTGCCTGTACACGCCGGTGCCGTCGGTCAGTCCTTCCGAGACCCAGATGACCGTGCCGCCATCAGGCGGTGGCGGCTGCGTCGCGGTGGCGGTGCGCTGGCTGCCGACGCAGAGTAGGCGATGGAGGTCCGAACACGGCGAAGACCAGAGGCGAGGCGAACCGGGAGAGTCAAAGTTGGTTCTGCGAAACAGACCCGCGTCCGGCTGCTCGCTCGTCCAGGCGTTGCAGAGACCGCCGTCAGCGGAGCGGCCGTACCAGTACGAATAGTCGCCGTTTCCGGGGCGAGCTCCCGTGGCGCGCAGCAAGGGGAGATTCCACAGAAAATGAGTCTCGAATTCCTCACCGTTCGGCGCCACGAGCTCGCCGTCGGGTCTGACGAAGCTCCCCGTGATGTACGGGAGATCGTCTCCCGGCTTCGCGTACAACCACGCGACGTAGACGTTGGCCGGCAGCCCGGCGTCGTCGGCATCGTTCTGACAACGCGCGTTGGCGCCCTCTCGTCCCCCGAGGTTCCCGGTGAACATGTCGCGGGTGAGGAACATCACGTTCAGGCGGTCGACGAGCGCCCCGGCGTCGCTGGTCTCCGGAGGCAGGCACACGCCGTTCACGCAGGTGAAGCCCGGCTCACAGAACGGCGAGGAGATGGCGCAGGCGTAGTGCACCCCGTCCGGGAGGCGGGCGATGGTGCAGGCGTGGAGGGCGCCGACCAACGCGGCACCCAGCGCCCCCAGCACCCACAGCGTCCCGCCCTTTGCGTGTCGTCGCCCCGGCATCTTGCGCCGTGGGAGCCTAGGCCGAACCCGTTCATGCCGCGACATCGGCGGGCGCTTCAGGCCGCTCTTCGCGGGCTGTCTGCGCCAGGTTCAGCCAGGTGATCACTGGAGTGGGCAGCTGGGCGGTAACGTTCTTCACAGCATTCCCGTACACTGCGTAGGGCACCCTTCTTGCTGCCCTTCCTCCGTATGCGTCCCGCGCAGCCCCTCGCGGCTTCAGAAAGAACGTCGAGCCTCGCCCGGGTGGCCGTGCGCCACACGTCGCTGGCGCTCGGCCTCATCGCCGCCACGGTCGGCTGCGCCGGCCCGACCGGGGAGATGGACGCGCCCGGTTCGCCGGCCGAGCTGGAGACCCTGGGACAGGCGGTCTCGTGCGACCCGCAGATGTTCCGGTTCCCCGTCGATGCCGCGCACAACATCGGGTACGACGCGGCGTCGTGCGGCACGGGGACGTGCGTGACGTCCTGCCCCGATCAGCACGCCAACTCGGACTACGGCGGGGCGCACCACGGCAACGACGTGTTCGCGTTCTACCGGGCGCCGCTGGTGGCGGTGGTCAATGGCACGGTGATGCGCGCCGGCGTGGCCAGCTCCACCTCGGGAATCCGGGTCACCATCGCCGACGGGTGTGGCTGGTGGTACTACTACGGGCACATGGACCAGATGGTGGTGAGCGTGGGACAGCACGTCTCCGCCGGCCAGGTCATCGGGTACATGGGCAACTCTGGCGCGCCGTCCGTGCACCTGCACTTCAACGTCTCGCGCGACGGCGACTACAACAACGACATCGACCCCTTCGCGCTGCTGAAGGCGACCAGCCCGACCGCGTGCGGGACCACGCCTGAAAACTGCACCGCGGGCGAGGCGCAGGGGTGTGGCGCCTTCGGGTGCTTCTGCGTCAATCACGCGTGCAACGGCGGCTACTGCCCCGGGCCGGGTTGTTCCGCGCAGACCATCGCCAACTGCGGCGCGTTCGGCTCGGGCTGCGTCGACGGCAAGTGCAACGGGGGCACCTCGCCCGGCACCGGCTGCACGGCCAAGGAAACAGCGGACTGCGCCACCACGGGCGCCAACTGCGCTGATCACAAGTGCAGCGGCGGCACGGCGCTGGGCACCGGGTGCACCTGGCTCGAGACGCACAACTGTGGCGCCTACGGCGCAGGCTGCGTGGACCACCAATGCAACGGCGGCGCGGGGCCCGGCACTGGGTGCACCACGCGCGAGACGTCCGACTGCGCCAAGACCGGCGCCAAGTGCGCTGATCACCAGTGTAGCGGCGGCACGGCCCCTGGCACCGGGTGCACCTGGCTGGAGACCCACAACTGCGAAGCGAATGGAGCGACCTGCGTCGACCACAAGTGCAGCGGGGGCACGGCGCCCGGTTCGGGGTGCACCGCGTACGAGACGACCGCGTGCACCGGCAAGGGGTGTGGCTGTGCCGATCACACCTGCGGCGGCGGGTCCTGTCCGGGCACGGGGTGCACCGCCAAACAGACGGCCGACTGCGTCAGGGTGGGGGCGACGTGCACCAGGGGAACCTGCCGCGTCGACGGTGGCTCGATCGCCGTCGATGGCGGCGAACCGTACGAGCCGCCCAACGACGGCGGGAGCAACTACACCCCCGAGGGCGACGGTGGAATCGTCGAGCTGGAAGATGGTGGACGCTCAACCCCCATGGGCGACGACGGAGGCTCTCCGGACGAAGGCCTGCAACCCAACGGCATGATCACCGGCGGCTGCGCGGCCACTCCCGGCGCGGCGCTGTGGGCGTTGTGCTTCGTGGTTGGCGCCTTTCGACGCAGGGTCGCGTAGGCTGACCGCTCTTTCGAGGGGATCCCATGAATCGATTCATCGTCGCCGCGTCTGCGGTCTGCCTGCTGGGCTGCAACCTGGCGTACAAGAAGAAGTGCTTCGGCAACGGTGTCTGCCGCGTGGAGAGCAACGGCCAGGTGACCTGGGAAGGGCCGCCGGACGAAGTGGCGAAGATGCAGGGCGCCGAGCAGGGTCAGAAAGACGCCGCGGCCGCGCAGGACAGCGCTTACGACACAGCCCCGCGACGTGCCGCCAACGAACCCATTCGGGCCGTCCTGGTCGGACCGGGCACGGCGTCGCCGGCGCTGGCGCCGCTCGCCGCGACGTATCGCCAGATGTTCGAGCAGGCGCTGGCCAACGACGCGCAGGTGCAGTGGGTGCCGTACGACAGCGTGAGCGGACTGGTGGAGGCGACGTCGGGCGACGTGAGTCCGCTCGACCGCAACAAGCTCCGCGAGTCCGTGGACGAGGGCCTGACCCGGCGACTTCGCGACCTCAACAACACGGTGGACGTGGTGGTGGTGCTGACCATCTCCGAGAAGAAGGACTCCAGCATCGTCGCGGGTGGTGGCGGCGTGGGGGTGGCGGAGTTCACCAACGTCGACTTCGCGGCCAGCTACTCGTCGGTCTTCAAGTTCGCCGAGCAACACGCCAACGCCATCGGCAAGAGCACCTCTGGCGTGGCGCTCGCGGGGATCGACAAGCAGGGAAAGAAGGGGAGCGCCAACCTCAAGGGTGAGCGCAACCCGGAGAAGGACAAGGCGGCGATTGGCTCGCTCTCAAGCACCATCCTCACCGCGCTGAAGACTCAGATCGGCCCCACCCTGCCGTCGATCGCCGCGTCGAGCGAGCTGCGCAAGAAGGGCGCCGAGGCGACGGTGAAGCAGATGCCCGAGTTCATGCAGCGGCTGATGCAGAAGAAGAAGTAGCGGACCGCCGCGCCCTCGTAGAACTGCACGCGCTCCGGCGTGCCGCCGTTGAAGAAGCGCCCCACCAGGTCCCGCAGCGTCTTGCCGGTGGGCCCCATGGAGATGCCCTGATTGGAGCGCCCGCGCGTGTGGTAGCTGGTCGCGCCCGAGAAGAGCCACGACACTCCGGTGAAGGACGCGTCGACCTGGCTCCGCCACGCAGGCGCCGCCGCATCCGTCTCGTGCAGCCCGTGCGACGAGGTGAAGCTCGAGTCGAATTGGCTCTGCTGAATGAACACCGGCAACCTGGCCACGAGGCCGGGGTACCAATACGGCGCCATCATGCAGTCTCCGGGGTTGGCACGGGTGGCCTCGCACGCCGGCTCGTACCGTGCGGCCCAGAACGTGCGCGCCTGTCGCCAGACCTCGCGGTCCGCGGTGGTGGCGTCGGAGAAGCGATGGTTCGGGTCATCCCAGTCGGTCATCCAGCCGGCATCGACGAAGATGAAGATGCGCCGCGCCGCCGCTGCCAGCGGCAGGGCCGCCTCCGCGCGATGCGCGTTGACGTGAGAGCCGAAGGCACCCGCTGAGCCACCGCCGAACAGCATGCGCGTCTGACTGTTGGCGTCGTCCAGCCCGTATTGCTCGACGAGTGTCTCGAGGATGGCCTGAACAATCAGCCCGCCCGAGAAGTACCAGCCGTTGACGGGGTCGCCCGTGCTGGGGCGGCGCGCGGCCGTGCCCCCCGACCAGAGATCGCTCGAGCAGTACGGCACGAAGACGTGGTTCGCATCGTAGAAGTCGGGATTCGCCGACGCGCCATCACCGGTGAACCCGGCCCAGTTGATGTCCTGCAGCGCGCGATCAGCCTCGGGGGTGGTGGTGGTCAACCGCACCTCGCGCGTGGCGCAGTCGCGGCTGTTGTCGTCACACATGCCGCCGCCCTCCAGGTAGATGACCCACTTCTTCGAGTGCGTGGCCGACACGCGAATCTGAAACGCCGCCGCCGTTCCATCGTTGCAGCGCGCGGCCGCATGCCGGGTGGGAGCGCGGAGGGCAGGCTTCACGGTCTCGATCCGCCCCGCGGCCACGAACCCACAGGCGTCCACGTTCCACCCGCTGCCGTCACTGCGACACGTGGCGGTTCCCGCTCCCCAGGTGCCCCCCAGCGAGGTGCAGCTCACCTGGGAGAGCGGCGTGCAGAACTTCACGGCCTGCCCCCCGTCGATCGCGCCCGCGTCGGAGCTCTGGCCGGCGTCGGCTTTCCCTCCGCCCGAGCCTCCCCCGGAGCCACCGGCATTTCCACCCTGCCCACCCGCGCCACCTCCGGCGTTTCCACCCTGCCCGCCCGCACCG
>CAZFXD010000264.1:0-7025 GCA_964522795.1 uncultured Myxococcaceae bacterium
GAGAATGTCCTTCACCGAGTGCTTGAAGCTCTCTTCAATCGGCGCGGTGGCCTGCGAGGGGTGACCGCCGAGGCCGGTCAGCAGCTCCCCGGCCTGCTGCGCGTGCAGGAGCGACTCCGCCGCCTGCTGCTTCATGAACTGCACGATGGGAATGCGGTAGGGGCCCGTCACCATCAGCGACGAGTGCGTGTACCGAACGACGCCCGCCAGCTCGAACTCCATGATGCGGTTGAGCAAGCGAATGGTCTTCTTCACCTTGAGCTTCTTCATCGCGTCCCCCGGTTGTTATTTCGCGTTGCCCAGCTTCTCGGCAATCGACGTCTTCTCGCGGTCGGCGGCGACGCGAACGCCAATCAACTCCGCGCGCACGAGCCGGCCCGCGCCCCAGTCTTCGGTGCTTCCGCCGATGGAGATGTCTCCCGCGACGACCTTGCCTGGTTTGAACAGCTTCTTGTCGTTGGCGACCTTCCCCAGCTTGAACACCACGCGCGCGGACAGGCCGATTTTGTGCTCGTCGGTGAACTTCTTCGCCTCGGCCATCGACGGCATGGGCAGGCGGAACGCCACGGGCGGCGCGTTCCAGATGTTCTGCTGAATCTCTGAGCCTTCCTGCGCGGCGGACGCGGAGGGGGCTTCGGCCTTCGCATCGGTCCAGGCGATGGTGATGTGGCCGGCGGAGTCCGTGCAGTCGATGCTGCCCAACACGTCGATGGGCATCACGCCTTTGGGCGCGTCGTGGGGCAGCAGCTTCACCTGCTCGCCCCGGCCGAACTTCACCAGAAACGTCTTCTCGCGGAGCTCCTTCTCCAACGCCGCTTTCCTGGCCAGGTTGGCCTTCTTCTCGGCGGGCGTTTCTCCCGGCGCGCCGAGGTTGAACAAGGCCCACAGGCCTTCGGGGCACTTCCCGTCGGGTACGAGAATGGTGTGCGCCGCCTCATCCCACGGGGGAGAGAGCTTGACCGGCTCCGGCGGCGGCGGCGGCTTGTTGGCCTGAGCCACCTGGTCCTTCATCTCGGCCTTGGCCTTGGCCGCTTTTGCCTGCGCTTCGGCGGCGCGCTTCTTCACGCCGGGGTCATTGCAGGCCAACAAGACGAGACACAACGGGAGGGAAAGGCGTCGCATGGGGCTGCACTCTACACGTCAGACGCCGCGTCTTTTCGAGCGAATTCTGCTCTATCATTTGACCCATGAGTGATCAGGCTTCCGAGCGACGCAAGTTCCGACGGCTGAACGCGCCTGTCTTTGCGCGGCCGGCGGCGAACGCCCTGGTGCGCGACAAGAAGAGTGTGCAGGACATCAGCCTGGGCGGCTTGCGCGTGTTCACCGACGATAAACATCAGAACGGAGAGCACCTTGAGCTGGAGCTGTTTCTGCCCGACGGCGAAACGCTCACGCTCGACACCGAGGTGATGTGGATCGACGCCCTCGGCGCCGAAGGGCCGGCCAAATTCGAGGTCGGCCTCCGCTTTGTCGACATGAACCCCGCTGACTTGGCGAGAATCGAGTCGCTGCTGAAAGACGCGTAGGCCCGGTTACTCGGCGGGTGGCGCGGTGGTGCCCGGGTACACGGTGAGCACGAGGCACGCGTCCGCCGCGGCTCCAGCATTGCGCTGCCGATATTCAGGTCGGCCCGTCACGTCGAACCGGAACGGCTGCACCGTGCCGCCGTTGTGCACGAAGACGAACATGCCGTTGGAGTCGGTCTGGGCCTGCACGCCGGAGTAGTCGGCCTTCGGGTAGAAGAACTGCGCGTCGTACGACGACGGCGTGGACTTGATGGTGGCGCCGGCGACGGGTTTCCCCTGCGCGTCGACGATGCGGCCGAGGAGGAACCCGGCCTTGATGAGCGTGTTCTTTGAACCCACGCTGGTGATGCCGGCGATGGTCGAGCGCCCGATGGCTTCGGTCAGCAGGTCGTGAAACCCGGTGGGAACCGCGTAGGCCACCTGATTCAAGATGTCGCCCCGGGGCTTGGACGCCTCGAGCGCCACGTCCCACACGCCCGTGGCCGCGCGAATGACGCGGGGCGCGCCAGCGTCGCTGGGGTCCAGCACGCCGATGCCCACGCCCAGGCTCACCTCGTCCGAGCTGATGCCACTGACGGAAATGGTGCCCGCGTCGCTCAGCACCGTTTGGCCGAAGATTCCGGCGGCTTGGCCCAACGCGACCTTGAGCGGCTCCTCCACGCGGGCGAGGAGGCCGGCCACGGGGAAGTCAGACATTCCCGCGTCGGCGAGAAACGGGCGCGCAGGCGGATAGGTCGTCACCCGCCCGGTCACGGTGAACACCACCGGCTGCTCGCCGGCGTCCTGGCCGGCGTCGTTCTTGGTTCCGCTTCCGCCGCACGCGCAGAGCGCGGCCGTCAAAGTTCCGAGAAGAAGTTTGTTCATGGGCGTGGCTTTCACTTGGCAGGTGGAGGCGTTGACTCGGGCGCGGGCGGAAGAGCTTCCGTCGGCACGTCTTTGGGCGCTTCGGTCGTCGGCGCATCGAGGAAGTGGCCGCCGATGCCGAGGGAGATGACGTACCCGCCCGAGGTGTAGACGCCGTTGCCCACAATCTGTCCGGGGTCGGGCGTCGCCGCGGTGCCGGCGCGGACTTCGCTGTTGGTCACCTGCTTGGTCACGGCGGGCGTGCCTGCGAAGCCGGCGGTGATGTCGAACTTCCACAGGTGAGCGGTGACCCCGCCGGTGAGGAAGACGCGGTCAAAGTGCGCGAAGTCGACCGCGGTGTACTGGTCGGGGGCGGCGCCGGTCTCGAACATGAAGCCGCCGTGCAGGGTCAACATCTCGATCAGGTCGTACGCCGCGCCGAAGCGCGTGGAGATGGAATACGACCAGTGCTTCGGAATCTTGAACGGGTCGACCGGCACCGGCGCGCCGCCCATGAGCGAGACGCCCACGTTGATGGGCGTCAGCGTGATGTCGGTCACGGACTGCCAGCCCTGGTAGACGAAGTCGGCGTTGAGGCGCAGCCCGTCGATGGGCCGCACCTGGAGGCCCACGCGCCACTCGAAGGGCAGGGTGAGCGAGAGCGAGGCGTCGTCGCCCACCGTGGTGGTGCCGAGGCTCTCCGCGAAGCTGTTGGGTAGAATGGTGACCTTCAACTTGCCCTTGGCGTTGATGGGAATCTGCGGGCGCAGCGACGCGCCGATGGAGATGAAGTCCCACGGCTTGATGAGCATGCCGAAGATGGCGGTGAAGCTCGGGCCGCTGCCCACGTTGACGTCGGCCAGGCTGTCGTTGGCCGCGTTCTCCATGGCGATGGAGGGCGGGGTGAAGATGTCGCTGTAGATGGCCTGCTGCATCTGAATGGTCGACAGCACCAACTGCAGCGAGACGCCGAACATCAACCTGGGGTGCACCGCGTACGCCAGGGACAGCGTCGGGTAGACGATGAGGATGTTGTTCTCGATCAGCGTGTAGCGCTGCGGCGCGTAGAGGCGGGGGTCGGCCACCCAGCGCTTCGGGTCATTGGGGTCACGGTCGTAGTTCGGCTTGTTGAAGGCGTAGCGCCCCGACGCTGGCGGGCCGAACACGCCGAGGGCGACGGAGAAGTTCCGGTCGAGAATGTCGAAGCCGTACGAGACGCCGGCGAGTGGGAGCGGGAAGACGCCCACGCTGTTTTCGGCCGGGCCCTTGGTGACGACCGCGTCAGGTGCGCCGGGGTTGCGGCGGTCGAACGACACGGCGTGGTGCAGCAGCAGCCCTTCGACGTTGAAGTGCAGGCCCTTCAGCTGCGCCAGGCCGGCTGGGTTGTACTCCATGGCCGAGAGGTCATCGGCTTCGCCCGCGAACGCCCAGCCCTGGGTCGACGCTCGAGCGCCGTTGTCACCGAAGTAGAAACCCGCGGCGAAACTCTGCGAGGCGAGGAGCGCGACAGCCGTAAACAGCGGCGCGGCAAGACGTCGTGTGGCGATGTGCATGGAGCCTCCCGTCGAAACGCGAGGCAACCTAGAGTGAACGCGCCCGTTCGGCTACGGCTTTGGAGATGGAGCGAATCCCGGAGGTACGGCGCCGCCCGGCGGGGGGCCTCCGAACTGGGCCGGCGGTGGCGCACCGAACGGCGGGGCGTTTGGCGGGCCCTTCTTCTTGAACGACGGCGCCATCTGCGGATTCTGCTGCGGGGGCGCGTCGCCCATCATCTGGGGCGGCTGCGGCGGCGGGGTCGGCTGCGGGGGAGGCGCCGGCACTTTGTAGAAGTGCTCCGGCCGGTCCTGCAGCTCTTCCGGGGGCGGCGCCTTCTTGTTGTTGCGACCGAAGTTCGGGTTCGCCTGCTGGGGAGGAGGCGGGGGCGGAATGTTGGGGTCGATTTGAGGCACGACTTCGTTGCGCGGCGGCTTGTCCATCGGCTGCGGGGTGAAGAAGCCCGACGGGCGCTGGTCGGGGCCGTTGTCGATTTGCTGGGGCCGCGGCGGGCGGTTGATGTTCGGGTCCAGCTGCTGGGGCGGAGGCGGTTGGTTGATGTTGGGGTTCATCTGCTGCGGCGGCGGGCCTGAGGGCGGCGGCGCGTAGATGTTCGGGTTCGCCTGCTGAGGTGGAGGCCCGGACGGTGGCGGTTGATTGATGTTGGGGTTCAGCTGCTGCGGCGGTTTGCCTCCTGACGGGGGAGGCGCCGGGGTCCAGAACCCGCCGTTGTTCGCCGGGGGTGGAGGAGGCGGGTTGTTCTTGCCCGAGGGCGGGGGCGGCGCGTTCCAGTTGTTGCTGGGCGGACTCGCGCCGGGAGGAGGCGGCGGCGTGTATTGGTTGGGTGGCGGGTTGTTGTACCCGCTGTTGGGGTTTCCGTAGTTGGGCGGGGAGGCCGCGCCCGGGGGAGGAGGCGGCGTGTAGCTGTTTCCCGACGGGGGAATGACGGCGCCCGGCGGCCGCGGAGGTTCGTACGCATTTCCCCGCGGCGGGTGAGGAGCCCAGCCGCGCTTGTTCCAGTTGTGCGGGGGCGAGAAGTAGCCGTTCGGGGCGCGGTAGGTCGACGGTGGCACATAGCCCTGCGGGGGCGGGCCGTAGGGGTACCCGGGCGGGGGAACGGGGTAGGTGCCCGGCTGGCCCGTGGCGTCCCAGTACCGGGTGCCGTCGAAATAGACGTACACGAGGCGGTACTCGTCCCAGTAGTACGTGTCGCGGCACGGGTAGGCCGGGTCACAGCCGGTTTCGTAGTTCTGGTACGTGGTCGCGACCGGCGGCCGCTCCCCGTAGACGTAGCGGACCGTGCAGCCCGAGAGAATGTAGAGCGAAAACAGCGCGATAGCGTGTCGCATGGCGGTGCTCCCTCCAGCGGAGACCTTCGCACGATTTGACGTGATCTGAACCGAAGTTCTTCACCGACGTGGGCCGGGGTGGGTTTCTCGCCCCGTACTTCACGACCGCTTCGTGCGCTTCTTCGCCTTCTTCTTCGGCGTGGTGCGGATGTGGTTCTTCGACAACCCCAGCGCGTAGCTCACCATCGCGCCGGCGATGTCTTTGCCCGTCGCTTTCTCGAGCCCCTCGAACCCCGGGCTCGAGTTGAGCTCCATCACTTTCGGGCCCGCGCTCGACTCGAGCAGGTCCACGCCCACGATGTTGAGGCCCACGGCGCGCGCCGCCTTCACAGCCACGTCCGCGTACTCGCGGCTCAAGGTGAGAATCTTTCCCTCGCCGCCGCGGTGCAGGTTGGAGCGGAACTCGCCCGCCCTGGCCGTTCGCCGCATCGCGCCCACCACCTCATCACCCACCACCAGCGCGCGCACGTCGCGGCCCTTCGACTCCGCGATGAACTCCTGAATGAAGATTTCCTGACCCAGGTGCCAGAACGTGTCGACGATGGTCTGCACCTCGTTCATCGTGGTGGCCAGCATCACCCCCACGCCCTGCGTGCCCTTGAGCACCTTGATGATGGCGGGGAGTCCCCCCACGAGCTCGACCAACTCCTTCACCGAGGCGCCGTGGTTCGCCATCACCGTTCGTGGCACGTCGAGGCCCGCTGACGAGAGCAGCTGCAGGCAGCGCATCTTGTCTCGGCTGCGCGCGATGGCCGGCGCGTCGTTCACCACCGGGACGCCCATGGTGGCGAAGTGGTTCACCACCATCAGCCCGTAGCTGGTGATGGAGGCCCCGATGCGAGGAATCACCACCGAGAGGTTCTTGAGCTCGTTGCCGCGGTACTGCATGCGCGGCCCCTCGGGGCCCACGTAGAGGTCGCAGCGCAAGGTGTCCACCACCAGGGGCTTGTGGCCGCTCTTGCGCACCGCCTCCACCAGGCGCGAGGTGGAATAGAGGGACTTCTTGCGGGAGAGAATGGCCACACGCCCAGAAGAACGAAACGCCATGTCGAAAGACTTAGGGCGAATGGGTATGGTCTGTCGCTACCGATGTCGACCAACCCGAAAAGCGTCTTGCACGACGAAGTGATGACCAGCCCCGGGGAGGACGTGTACGAGAATTTCGACGAGCCCCACATCACCGCCACGCACACCCTCGTCGTCGAGAACAAGACGACGCTCAAGCTGCGCAAGTGCAAGCTGACGGTGGTGCACGGCCCTGACACCGGCCGCGAAGGCGTCTCGGACAAAGAGCGAATTCGAGTCGGCGCGCACTCGTCGAACGACTTGATTCTGACGGAAGATCGCACCGCCAGCCGCCACCACTTCGAAGTTCAGTACACCGACCGCGGCTACCTGCTGGTCGACTTGAACTCCACCAACGGCACCTGGCTGGACGGGCGCCGCGTGGAGCGCGCGTACCTGGTGGCCGGCTCGCAGATTCGCGCCGGCTCGTCGACGCTGGTGTTTCAGCCCATCGACGAAGAAGTCGCCGTCGAGCCCGACACCGAGGGCCTCCTCGGCGGCATGGTCGGTCACTCGCCGAAGATGCGGCAGATTTTCGGGCTGATCCGAAAAATCGCGCCCATGGACGTCTCGGTCGTCATCCAGGGCGAGACCGGCACCGGCAAAGAGCTCGTCGCTCGAGCCATTCACGAAAATTCGGCGCGCCGCAAAGGCCCCATGGTGGTGCTCGACTGCGGCGCGATTCCGCCCAACCTCATCGAGAGTGAGC
>CAZFXD010000265.1:0-6999 GCA_964522795.1 uncultured Myxococcaceae bacterium
TCTTGCCCACCCCCGGCACGTCCTCCAGCAGCAGGTGGCCGCGGGCCACGAGGCAGGTGATGGCCAGCCGCACCTGCGTCGGCTTCCCCAGCACCACGGAGGAAAGTTGAGTCTCGAGACGAGTCAGGATTTCACGGGGGGAGGTACTCATCGTGCGGGAAACGGACTTTAACGGCGGCTAGAGTCCGCGCACTCACTTTTCTCGCATGGGCAAGATTCGTCGGCTCGACAACGACCTCATCAACATGATCGCCGCGGGCGAGGTGGTCGAGCGCCCGGCCTCGGTGGTCAAGGAGCTGGTGGAGAACGCGATCGACGCCGGGGCCACGCGCATCACCGTGGCGCTGCGCGGCGGCGGCCTGGAGGAGATCGCGATCACCGATGACGGTGAAGGCATGACCCGCGAAGACGCCTGCCTGGCCGTCGAACGTCACGCCACCAGCAAGATTTCCAACGCGGCCGACCTGTTCCAGATCGCCACCCTGGGCTTTCGCGGCGAGGCGCTGCCCTCCATTGCCTCGGTGTCACACTTCGAGCTCACCACCATGCGCGCCGACGCCCGCGTGGCGACCCGGGTGGTGCTCCACGGCGGCGGGACGCCCGAGGTGACCGAGGTGGCGGCCGTGCCTGGCACGCGGATCGTGGTGGGAGACCTGTTCTTCAACACGCCCGCGCGACGAAAGTTCATGAAGCAGGCCGGCATCGAGCGGAAGCACGCGGTGGAAGCCGTGGTCCGCATCGCGCTCTCGGCGCCCCAGGTGGCCTTTCGGGTCGAGCACGAGGGCCAGGTGGAGTTCTCCAGCCCGGCCACGGCTGACTTGAAAGAGCGAATCGCCCACGCGCTGTCCGACGACGTGTTTCCGCACCTGGTCGAAGTGAACGAGCGGCGCCTGGGGCTCGTCGTTCGCGGCTTCGTGGCGCGGCCCGACTACACCCTGTCCACCTTGCGCGGCCTGTATGCGTTCGTGAACGGTCGCGCGGTGCGCGATCGCACGGTCACCTTCGCCGTGCAGCGCGGGTTTCGAGATGCCCTGCCGCACGGGCGCCAGCCGGTGGCGGTGCTCTTTCTCGAGTTGGACCCCGCGGCGGTGGACGTCAACGTGCACCCGCAGAAGCTGGAGGTGCGCTTCGGCGACGCCCGCGGCGTGCAGGAGGTGCTGGTGAGCGCGGTTGAACGCGCGCTCGCCGCCAGACCCGGACCTTCCGCCGGAGGGGAGAGCCCGTCAGGCGCGCCATCGCCCTGGTATGCCGATGCGGTCAATCGCTTCCTCGAGCAGCGGGAGCTTCCGTCGTCCCGTGAACCGCGGCCGGAGGGGGGGCTGGCGTTCGGGCAGGCGCGGCCCGGCGTGAACGAAGCGTTTCCTCCGGGGTTCTTCGCTTCGCTGCGCCTGCTGGGGCCGCTGGGCACGCGGTTCTGGGTGGCGCGAACCCCCGATCACACACTGGTGGTCATCGACGCACGCGGTGCGCTCGCCCAGGTGGCCTACCACGCCCTCTGTTCGCCGCGGCCCGCAGACGGGGCCCTGTTTTCGGTCACCGTCACCCTCGAAGCGAAGCTCGCCGCGCGCCTGCTGCACAGCCGCGACGCGTTCGCCGCCTACGGGTTGGCGCTGGAGCCGTTCGGCGCCAACGCGGTACGCCTGTCGGGGCCGGCCCCCTTCCTCGATGAGCGAGGCACGGCCCAGGCGGTGGTCGAACTGGCCGCCGCCAGCCCTGCGACCGGGGCGCTGACCGGGCGCCAGGTGGCGCTGGCGCTGGCGAAGCGGGCCGGCGAACACGCGGTGGCCGACGCCGACGCGCGAAAGTTCTCCACCGCCTGCGCCCACCTCGAGGCGATCGATCTCGTCGCGTCTCCGGTCGCCCAACGCGTGGTGGTGCAGCAGCTCACCTTGTTGGAGCTGACCCGCCTGGCCGATTAATTGACCAGCGAAGTTCCACTGTTACCCTCCGAAACAGGGCTGTAGCACCGGCCGTTTTTGCGCCATCGCGAGGGCACCACATGTCTGACGGAATCACCAACATCGATCGGCAGGAGCTGGTCCCCTCGGGGTACGCCGAGAAGAGCATGGCGTCCCTGATGCAACTTCACTCCGAGTTGATGGATGAGAAGGAGCGCCGGGTCGAACTCTATCGCCGCCTGATGGAGAAGGAGCAGGCCGTGTCGGAGCTCAGATCGTACGTGAAGCTCCTCGAGGCGAGGTTGAGCCGCTTGAAGCCCCGCGCCGTTCCGGCCCCGGAAGCGTCGCCGCCCCCCGCACCCGCACCCGCGCCGCAGGTGGACGCGGCCCGGGCTCCGCCGCGCGCGCAGGCCTCGCCGCCGGAGCCGGTGCAGGTTCGGGCCAAAGCCACGGGGACGGGCGGGCGCGCGCCCATCTTTGTCGGTGACGCCTGGAGATCGTGGTGACGAGCGTTCTCGCGCTCGTGACCGCACTCGCACTTCAGGGCGCACCTCAGACGATGGACAGCGTCGGCCGGGTGACCATCAGCGCCGGCACGCGCATCATTCCCAACTCGGGCTTCATCAAGGCGCTCAGTGACAGCGGCACCACCGTGACGCGGAAGTGGCCGGTGGGCATCGGGGGCATGGCGAGCTTCGGCTACGGCGCCACCGACTGGATCGAGATCTGCATCGACCTCTTCCTCGGCTACGAAGGGTTCTCCACCGACACCATCGGCAACGTCGGTTCGTTCGCCTACGGCGCGCTGATGGGCGTTCGGTTCCAGAAGCTCAACATCTTCATGCCGGGGCTGCTCCCGTACGCGGGCTTCTCGCTGGGCCCCCTGGTGTCGGACGTCACCTCGAGCACCACCGGCCTTCGAGAGAACCTGATGACGACCTACGTCGGCACCGCCGGGGTGTCGTACGTCTTCCTCGATCGCTTCTCGGTCGGGCTCGAGTACCGGTTCATGTACGCCAACGCCACCGCCGCGGACTACGGGCCGATCAACGCCGGCGGGCATTGGATCATGGCGACCTTCGGCGTGCTGTTCCTGACCGGGAACGACCCGACACCGCCCGTCCCCGGGTTTTAGACCCGCCGCGCCGCGTCTTTGGTAGAAGCGGCGCATGGCCAACGAAGCCGCTCCCGCCGTCGACAAGACCCTCGAGGAAATCCGACGCGAAGTGATCGAGGCGCGCAACCTCGTGATCAAGACCGACAACCTGCTGAAGAACCTGCACGCCGAGCTGAAGACGGTGGCGAAGCGGCAGGACGACGTGGCCAAACGGCAGTGGATCGCCTCGGCCGCCGCCTACCTCGGGTTCCTGGCCATCTGCGTGGCCGGGTCGGTGGCGGTGATTCAAGCGCGGGCCAGCGGGCTCAACGAAGAGAAGGCGCGCTCGGAGAAGCGCGCGGAGGAAGCGAACACCCTGCTCGAGAACGCGAAAACCGAAGCGGCGGCCAACGTCGCGGCCGAGCGCGCGGCCAACGACGCCTACCGGCTGTCGGTGACCCTGCAGGGCGACGAGCGGCTCAAGGCGGTCGACGCGCTGGCCAAGGTCGACACCTCGCGGCTGTCGCCGCTGCTCAAGCAGATGATCTCGGACCGCGCCACGGCGCTCCGCAAGGAAATCGGCGCGGCCACCTTCGAGCGCGGCAAGTCGGCGTTTCGCAAGCAGGACTACCCGCAGGCGGTGGAAGATCTCACGCGGTTCCTCTCCCTCCACCCCGTCGAGGAAGACGCCATCGACGCCTCGTTCTTCCTTGGCAACGCGTTGGTGCAGACTCGGAAGTACGAAGACGCCATTCCCCACCTGACCCGCTTCGTGCAAGGCGACAAGCGAGCCAAGAACCGCGACTTCGCCATGCTGCTTCTGGTGCAGGCCCACGACGCGGTGGGGCAGAAGGACAAGGCGGTCGAAGTGGCGCGTGAGGCCGCCAACACCTACCCCGCGAGCGATTTCGGCGGCGCCTTTCGTTCTCGACTCGCCCGGCGCTCCGACAACTCCGGGTCATCGCCAGCCGCCGCGCCGGCTGCGGCTCCCGCCGCCGCGCCGACTCCCGCCGCGAACGCCCACTGATGGCACCGTCCACGACACCCGACGCCTACCGACCGTACCGGCGCGCGGTGTTCGGCTCGTTCCTCGCCATCGCCTGTCTGGGCAGCCTGGTGTTCATCGTCAGCGTGATGACCTCGGTGGCGCACATGACCCCCGCGCGCCGCGCCCCGTCGGGGCAGCCGTTGGGCCCGGAGGAGTGCGCGGCTGAAATCCGTTCACTCTTCGGCGGCCTGGAGGAGGGGCGCAAGAACCTGACCCGCGAACTCGACGTGCACCGCGCGGATCGCCGGTGGGACGACTTTCGGGTGGGGTGGCTCCAGCGGTTCCGCGATGTCGAGGCGCGGTGCAACACGCCGCATGGGCCGAGGTTTCAGAAGGCGCTCTCCAGGCTGGAGGCGCTGCTCAACTTGTACACGACGCACGCGGTGCAGTTCGCGGGCGAAGTGGGGCCCACGGTCGACTCATTCCGTAAGGCGATCGACGCGGCGGACGAGGCCGCGCCCAAGCCGGTCACGCCCTGAGACGGCTCAGCGGGTGGGCAGGACCACGGTGTAGCCGCCCAGGCCATCCGTCACCGCTTCTCCGAGCAGGACGGGGGTGGGTTTGCCTTCCATGGTGGCGACTCGCCAGAAGTTGAGGGCGGCGTTGGCCGCCGGCTGCGAGACCGCCCCGTTCACGATGCTCACCGTTCCGCTCATGGTGCGGCCGTGGGAGAGTTGAAAGTCGGGCAACTCGATGATCACCGGCACGGAGTCGTCGGCGTTCACCGTGGGCTCGACGCGGATTCGTCGGCCGCGGCGGGGGTACTCGCCGCCCGGCTCCACGTCGATCTGGTACACGGCAGGGTCCAGCTTGAGGTCGAACTGACCGTCCTGGTTGGTCACGGTCACCACGCGGGTGATGGGGAGCAATCGAGCGCCGGCCACGTCAACCGGAGTGGCGGTGACCACTGCGTTGCCGCGGGGAAGCCCCTCGGGGGTGGTGACGACGCCGCGCACGTCGAGCGGGTCGGGGGTGATGAACACCGACGGCTCGAGCACCGCGGTCATCCCGCCGTGCGCCGACGCGCTGACCTTGGTGCGCAGCAGGCCGGCGCCCGAGGCCGGCAACGGCCACACGGTCGCGGTGTACGTCTCGCCCGGCAGGTTGGCCAAGAGGTCCACCGCGAAGCGGCCTTCGGAGTCGGTGGTGACGCGCTTGGAGCGGAAGAGCCCACCCCCGCCGACCAGACCCTCGAACAACACCGTCGCGTTGGCGAGTGGCTTGCCGGCGCTGTTCTTCACCACGCCACCCACCTGGCGGAGCGGCTCACCGAAATCGCCCAGTTCGAGCGTGAGCGGCGAGGGGAAGGGGCGCTGCACCACGAACGACTTGGACGGCACCATGGCCGTAGGATCTTTGGGGCTGGCCGTGAGCAACACGCTCTCCAGCGAGGCCGCGCTCGGCGAGAGCACCAGGGCGAAGTCTCCGGTGCTGCCCGAGAGGCCCGATGACACCGGCGCCGCCTGCGAGATGGGCTCCAGCGTGAGGGCGTTGAACGCCTGAATCTCCATGCTGGCCTGTGTCACGGGCGACTCCAGGCGGGGCACCTCGGAGATCACCCGGCGAACCAGGCGGCCGGACAAACTCACCGTCTCCGTCAGTGGCGCGAAGTCGAACTCAATGGTCGGCGCCTTCTCGCCGGGCTTGATCGAGACGTCGGAGCGGGTCTCTTGCGGCACCGAACGATCGGCGGGAATGGCGGTGACCGTGAACTTGCCCGCGCCCACCGGCATGGTGAAGGCACCGCGCTCCGGCGCCGCGAACCGGCCTTCGTAGGTGCGGTAGATGCCGGGGATGATCTCGCTCTCACCGACCGCACGAATGGTGACGCTGTCGGTGTAGGCCGAGTGCAGGACGAGATCTTTGGGGGCCGCGCCGTCACGGCGGAACTCGCCCGACAGGGTCAGGGGACCGGTGAGCGAGAAGTCGACTGAGCCCGTGAGCTTGCCCGCGAGCGAGAGATCCTGGGCGTGGTAGCCGGTCTGCGAGTTGGCCAGGGCCTCCACCGCCACGCCCTGACCAGGGTCGCCGCAGCCATCGACGAAACACACCTGCGGCGCGGCGCAGTCGAGATCCGACGCGCACTCGCGGGTCACCGCGCCCGGCTGAAAGCTGCAGGCCGACCACGTGACGAGGGCGACGACGGCCGCGGCGCGCTTCATGGCAGCACCGGGCAGGGTTTGAGATCGGTGGTGACGAACCACTGGTAGGTGTCGACGTAGGACTGATCGGTCAGGGTACCTCGCCCACCGTCGGGCAACGCCCCGGTCACGGTCCGCACGAACGGCTGGGCGCCTTCGCTCAGCTCTCCGTCCGCGATGAGCAGCTCGATCACGTGCGTTCCCGCGGTGGCCAGGGGACTCGCCGTGAAGAGCGTGGTCGGCATCTTCACGCTCGAGCTGCGAATCGAGGTGAGCGACTCCGGTAACGGCTGCCCGTCAGTGAACAGCGAGGTGTGAGTGCCGTTGGGGTCGATGAACCACCGGTTGCGAATGACGTCCTTCAAGTCGGGGTCTTCCACCTTGGCCTCAAACGACGGCTGACGGCACCCGTCGCCCAGGAGCAGGGTCACCACCTGCTGCGGCTGCGTCTGGCCCACCACCACCCGGGGCGGGCTGTTTCGCTGGGGTGGGAGGTCAAAAAGCACGTTGTCGTCCTGAGGTACCAGACAGCCGAAAAGGCACACGCCGCCTAACAGGGCAGGTAGCAAACGCGCGGCCATGGTCGGGTCAGGGTTCATTTAGGGAATATCAAGAGGTTGCGATGCTCCAATTTCGTCGAGGTCTGGCTCCGGCGCCAGAGTTCGGCCGGTCTTCTCGGCGTCCATCTTCTCCAGGAACCGGAAGATAGTGCGCGGATCGACGGCGAGATCTTTGGCGGTCTTGGTTCGGTTGCCGCTGTTTCGCTCCAGCACCTCGAGGATGTACCTGCGCTGAAAGTCTTCCTTCGCCTTGTCG
>CAZFXD010000266.1:0-5071 GCA_964522795.1 uncultured Myxococcaceae bacterium
CGGAGCGCGCCCGTGTGAGGAAACGCGCGAAGGTGTCTGGCACTCGTCGGGGGCCCGTGTGAGGAAACGCGCGAAGGTGTCTGGCACTCGTCGGGGTCTGGCACTCGTCGGGGCCTACCGAGCCACGTGCGGCGCGTCGACTCGAGTGGCCGGTACGAGCGGGAACTTCCGGCCCCGCTTGAAGCCCTGTCGGGCGAAGAACGGCGAGGCGCTGGTCGGCATTTCGCCACCCACAGACCGATACGGCGCCGACCAGAAGTTCGTGCGTCGGGTGAGATCTTTCACGTAGCGGTACTTGTTCACGGACACGAGCCGGCGGTACAGCCACTGCAACGACGGCACCATCCGGTAGTGCCACTGCCACCACTGATACAGGTTGAGCCCGATGTACGCCGGGCCCTTCAGCACTTCGGGGCCGAACGCGGGCAGCCGCTTGTTGCGTAGCGCCCGAGCGCTTCGGTTGGTGCACCGCGACCACGAATAGTACTCGCGGGCGAGCCAGCGAATGCCGTCCTGAAGCTGCTGAGGCGACATCTGCTTGGGTCGAACCACCACGTGATCCTTCCCCACGAACTCGTCGTAGTCCTCGGTCAGCAGCCGGCCTTCGACCTTGTATTTCTTCCACGCGGCCGTGCCGGGGTAGGGGATCTCCGTGGTGAAGCTGCAGTGCATCATGTCGGTCGAGTCGAGGAACTCGAGCGTCTCGCGGAAGATCTCAGGCGTGTCCCAGTCGAACCCGAACATCCAGTTGCCCGAGGGGAGCATGCCCACCCGGTGGATGTTGGCGATCACCTCGCGGTAGTTCTTCGCGTCGGCGAGCTTTGCGGTGCCCACCAGCGTCGACTGATTCACCGATTCGTAGCCGGAGCTGACGAGCACGCAGCCCGCGCTTCGCGCCAGCTCCAGGTTGGAGACGTCTTGCGAGAACTCGTGCCGCGCCTGCATGCCGAAGCGAATGCCGGTCTTCGCCAGCGCGGTGAAGAGCTCGCGAGAGTAGTCGGGGTCGGCCGGCAGATTGTCGTCGACGAAGTACGCGGCCTTGACCGACTTCGGCCTGCGCCGGACCTGCTCCAGCACGTGGGCGATGGGGTAGGTGCGGTAGCCCAGCGTCATCTTCTTGGCGAAGCAGAAGGTGCAGACCTCCGGGCAGCCGCGGCTGGCGATGAGCGGGTAGTAGTAGTCGCCGTAGCGATCGATGTGCATCAAGTCGACGCGCGGCTGGGGCAGCGTGGCCAGATCGGGCGGACAGTCGCGGTAGATGCCCTGGACGCTCTCGGGGTTGGTGAGGAATTGATCGCAGATCCTCATCCACGAGACTTCGCCCTCGCCCGTTACCACCGCGTCGGCGTGCTCGAGCGCCTCGTCCGGCATGGCGGTGGCGTGGTGCCCGCCGAGGACCACGGTCACCCCCCGCGCGCGGTACAGGTCGGCCAGCGCGTACGCGGCCTTGATGCGTGGGGTCGAGGCGCTGATACCCACCAGATCCACGGGCTCGTCGAAGTGCAGGTGCTCCCGAAGGAGATCGACGATGGCGATCTCGAACTGCGGGGGCGTGACGGCCGCGAGCGAGGCGAGCGAGAGCGTGGGAACTTCGAGCTCCCACGGCAGCGTGATCAGCTTGAGCCGGTATCGCATCAGCCGACCACCTCCGCCACGTGGCGCGCGTCGACGGGGGAGATCTCGCCGCGCTCGGTGAAGATCGCCGTCACGAGCAGGCCTGGGGTGACGTCGAACCCCGGGTTGAACGCCCGCACGCCCGCGGCACTCACCCGGCCCTCGCGGTCGTCGGTGATCTCGCGCTCGTCGCGTTCCTCGATGGGAATGTCGTCGCCGGTCCGTAACCCGAGGTCGAACGTCGAGCGCGGCGCGGCCACGTAGAACGGCCGCTGATGGTGCCGGGCGGCGACCGCGACGCCGTAGGTGCCGATCTTGTTCGCCACATCGCCGTTGGCGGTGATGCGATCGGCGCCCGTGATGCAGGCGTCGATGCGCCCCGCTCGCATCAGCGAGGCCGCCATGTTGTCGCAGATCAGCGTGCAGGGGATCTTCGCGCGCGCCAGCTCCCAGGCCGTCAGCTTCGCCCCCTGGAGTCGGGGACGCGTCTCGTCGACCCAGACATGGAGTCGCTTGCCCTCGGCGGCCGCCGCGAAGATCACCCCCAGGGCCGTCCCAAAGCCACCCGTGGCCAGCGCGCCCGCGTTGCAGTGCGTGAGCACGTTCATTCCGTCGCGGAGGTGCTGCGCGCCGATCGCGCTCAGCTTCCGGTTGCCCTCGATGTCCGCGCGGTGAATCGCCTGCGCCCGGGCGAGGCACGTCGCGAGATCTTCATCGTGCTCCAGCAAGGGGCGCATCTCGCCCAGCGCCCACGCCAGGTTGACCGCCGTGGGTCGCGAGGTGGCGATGGCCGACAAGCCAGCGTCTCGAGAGGCGCGATCTCGCGCCGCCAGCACCGCCCCATAGGCCGCCGCGATGCCGATCGCCGGCGCGCCGCGCACCGTCATGTCTTTGATGCGGGCCGCGACGTCAAAGGGGGTGCGACATTCCACCCAGCGCTCGCGCTGCGGCAGCTGGGTTTGATCGAGGAGCCACGGCGCTCCCGTTTCCGCGTCGCCGCGCCACTGGACCGGTTCAATCGTCTCCACGAGACCTCCGGAGCAACGCTCGGAGTTCGCCGTCGTCCAGGCGCTGCGGCCGTTGAATCGAATGGGCCGTCCACAGCACGCGCGCGGCGTGCTCCACCATCTCGGTGCGCGCCAGCGCCTCACTCACGGTCTTGCCCACCACCACCGTGCCGTGGCGCTCGATGATCACCGCGTTGGCGTGCTTCAAGGCCTGAGCGACGGCGTCGGCGAGCGAGTCCGTCCCCGGCCGCTCGTAGGGCACGGTGATGACCTCGCCGAGCGCGATCACGAGCTCAGGGAGCACGCCGTTGATGGAGACGTTTCGAAGAAGCGAGAGCGCGACCGCGGTCGGCGCGTGAGAGTGCACCACCGCCGCGACGTCGGGCCGGGCCCGCAACGTGGCGAGGTGCATCGACAGCTCGCTGGTCGGCTTCTTCCCGTCACGGATTTGTCCGTCGGCTTCCCCCAGCTCCACCACGTCGGTGGGGTTCATCAGCCCTTTGTGAACGCCGGCGGGCGTGACGAAGACGGTGCCGCGCCCGGTTCGAACCGAGACGTTGCCGTCGAACCCCGCGATGAGCCCACGCTCGTAGAGCAGGCGACACGCGTGGACGATCTCCACCCGCAGCGCGTCGGCCGGCTCGCGATGGCCCGCGCCGCCGCCGCACCCGGTGCCGTTACAGGCGCCACTCAATCGATTCGGACAGCCCTCGCAGGACAAATTGTGCTCGCACCTTCAGGAGTTGCGGCCAGTTGGGGCCCGATTCGATAGCAGATCGGCGAGAGCTATGCACAAACCGCCGCGCGGTCTCGTCGACCCCCGGGGGTGGAGTGTTTCATGCGGGACACATGGAGATCTGTGTCGTCGATTCTTGGCGCGACGCGCTCATTCGAATAAGCGACGCACTCCATGAGCGTACGAATCGCGATCAATCCCCTGACGTGGACCAACGACGACATGCCGGAGCTGGGCGCCGAAACGCCGCTCGAGAAGTGCCTGGGCGAAGCGAAGCAAGCCGGCTACCAGGGCATGGAGCTGGGCAACAAGTTTCCCCGCGAGAGCCAGGCCCTCGCCGCCGCGCTCAAACCGTTCGGTCTGGTGATCGCGTCGGGGTGGTACAGCTCGCGGCTGCTGGAGCGATCTCCCGCCGCCGAAATCGAAGCCATGCAGGCGCACTTCAACCTGCTCCGGTCGCAGGGGTGCACGGCGATGGTCTTCGCCGAGACGTCGGGCTGCGTTCACGGCGATCGTTCTGTCGGGGTCTCCAAACGCCGCGTGCTCCAACCGGCCGAGCTCGAGAAACTCGCCCGCGACATGACGGTGGTGGGCGACTGGCTCCAGGCCCG
Organism: uncultured Myxococcaceae bacterium; assembly: GCA_964522795.1. Lineage (GTDB taxonomy): Bacteria > Myxococcota > Myxococcia > Myxococcales > Myxococcaceae > CAZFXD01. Next base: position 3,969 of record CAZFXD010000266.1, read on the forward strand.
GGGCATGTCGCTCGCGTACCACCACCACATGGGGACGGTGATCCAGACCGAGGCCGAGATCGACAGCTTGATGAAACACGCGGGCCCGTCGGTGAAGCTGCTCCTCGACACGGGGCACCTGACCTACGCCGGGGGCAACCCCACCGCGGTCGCTGAGCGCCACGCCGCTCGCATCGCCCACGTCCACCTCAAGGACATCCGCGCGGCGGTGTTGTCGGACATGAAGGCCAAAGACGCCCCGTTTCTGAACGCGGTGCTCGCCGGGGTCTTCACCGTGCCGGGCGATGGTTCGGTGGACTACCCGAGCGTGTTCAAGGTCCTGAAGAAAGCGAACTACGCGGGGTGGCTGGTGGTGGAGGCAGAGCAGGACCCGAAGAAGGCGCACCCCCTGACGTACGCGAAAATGGGCTACCAGTACGCCCACAAGCTGGCTGTCGAGACAGGCCTGCTCCCCTAAATCCGCAAGGAGTCGCACGGTGATTGAATTCGCTCAATTTGGTGCCGGCCGTATCGGTCAGATTCACGCCCTGAACGCAGCGGCGCAGCCCGACGCGAAGCTGCGCTGGGTGGTGGACCCCAACCTCGAGGCCGCCAGGACGCTGGCGGGAAAACTGGGGGCCCAGGCCACCACCGACGCGGCGCAGGCCCTCGGGGATCCAAAGGTGAACGCGGTGATCATCGCGTCGGCGACCAACACCCACGTCGAGCTGCTCATGGCGGCGGCGCGGGCGAAGAAGGCGATCTTCTGCGAGAAGCCGATCGACAACGACCTGAAGCGGGTCGACTCGGCGCTGGCGGAGCTGAAGGGCAGCGGAGTGCCGTTCTTCGTCGGGTTCAACCGCCGCTTCGACCCCAGCTTCGCGGAAGTGCAGCGGAGCGTGCGCGCGGGCGCGGTGGGAAAAGTGGAGACGGTGATCATCACCAGCCGCGATCCGTCGCCGCCGCCCGTCTCGTACGTGAAGGTCTCGGGCGGCATCTTCCGCGACATGATGATTCACGACTTCGACATGGCGCGGTGGCTGCTCGGCGAGGAGCCGGCAGTGGTCGCCGCCTTCGGGTCGGTGCTGACCGACGCCGAGATCGGACGGGCGGGCGACTTCGAC
>CAZFXD010000266.1:5081-6955 GCA_964522795.1 uncultured Myxococcaceae bacterium
GAAGAGCGGCGCGCTCTGCACCATCAGCAACAGCCGACGCGCCGCGTACGGGTACGATCAGCGCATCGAAGTGTTCGGCGAGAAGGGCATGCTGCGCGCCGAGAACGTGACGCCCACCACCGTGGGGCGCTTCGCCGCTGACGGCGTCGCGTACGACAAACCGTTGCACTTCTTCCTCGAGCGCTACGACGCCGCCTACAAGCGGGAGATGGCGCATTTCTGCGAAGCCGTGGCGGCGAAACAGACGCCGTCGGTCGGGGCCCACGATGGCCGCCAGGCGCTGGTGCTCGCCGAAGCCGCGTTGGCCTCGTTCAAGTCGGGGCAACCGGTGTCGGTCGCCTGATGGCCGAGCCCTCGGTCGAAGCGCTTCGAAGCTTCAGCGTCGACCTCGCGCAGGAGGCGGGTGAGCTGGTCATGCGGCACTACCGCCGCGGCGGCTTCTCGGTCTCGAGGAAGAGCGCGGTCGACCTCGTCACCACCGCCGACCAACAGTCCGAGGCGCTGGTGCTGGGCACGATCCGAAAGCGGTTCCCCACCCACGCATTGCTGGCCGAGGAGTCAGGGACGTCCAAGGCGTCCGGCCCCTACCGGTGGATCTGTGATCCGCTCGACGGAACGACCAACTTCGCGCATCGCATTCCACACTTCTGCGTTCTCCTCGCGGTCCAGAAGCGGGTGGGAAGCAACCGTTGGAAGACCCTGGTGGGCGTGACGGTCGACCCGACCCGCGATGAGCGCTTCGTGGCGGTGGCCGGGCGGGGCGCGACCCTCAATGGCCGGCCGATTCGCGTGTCCAACGTCTCGCGGCTGTTGGGGACCGTCGGCAGCACCGGGTTCGGGTACGATCGCTTGTTCCGCCGCGACGACAACCACGCGCAGTACGCGCGCGTCAACCTGGTGACCCAGGGGGTCCGACGGCTCGGCGCCGCGGGGCTCGATCTGGCGTGGGTGGCCTGCGGACGTCTCGACTTCTACTGGGAGGCGTTCCTCAACCCGTGGGACATCGCGCCGGGCCTGCTGCTGGTCGAGGAGGCGGGCGGCCGGACGACGGATTTTCGCGGCCGCCGCGTCGACGTGTCCGATCGAAGCCTGCTCACCTCGAACGGTCGGGTCCACGCTCAAGTCCTGCGCGCGCTCCGCTCCACGCCGCGCGATCCGATGACGTACCGGCGCGGCCTCGAGCGCCTGCTCCCGACCGACCTCGCGGCGCGCGTTCGTCAGTCGTCGAGGAGCAGGGCGCGGGGCTGATCGCCCAGATGCACCCGCACCTCGCGGCCCGCGGCGTAAAAGACCCCGTGCGACGCCAGCGCACGCACGCGCAGGGTGAGCGCTCCCACTTCGACCTCGCACAACCAGTCTGCCCCCAGGAAGGTGGCTGACTTCACGGTGCCGGCCACGCCGCCCGGCCCGCCCAGCGAGAGCGACTCCGGGCGCACGACCCACAGCCCCTTCGAACCGCTCCCCAGGCTGGACGTCACCCGGGCCGTCTGTGCGCCCCACGGGGTGTCGATGGTGGCGGTGGCCTCGTTGCGAGAGACGACGGCCACGGGAATGAAGTTCGCGTCGCCCACGAACTCGGCCACGAAGCGGTTTCGCGGCAGGAAGTAGAGCTCCTCGGGCGTGGCGACCTGCGCGATCTTCCCGCGGTTCATCACCACCACGCGATCGGACAGGCTCATCGCCTCGTGCTGATCGTGCGTCACGTAGATGGCCGTGATGCCGAGGCGCTGCTGCAGCCCGCGAATCTCCTGACGCAGCGACACGCGCATCTGCACGTCGAGGTTGGAGAGCGGCTCGTCGAACAACAGCACGGTGGGCTCGGTCACCAGCGCGCGAAGCAGCGCCACGCGTTGCTGCTGCCCGCCGGACAGCTC
>CAZFXD010000267.1:0-6908 GCA_964522795.1 uncultured Myxococcaceae bacterium
CATCACCAAGAGCTTCGAGCGCATTCACCGCTCGAACCTCATCGGCATGGGCGTGCTGCCGCTGCAGTTCGACGCGGGGCAGGACGCGGCGTCGATCGGCCTCACCGGGAAAGAGACGTTCTCCATCGCCGGCATCGCCGACGGGCTTGCGCCCAAGAAGAAGCTCGAGGTGGTGGCGAAGGCCGATGACGGCTCGACGAAGAAGTTCTCCGTCGTCTGCCGCATCGATACGCCCAACGAGCTCGACTACTACAAGAGCGGCGGCATTCTTCACTACGTGCTGCGGCAGCTCGCCAAGGCGTAGCCGCGCGCGACATGCGCCCGATCGTCGTCGAGTCGGTCCAGGTCTCGCCGCTCTCGGTTCCGACCACCGACCCGTTTCGCATCGCCTCGGGCGTAGCGGTCGCCACGCGCTCGGTGCTGGTCGAGGTCACGGTCGCCTCCGGCGGCGAGTCGCGACCGGGGCTGGGCGAAGGCTCGTGCCTGCCACCGGTCACCACCGAAGACCAACCCGACGCGCAGGCGCACGTCGAAGCCGTGGCGCCGGCGCTGCTCGGCACCCGGTTCGACCGCCTGGAAGACTTTGAGGTGTGGCTTCGCGCCCACCTCGGCCACGCCCCGGTGGCTGCCACGGGGTTGGAGACCGCCGTGCTCGACGCGTGGGCGCGGCTTGAGGGAACCTCGGTCCGCCAGTTGCTCGCCGTCTCCCACACGCCGTGCGCGGACCAGATTGAAACCGACGTCACCATTCCCATTCTCGCGCCGGAGTTGATGGCCCAGCGGGCGTCGGAGTGGGCGGCGCGCGGGTTTCGCGCATTGAAAATTAAAGTGGGCAAGAGCTTCGATGACGACCTGCGGGCGCTGGAGTTGATGGCCCGAGCGGCGCCGGGCTGTCGTTTTCGCCCTGACGCCAACGCCGGGTTCTCGGTCGCCGAAGCGGTCCGGTTCATCGAGGCCGCGCGGCGCGTGGGTGCGCCCATCGAGTGTTTCGAGCAGCCGTGCGCCACGCTCGAAGAGCTCCACGAAGTGGCGTCGAAGATTGAGCCCTGCGTGGTCGCCGACGAGTCGGTGAAGTCGCTCACGCAGTTGGAAGACGCGCTCCGCCGAGGGCTCATCGAAGGGGTGAACCTCAAGCTGGCCAAGAGCGGCGGGCTCCTCGGGGCGCTGGCCATCGGACGCGCAGCCAGGGGGCGCGGGCTTCAGGTCATGGTGGGCGGCATGCTGGAGACGCGGCTGGGCATGACCGCCGCGTGCCATTTGGCGTCGACGCTCGGCGGCGTCGAGTTCGCGGACCTGGACACAGCGTTTCTGCTCACCCGGGACGAGTTCGTGGGTGGCTACGCGGACGACGGGCCTCACTATCGGCTCGCGCGGCAACCGGGGTGGGGAGTCTCACGCCGCGCGTGACGGCGGTGGTGGCTTCACCTAAGCCGCGAACACCATGACCACTTCCGTGTTTCGCAGCGACCTGTACAAGAACAAGAGCGTGTTCGTGACCGGCGGCTCGTCGGGCATCAACCTCTCCATCGCCCGAATGTTCGGCGAGCTCGGCGCGCGCGTGGCCATCAACGGCCGCAACCAGGAGAAGCTCGACGGCGCGGTGGCCATGCTCAAGGCCGCCGGCATCGACGCGCACGGGTTCTCGGCCGACGTCCGCAAGTACGAGGCGGTCGAGGCGGCGCTGAAGACGTGGCGCGAGAAGGCGGGGGAGATTGACGTGCTGGTGTGTGGGGCCGCGGGAAATTTCCCCGCCGCCGCCATCGGCATGTCGGCCAACGCCTTCAAGGCGGTCATCGACATTGACCTGCTCGGCACCTTCAACGCCTGTCGCGCGGGCTACGAGTTCCTCAAGAAGCCGGGCGCGGTGGTGATCAACATCTCCGCGCCGCAGGCGTTCGTACCCATGGCCTTTCAGGCCCACGTGTGCGCGGCCAAGGCGGGCGTGGACATGCTCACCCGAACCCTGGCCATCGAGTGGGGCGGCGAAGGCGTGCGGGTGGTCTCCATCAGCCCGGGCCCCATCGAAGAGACCGAAGGCATGGACCGCCTGGCCCCCGCCGGCCCGGCGCGCGAGAAGCTGAAGACGGTGATGCCCATTCCCCGCATGGGAAAGAAGGACGACGTGGCGCGCATGGCGGTGTTCCTCGCCTCAGACGCCGCGTCGTACTGCACCGGCGCGGCCTACACCGTCGACGGCGGTCAGACGCTGATGGGTGGCGGGCTGTTGACGCAGATTCTGACCAACCCCGCCTGACCGCTCGCGCGTCTCCGAGCGGAACAAGGCGGAGACACCCTCGCGCGCCGCTCCCCTCGAGGCAGCGAGGGTGGCAAAACGCCGCGAATGCCGCACCGGCCCTGGCCTCTGTCCCGACGCGAAGCGCTCGCCTTCACCGGCGCCGCGCTGGTGCTTCCTGCGTGCGCGCCCGGCACCCGGCTCAAGTTCAACTTTCTCACCGAAGCCGAAGGCGCGCTCCTCGACGCCATCGCCGACACCATCTGGCCGCCCGAGGCGGACGGCACGGGCGGGGGCGCGTGGCTCGGCACCTCAAACTACGTCGACCGCCTCCTCTCGATTTTCGAGCCCACTCCGTCGAGTCCCTGGCTCGGGGGGCCCAACTCCGGCCGGCAACCGACTCCCGCCCCCAACGGGACGCCCTCCACCACCTTCCCCCAAAACGACTTCGCCAACCTCACCGACATGGGTCGCGTGGCCGAGCGCGCCTGGCGGGTCATTCTCTACGGCTCTGAAGGCGTGACGGGTGGCGCGCCCAATGACGCGTTGCTCGGCCCCGTGGTGGGCCTTCGCACGCAGGTTCGTGAAGGGCTCAGCGAAGCCAAAGCCGCGCTCGCGACCAACTTCACGTCGCTCTCGCTCAACGACCGCACGAGAGAGTTCTTGAAGATGCCCGACGAGGTGAGAGACCTCTTCATCGACCTCGCCTCGCAAGCGTGCTTCGGCGCCCCGCAGTACGGCGGCAACAAGGACGGGCGCGCGTGGGCCCAGACGCACTTCGACGGCGACAGCCAGCCGCTCGGCTACAGCCTGTGGGACACCACCACCCAGCAGTACAAAGAACGACCGGACAAACCGAACTCCACGGCCAACCCGGGGGCCGACCCCGACCCCCTCGACGATGAGACGAAGCGGCTGGTCGGGCTCGCGGTGATGGGGCTGGGCGGGAGAGTCATTCCGTGACGCCGCCGCTTCGCACCTATCGCAGCCCCGCCACCCCGCTGGGCAACACGTCGCTCACCACCTTCGACGTGCTCATCATCGGCAGCGGTGCGGGCGGTTCTTCCGTCGCGCACATGCTCACGCGGGCGGGCAAGAAGGTGCTGATGCTCGAGGCGGGGCAGAACCACTTCCCCGGCCTCGACGACGGCACCAAAGCGCCCAGCACCACCTTCTCCAACGATGAGCTGAAGTTCGCCACTCGCCGGCTGCTCTGGCCAGACCCCCGCATGGAGCCGCAGACCTGGCGCAACTCGCCGGCCGACGGAGAGCGGACCGTGGTGGGCGACGTGATGTCGCTCCCCAAGACAGTGGGCGGCGCCGCGGTGCTGGCCGACCTCAAAGCGCCTCGCTTCATGAAGGACGATTTTCAGCGCGGCACCCTGCTCGGCCCCAACATGACCAGCGCGTCGTGGGCGGACTGGCCGCTGGGCTACGACGAGCTGGAGAAGTTCTACCTCTTCACCGAGCGGCTCATCGGCGTGCAGGGAACCGGGGGCGCCAACCCGTTCGAGGCGCCGCGCAGCGCGCCCTTCCCCATGCCGCCCGGCGTGCCGATGTATGGCGCGCTCAAGCTGGTCGCTGGCGCGAAGAAGCTGGGGCTCAACCCCTTCCCCTACCCCGGCGCAGTCACCTCACAGCCCTACGACGGGCGCCCGGCCTGCAACGACTGCGGGTTCTGCACCAGCTATGGGTGCCCCACCCACGCCAAGGGCGCCCCACCGGTCACCGCGCTGCGAAAGGCCCTGCTGACCAACAACTGCCTGCTGCTCCCCGAGACACGCGCCACGAAGCTTCTCATGAACGGCGCGAAGAACGCGGTGGTGGGCGTGGAGGCGCTCTCTCCCGCTGGAGAGAAGGTGACGTACACCGCCGACCGCTACGTGCTGGCCGCCAGTCCCATCGAAGACGCGCGGCTGCTCATGCTCTCCAGCGACTCGAACCAGTGGCTGGGAAATTCCAGCGACCAGGTGGGCCGCAACATCATGTTTCACTTTCAGACCAACGCCATCGCCGTCTTCGAAGAGCGGGTACACGGGCACCGCGGGCGCACGGTGACGCACGGCATCTGTGATTTTCGCGGCGTCCCCAACGACCCCAACCACCCGCTGGGCGGCATCGTGGAGTTCTCCGGCAACTCCGACCCCGTCGCCGAGGCGGGCTACTACGCCCTGCTGCTGCGTTTGTTCGGCCCCTTTCAAGGCACGCGCTTCCGCAAGCTGATGCAGCAGAGCCCGGTGAGAGACCACCTGATGGCGGTGGCCATGCAGGCCGAAGATGCCCCGCAGTCGAAGAACCGGGTGGACCTCGACCCGGCCATCAAAGACATCGACGGCCTGCCGGTGCCTCGCATCACCTACGAGAACCATCAGTTCGAGCTGAGCGCGAGCGAGTTCTACAAGCCGAAGCTGCTCGACCTGCTCGAGGCGTCGGGCGCGAAGTGGGTGGCCGCGGCCCCGAAGGACGACATTCCCAAGACATCGCACATCATGGGCACGCTGCGCTTTGGCACGGACCCCAGGACGAGCGTCTGTGACAAAGACGGGCGCTTCCACGACATCGGCAACCTGTACTGCGCCGACGGCGCCCTGTTTCCCTCCTCGGGAGGGTTCAACCCCACCCTCACCATCATGACGCTCGCCGTTCGCGTGGGAGCCGCGATGGTCAACGCCGCCTCGCCGGAGCAACAACTTGCGTAAGAACCTCGCCCGCCTCGCCCTGATGCTGGTCTTCCTCGCGCCCGCCTTGGCCCGCGCGCAGGTCAACTACCAGCCGTACCCGGTGGGCGAGCGAGCCACCGGCATGGGTGGCGCGGCCACGGCGCTCGCGGAAGATGAGTCGGGCGCGGCGTACAACCCGGCCGGACCGGCGTTCTCCAACGGCAACTCGCTCTCGGTCTCCACGAGCTTTTATGGCCTGGTGACCGGCTTTAACGCCGACGCGCTGGGGCAAGGCGAGTCGTTCAACTATTCGACGGTCAACCTCATCCCCACCACGGCGAGCTCACTGTGGCACCTGGGCGAATCGACGCTCGAAGAGCCGTCGCCGTTCATCCTCGCCTTCAACGTCTTTGCCCCGGGCAATTTCCAATTCCAGCAACGAACCACCATTCGCGACGGCGCGGTGAACCTCTACCTGTCCACCCTGGAGCGCTTGCTGCTCCTGGGACCGACGTTCGCGTACCGCGCGCACCCGCGCTTCGCGGTGGGCATTTCGCTGCACGGCCAGATCAACACCTTCAACTCGGTGCTCACGCTGTCAGACGTTCGCGAGACCGGCACAGACGGCATCAACTCGTTCATCAACTACACCTCGAGCCAGGACATCTTGAACCTGGGCATGGTGGCCGCGCTGGGGGTGCGCTGGGAGCCGACCGACTCGCTCCTGCTCGGGCTTTCGATTCGCAGCCCCACCATTCACTTCTACGGACACGGCACGGGGTTTTCCCAGGTGTCCTACGCCGCGAGCGCGACCAACAAGGCCGACACGGTCACGCAGACGGCCGAGGGCGAGACGCGACGCGAGCTGCCGCTGCGCATCAACTTCGGGCTGGCGTGGCGCGTTCCCAGGTCGTGGGCGCTGGCGCTCGACGTCAACTTCTACCTGCCGCACCAGTATCTGCTCGTCTCCAACGCGGGCACGTCGGTGGTGGAGGCGCTCAACTTCACGGTCAACGGGGCGCTCGGCTTTGAGTACTACATCTGGCCCGAGTACCCGATTCGAGCCGGCTTCTTCACCGACTTGTCGCCCCGCGGCGCGCCGCTCCCCGGGAGCAGCGGGGGAGACCGGGTGGACACCTTCGGGCTCACCCTCACCGGGAGCCAGTCGACCGAGCGCACCTCCACCAGCGTGGGCGTGGTGGCGTCGTACAGCTTCATTCAAACCGTGGGACTCGACCTCTCCAACGGCTCGTACAGCGAGTTCATCACCTGGGGCCGCCAGTTCCGGCTCTTCTTCGTGTTCGCCTCGTCGTTCTCGTACTGAGCGCGTTCACTTCGAACACTGCGCGGCGTTCGCGCGCAGCTCGGCGTTCTCCCGCTCCAGGCGCGAGATGCGCGCTTCTTGCGCCTGCATCATCAGGTACAGCGCTTTGATGGAGGCCAGGGAGACGCCGTGGGCGTCGATGGGGTCGTACGCCAGGTGGGTCGACCCCAACCCAAACGCGTCCGAGAAGTCCTGCGCCATGGGTCCCAGGTGCCGAACCTGGGCCGCGTCCTCGCGGTAGCGCCAGGTGGAGAACGGCATCGCGGCGAGGCGCTCCAGCACGTCGCGCTCCTGCACTGGCACCACGTCGGTCTTTCTGGCGCGGTCGCTCACGCACAAGGGAGCGCAGCCGGGCGCACAGGTGGCCTGAGTCGCGGTGGGGGTGAAGCACGCCACGCCTCCGCTCACGGGGCCCTCCTGCTTGCAGCACAGGTCGCCGGCGTTGCAGCAGGTCGCGCCACAGCAGAACTTGGCCGAGGTTCCGCAGGCGCCGCCGTCCAGCTCGCACGGAAGTGCCTTGCAGGTGCCGTCGCAGTGGGGCGTGGCCCCGGTGCACTTCACGCCGCAGCCGCCGCAGTTCAACGGATCGTTGTCGGTGTTCACGCAGGCGCCGCCGCAACACGCGCGGGCCGCGCCGCACGGCGACGCGCACCCCCCGGTGCCGCCGCTACCACCCGAGCCACCGCCCGCG
>CAZFXD010000268.1:0-6907 GCA_964522795.1 uncultured Myxococcaceae bacterium
TCTCGGTGCGCACGAACGGCGCGTAGAGATCGCCCATGATGCGCCGGGCTTTCTCGGACGAGCAGCCGATCACCACGCGATCGGGCTTGAGGAAATCGTCGATCGCCGCGCCTTCTTTGAGGAACTCCGGGTTCGACACCACGTCGAACGGCTGCTGCGTCTCTTTGGCGATGGTGTCGCGCACGCGGTCGGCGGTCCCAACCGGGACAGTGCTCTTGTCCACCACCACGGTGTACTGCTTCATGGCGCGGCCGATCTGCCGAGCCGCTTCCAGCACGTACTTGAGATCGGCGTCGCCGGTCTCGCCCTCCGGCGTTCCCACGGCGATGAAGACGACCTGCGATTTCTCCACGGCCGAGGCGAGGTCCGTAGTGAACGAGAGCCGGTGGTCGCGAACGTTCTTCACCACCAATTCTTCGAGGCCCGGCTCGTAGATGGGAATCTGGCCGTTCTTCAGCCCGTTGATCTTCTTCTCGTCGATATCGACGCAGATGACGTCGTTGCCTGAATCCGCAAAGCAGGTCCCTGCCACGAGGCCGACATAACCGGTTCCAATCACGGCGATTTGCATGGCGCGAAACCTAGGGAAATCGCCCCCAGCGCGCCAGCGCGATCGCGTTCAGGAGACGAGCAGGCGCCGCACGGTTTCAGCGCCACGCCATTCGCGCTGGCGGCCCACGGTGGCGGTCGGCGCCACCACGGCTGACTCCAGCACGGCGCGAACCGGCGCGGCGATGACGGGGAGCAACGGTTCAATCTCCTGGCCGAGCTCGGGGAACAGCGCGCGCGCGGCGGAGAGGAAGGCCCAGGCCGCTTTCTCGATCTTCATCGCCGCCACCACGGCGCGAAAGCGGTCGGCGTCGGGCACCTCGGTCCTGGAGCCGTACCGCGTGGGCGCGCCCAGCACGAGCTCGCGCGCGTCGACGAACTCCACGGTGGGGACCAGGAAGCCCGCCTGGGCGGCCAGCGCGGCGCCGAAGGCCAGAGCGTCTTCAGAGGTCAATCGGTAGACCGACGGGCCGTAGACCTTGTACGGCACCGCCCGGTCGATCAGCCCCGAGAGCCCGGGACCGTCGTCGAGGTAGAGAAAGATGGCCGTGTGGCCGTCGCTCAAGATGCGCGCCGGACCCGCCTCTTTGAGCTCGGGCGCATCGCGAAAGGTGGCGGCGCCAAGAAACCCGCACAGCGGGTCCAGATCAGCGCGCCGGATGAGCAGGCGAATCTCGCCCACGGGTCGAAACCCGACGTGCGGGTGGAGCCACTCGGCGTGAACGCAGCCCCCCACCATCACCAGGCGCCGCCCCTCGAGCGGCTGAATCGATTTCTTGAAGCCGACCAGCTTCATCACGTTGTCGTTGAGCGTGCCCTGATGGACCGAGAGCAGGCGATCTTTCGCCCAGGTGGGCGCCCCGCACGACCCCAGCCGGTACTCCAGGTTGTACCCTGAGAGCCCGCCGAGGCCCTGACCGATGGCCCAGTCGACGTACGGCTCGAAGGGCGCGTCGGCCAACGGCTGGCGCACCGGCTCGAACGACGTCAGCAGGTGGAAGAGGGCTTCGACGGTGGTCGGCGCGGCGGGCATGGGCAGCCCTCTTGCTCTATCGCGTCGGCCGCTTCAAGCCGAGGCGCGCCATCCGGTAGACGACCGTGCGGCGCGGGAGCCCCAGGCGCACCGCGGCCCGCGTGACGTTCCAACGCGTCTTGGCGAGCGCTTCGAGCAACAGGTCCCGCTCGGCGGCCTTGAGCGAATGCCGGAGATCTTCGCGCTCGGCCGGTCCACCCATGGCGGCCGGCATCACATCAAGTCCAATCTCGTCGCCCAACGCGGCGCGGCCCGCCCGCGCCAACGCCGCGCCGAGCTCAGCCACGTCACCCGGCCAGGGCCAGATCTCCAACGAGCGCTCAACCTCGGGCGCCAGCGTCAACCGCGGCCGACCGAAGCGCGAGCGTACGTCGATGACCATGGCGCGCGCCAACTCGGTGGCCGCCCCGGGTCGGGCGGCCAACGGCGGAATGCGGAGCGAGTTGCCAGGGCCTGGGAGTCCACCCAGCTCATCAGCCGTGGCAGCCCAGGGTGCTCGTCGCTGGCTCAGTTGACGAATCAGCGCCGGCGGGTCAGCCGCCAGGTCGATTCTCCGAATGAGCACCCGCCGGTCGTCCTTCAGCGCGCGCAGGCGGGCCTCGAGGCCCGGCAGCCACCCGGCCAGAACCTCCACCGGCGTCGACGCATCGCGCGCGAGGGCGGCGCGGGCCAGGGTCGCGCGCCCAGAACCTGAAGGCCCCGTGACGACGAACGGAGCCGCGCGCGCCACCAGGCGGCTGGCCGCTTCGAACAAGCGGGCGGACAAGGCGTCGGCGAACTCCGGCTCGAGCGGCCCGCCCCGCGGAAAGAGCGAATCAACCAGTTCGAGCATCAGCGAGGGGGCGTGGTACCCGTCATCGGGCACCTTTCGGTACTCCACCTTCACGCGCGGGCCGGCCACCGCCGCGAGCGCAGCCGCGACGTCTCGGGCTTCGCGTCCGTTGAGGCTGGGCCAGAACACCCCGAGCACGTCGTGCGCGTACTCTCCCAGCACGGGCGGGTCTCCGTCGTTCGGACGGTTCTCAGTGAGCCGGCGCACGAGCGCTGCTCGCGCCGTGGCGTTCAGCGGCGGGAGCAGGGCCAGGGCCAGCACCACGGGCCGCGCTCGCTCTGCGCGCGCCACGCCGTCGCACACCCGCTCCCAGTAGGCGTCGTAGGTGAGAACCTGGCGATGGGTCGCCAGCCCGCGGCGGCTCAAGTGGCAGATCACCACGCGGGTGTTGGCGAAACGAATCTCGTCGCCAAGGTGCGCCGTGGCCGAGGTTCGAATCTGAACGTCGTTGAGCCAGACCGGGCCGCCACCGCTCAACACTTCGAGTTGCACCCCGTCCGCCGACGGCAGCAAGGAGACCGCCGGCTGCGTCACCGCGGGGTCGTCAATCGCCACCGCGCCGGGCCCGGAGCGGCCGAGCACCGTGGAGCGGCCCGCGGGCACGTCGAGGTGCGTGGTCAGCCGGGGCGTTTCGATGAGCAGTCCGCATGACATGACCGCGCTGTGTCATAGAATAGCGGGATGACGCTGTCCCAGTTCGCGCGACCTTTGGCCCTGCTGATGTTCGTCGCCATCGCCGCGGACGCGGCCGAGATGCCGCCGATCTGGGCCGCCAAGTGCAAAGGGTGCCACGGTGATGACGGCCGGGGCGACACCAAGATGGGCCGCAAACACAAGGTGAACGACTTCTCGCAGGCCCGATGGCAGACGGAGCACACAGACGAAGCGCTGGCGGACGCCATTGCCAACGGGGTGCCCGACACCAAGATGAAGTCCTACAAAGACGTACTTTCACCGAGTGAGATCGCACGGTTGGTGACGTGGATTCGCTCTCTCAAGGCCCCATGAATAGCTCCCCGAACTCCCGCGTCTCCCACGTCATGAACGCCGGCTTCAAAGCGCTCCTCTTGATTTCGACCCTGGCGAACCTCGGCGCGTCGGCGCCAGCGTTCTCGAGCGCCGCAGCTCCCGTCGTGGCCCAGAGCGGAAAACCCGACGGCGGCCAGGGCGGTCAGAAGAAGAAGAAGAAGAATGAAGAGGAGCGCGAGGAGGAACGCGCCCGCGCCACTCGCGCTACTTTGCCTTCTTCTTCGGCGGCAGTCTGACGGTCGCGTCTTTTCCCGCCTCAATCCGAATCGACTGACGCACCGCCGCGCCCCCCACGGGTTTCAACTGCAGCGTGTGCGTTCCCACCGCGAGCGTGCGCGGGGAGAGCGGCGCAGGGCCCACCTTCACGCCGTCCAACACCACCATCGTGCCCCGCGGCAGGTCGAACACCGCGCGACCCTTTCCGCCGTGCGGGGGAACGGCACGAACCACGCCCGCATCCACCACCGTGGGCGTGGGAGCGGGCACCGGCACCGCCTGAGCTCCCGCATCAGCGATGGGCGCGGGAGCAGGCTCCGGGTCGGCCACCACCGGCGTCGGCGCCGCCACAGGCGGAGGCTCGACCGGGGCATTCTGATGGCGGAGCAAGGTGAAGGCGACTCCGAGAACGGCGAGCCCGAGGGCGATCCACCACAGCGGAAACCGCGGCGCGCGGGCCGGAGGCACGTCGGTCAACCCCGATGGCACCGGGGACTCCGACGACAGCACGGCCGTGCTGAGCGGGCCCGGGGGCAGCATCTGCAGCGGGTCGCTGTCCGCCGGCACCAGAAACGCCGTCATCATCAGCGTCGCTGCATCGGAGCGACGCGCCCCCCGCCCCGCCTGAAGCCATCGCTCCAGTGCCTCGGACATCTGCCCGGCGGAGCCGAAGCGTTCAGTCTTCGAACGATTGATCGCCTTGCCGATCAGGCTGACGAGGGCCGGTTCAACGCCTTGTTGCCCGAGCGTGGTAGTGAGCTCGGCGGTTCGCGCGTCGGGTGGTGGGCGCTTGAGCGTGAGGAGCTCGTAGAGGCACATGCCCGCCGCGAAGACGTCGGCCCGCCGGTCGATGTTCTCACTGGCGATGATCTCGGGCGCCACGTAGCCGAGCTTGCCCATGGGCGGGGTTCGGAACGGCATCGTCACCGGCATGGCGTGGGCGATTCCAAAATCGAGCAGCGCCACGCGGCCGTCGTACGAGACCATGATGTTTTCCGGAGTCACGTCGCCGTGAATGATGTCCAGCGGCTTGCCTTGCGCATCGACCGCGTGATGGGCCGCCTCCAGGCCCTTGAGCACCTGCGCCACCATCCACACCGCCACCGCGGGGGTGATGGCGAGCTTCGACTCCCGGGCGGTCTCAATCAGGGCGCGGAGCGTGCGACCGTAGATAAACTCCATCACCAGGAAGGCGTCGTCACCCGCGGTCTCCACGCCGAAGACGCGCGCCACGTTGGGGTGAACGACCGCGGCCGCCAGCGTGGCCTCGCGCGTAAAGCGCTCCACGAATGACGCGTCGAGCGCCAGGTGGCGCAGCAACCGCTTCACCACCACCAGCACGCCGGGGTTCGACCGTCGCTCGGCGAGAAACACCTCGCCCATGCCCCCTGTCGCCAGGAGCCGGAGCAGCCGGTAGTCGCCCAGCGATTCTTCGCTCACGCGCCCGCTCCGGCCGGCAACCAGGTGCCCACCGCGTTGGCCACTTCGGCCACCGTGCGCGCCTCGGCGTCAGCGCGCAGCGAGCGGAGCACGCGCTCCAGGCGCCGCAGTTTTTCCGACGCCGGAATGCGGGCGTCGCGCTGCCGCGCCGAGAGGGCGGCCGGAATGCCGTCGCTCTCGTCGAGCACGTCGATGGCGTGAAGCTCGAACGAGATCACCGAGTCGTAGCGAAGGGCGGCGAGGGCGTGTTCAACCAGGCGCCAGGGCATCTCGGTGACGAAGGTCCCGATGAACGGGAGACGTACGTGGGGCGTCACCGACATGGGAATCTCGACCAGGGGGGCCCGGCCCGGTTCGTAGGGCTCGGTGAGCGACGGGCGATACGGCAATCGCGGCGCGAGCAGCACGCGGGGTCGGTCCAGGACCGCGCGCGAGGCGCGGCCTCGCAGCGCCATCACCGCCATCACCGTGGCTTTCGCCGCGTAGTACGGAGCCGCGGGGTACACCGACGCGTCGTAGCGGTAGCCCTGCGCCACCAGCGCCTTGAGCAGCGGGGCGGTGAGTGAATACCCCGGCGCGCGAAACCCCGTGGGACGCACGCGGGTGAGCTCGGTGATGGCGTCGTCGGCGGCGCGCAGATCGGCCGCAATGCGATCCGCGGTGGCAAAGGCCAGCGCGTAGTCGTGAGAGAAGCTGTGGCTGGCGATCTCCACGCCGGCCGTGGCGGCGGCGAGCACGGCCTTGCGGGTCGAGGGTTCGGCCAGCTCTCGGCCGATCGCGAAGAAGGTGGCGCGCGTGCCGGTGCGGTCGAAGAGTTCGAGGAGCCGGGGAATCGCCACGTCGCCCACCAGGCGGTTCGCGCGATCGTCCAACACCGTCTCGTCGATCCGGTGAATACGGCAGTAGTGCCTTAACGAATCAAGGTCGACCGAGGTGGCAGAAAGGCGGCTCACTCGCCACGAACGCGAATCGCGTACACCAGCTTGGCCACGTTCTTGAGCACGTTCGGCACGCGACGGAAGAGGTGAATGGACGGTTGGCGCTTCTCCTGAAGCTGAATCGGGATCTCCATCACCATCAGCCCTTCACGCCACGACCGCACCACGAACTCGCTCGCGAACACGTCCATGTCCACGATGCATTTCTGGATGACGGGAATCATCCGGTCGCGACGGAACGCCTTGAGGCCGTGGGTGTCCGTGCCCTTGAAGCCGAGCGTGACCCGCAAGAGCTTGTTGTGCACCCGGGTGGCGACGCGACGAACGACGGGCCTGCGATCGGTCGCGCCTTTCGCCGCCTTGGAGCCCACCACCAGATCGGCCTCGCGGCGCTGCAGGTACGGGAGCGCGAGATCGTAGAAGACGAGATCGCACAGGTCGATCTCGTCACACACCACCAGCTCACCGCGCGATTCGAGAATGCCCCGCTTCAACGCCACGCCGTAGTTGGGCGTCTCGCTGTGGAACCAGCGCAACCGGGGATTGGACGCCGCCAGCCGGGCCAGAATGTCGGGCGTTCCGTCCTTCGAGCCGTTCTCGGCGAAGATGACCTCAAAATCGAGCCCGCGCGAGGTCAACCCCGCGACGAGTTCGGACGCGGCGGTCTCGAGGATCGCCGCCTCGTTGTACACAGGGATGACGACGGAAAGTGCCGGGGCGGCCATGCGCGTGCTCGGCGCCTACCACACGGTGCCGGTTGCAGGCCACCCTGTAAACACAGCGTGTTGCCTCGCTTTGTTAACCGACTCGGAAAGGGCTTCGTGTATCGTCGAGCGCTCTCAACTGCCTGCGTATTACGAGGAACAACAT
>CAZFXD010000269.1:0-6885 GCA_964522795.1 uncultured Myxococcaceae bacterium
CCGACCGCGCCGCCGCCGGTTCCGCCAGTCCCACCGCCGACCGCGCCGCCACCGGAGCCGCCAGTCCCGCCGCCGACCGCGCCCCCGCCGGTTCCGCCAGTCCCACCGCCGACGGCACCGCCGCCGGTTCCGCCAGTCCCACCGCCGACCGCGCCGCCACCGGAGCCGCCGCTCCCTCCACCAGGGCCATCAGCACAGAACCCCTGAACGCACTCCACCCCGGCGGGGCATGCGTGGGTCGCGTCACAGGCGCGACCATTCGGAGACACCAGGTCGAGCGTGCAGCCCAGGGAGAACGCCGCGACCACGACCGCGAGTGCATGTGAGAAGCGGATCAACATTGCGAAGGAGTCTCCCCTCCAGCTCGCAGAACTGTACTCCGGCTCGACACTCCCCACGCGCTTTCTCACGTGTTTCCGTCGTGCGAGGTGGGTCGGGGTCGCACCTCAAAGACCACCGGGGCTTGATCGAAACCTTTGTGGTCGTGATGCCCCTGCGCGCACAATGGAACAATGGGGGCTCGGCTCACATTTTCGATGGCGATGGTTTGCACCTCGCTCTCATGCGGCTCACTCACGAGCGTTTCGCCACCCAGGCCGCCGCGCTGCGACGACCAGACGACGAACGGCGGGGAGTCCGATACCGACTGTGGCGGCGCCACCTGTCCACGGTGCAGAAACGGGAAGGCGTGCGCTGCTCCTGGCGATTGCCAGTCCGGCGTGTGCACGTCTGGGATCTGCGCGGAGGTACCGCTCCCGACGCCAGCATCGTGCAGCGACCAGGTTCAAAACGGGCAAGAGACCGACATCGATTGCGGAGGCCACTGCGCCCCGTGCGCAGAGAGCCGGAGATGCGGCACCCACAACGACTGCTCGACCGGTGTCTGCTGGAACGGCGCGTGTCGAAACCCGGAATGCAACGACTCGCTGAAGAACGGGAGTGAGAGCGACGTGGATTGCGGTGGTTCCTGCGGGGGCTGCAACAACGGGCATGCCTGTACTTCGCCGGCCGATTGTCTCTCGCGTGTTTGCGCGGCCGGCGTGTGCCAGGACCCAACGTGCTCCGACAGGCAGAAGAACGGGACCGAAGGCGGGACGGACTGCGGCGGAACGTGCGCGACGAAATGCGACGATGGCGTCTCGTGCGCCAGCGGTGGCGACTGCAAGTCGAACACCTGCGTGGCGAATGTGTGCGCGGCCGCCACGTGCGTCGACGGGAGCAAGAATGGCGCGGAGACAGATACCGACTGCGGTGGGGGGTGCGCTCGGTGTGCGGACTATTTCCGCTGCGCCGCGGCGAGCGACTGCGTGTCGGGGGTGTGCACAGGAGAGGTGTGCCGGCCGCCGACGACACTGGACAAGGTGAAGAACGGGACCGAGACGGATATCGACTGCGGCGGCGCGAGCGGCGCGCGGTGTGACGTCAACCGCGCGTGCACCTCGTCAAACGATTGTTGGAGCCGGTCGTGCGTTTCGGGTTCGTGTCAGCCGACGCTGGAAAGCGTTGGCACGGGCTGGATGACGACATGCGGATTCCGTTCGGGAAGCGGAATTAAGTGTTGGGGGAACGGAATTACTGGCGATGGTTTTGCGGTTTCCTACGGCGCCCAGCCCGGAGAGATCAACGAATCCTCCCCATGGGTCGCACTTGGTTCAGGGGCCACGCCTCGAGCCGTATTCGCGGGCGACTGGAGTGCTTGCGCAATTCTCTGGGACGGATCGCTCAAATGCTGGGGGTTTAATTGGTACGGCCGCCTCGGTGTCGGTTCTACGGTCCTCCGCTTTGGCTCTACCGCGGCGACGTCGGGCGCCAACCTCCCCAGTGTCAATGTTGGGAGTGGGCGAACGGTAAAGCAGGTCGCCATGGGGTTGGATTCGACGTGCGCCATTCTCGATAACGACCGAGTGAAATGCTGGGGCAACAATTCGACGGGAACACTCGGATACGGCGACTTCGCAGTACGAGGGGATGAGTTGTCAGACATGGGCGACAACCTCCCGTACATCGATCTGGGCACGAACCGAACCGCAGTTCGCGTTGTCGTCGGCGACCATTTCAGCTGCGCGATTCTCGAAAACCACGCCGTCAAGTGCTGGGGAGCAAACCAGCAGGGGCAGCTGGGGCTCGACGACACCAGTGTCCGCGGCGACGACCTGTCCGAGATGGGAGACAGCCTGCCACAGGTGGACCTCGGGACCGGTCGGACTGCGGTCCAATTGGCCGCCGGGAGCCGACACGTATGCGCGCTCTTGGACAATGGCTGGTTGAAATGTTGGGGGGCAAATTCTCTGGGCCAACTCGGACTTGGTGACACCAACGCACGAGGCGATTCCAGCGGAGAGATGGGCGACAATTTGCCAGCGGTGAAGCTCGGTACAGGCCTTACCGTTTCAGCAATCTCGGCGAACGGCGATGCCTCATGCGCCCTGCTGGCGAACGGTGCAGTGAAGTGTTGGGGGATGAACGGGAACGGAGAACTCGGCGTGGGCGATCAGCAGAGTCGTGGTCTCACCACAGCCCAGATGGGAGACAACCTCCCCACCGTCAACCTCGGAAGTGGCAGAACAGCCCTCGTTGTCTCGGTCGGCCGATTCCACGCTTGCGCCGTGCTCGACAATGACCGACTGAAGTGCTGGGGCCAGAACCAGGCGGGCGAACTAGGCATCGGATTGGCCGCGAATACCTTTCGGGGCCGTTTTCCAGAGGACATGGGCGACAACCTCCCGTTCGTTCGCTTTTGACCCTCGCGACGGCGCGGTTCACGCATCTTCGATGCGCAAGTACGTCCGCCGCGCCTTCACCTGCACCAGCCGCCGCTCCGGCAGCCACACTCCGGAGAGCCTCCGTCCGTAGACGCAGCCGGTGTCGAGCCCCAGCGCGAAGGGCCAGCGCTGCAGCCCGCGCACCGCGTCGTGGCCGAACACCACGAACTCGGGGCCGCGGTGAAGACTCGCCCACGGCACGCCCGCCTCGAGGACCTTCGTCGGGCGACCCGCAGCGTCGATGGACCGCATGTTGATGAGGTGCTCAGGGTCCTGGGCGTCGAGCGGCACGCCGGGCGCCATCCCCGCGTGAACGACGACGCTGCCGAACGCATCGAGCCGATGCCACAGGGGCATCGCTTCCAAAAACCTCCACTCGGCCTCCCGCAGCGACGCGGCAGCCGCCACGTGCGTGGGCTTCACCGGTTGACCGCGGCGCGCTCGCAGCACGTGACGGTCGTGGTTGCCCAGCGTCGCCGTCGCCCCCGCCTCGCGCGCCAACTGCACCACCGCCTGTGAGTCGGGGCCCTTCGCCACCAGGTCCCCCACGAAGACGAGCGGATTGAGCCGCGTCCACCCCGCGACGCGGAGCAGGTCCTCCAGCTCGTCAATGCAGCCGTGCACGTCGCCGACGACGAAGGCAGGAGCCGCGACCATGAGCGCTACTGCTTCTCCCCGCGCAGCTTCTGGCTCGGGGGCGGGGGCGCGACCGCGCGCTCATACAGCCACCCCGGAACCGCCGGGAGCAGGAACCTCCCGCCAATCGCCACCGGCGATGGAAACGACACCAGGCGCCGGCGCGCTTCAATCGCTTCGCCGGCCAGCGCCGCGGCGTCCGCGGTCTCCATCAAGAACGGCATGGGGAACTTGTTCTTCGCCGTCATCTCGCTCTTCACCCAGCCGGGCTCCACCGTGGTGACGCTCACGCCCACGCGCTTCAAGTCCACGCGCAGCGACTCGGCGAAGGTGGAGATGAACGCTTTCGAGGCGCAGTACACCGCGTGACGCGAGATGCCCCGATGCGCCACGAGCGACGAGATGGCCACGATGCGCCCCTGCCCCCGGGCCACCATTCGCGGCACCAGCGCCAGCATGGTCGCCACCGCCCCATCGATGTTGACCCGATTGACCGCGAACACCTCAGCCGCCGTGAGCTTCGCGCCGTGCCGGTGGTGCCCCACGCCGGCGTTGGCCACCACGGTGTCGATGCCGCCGTGTTCATCATCGAACGCAAGCAGCGTCCGCTCGACCGCCGCGGTGTCCGTGACGTCGAGCGAGACGGGAACAAACGAGTCGCCGCATTCTTCGCGCAAGGCCTCCAGTCGGTCCGCCCGCCGGGCCGCCCCGAACACGGTCGCGCCGCGCTTGATGTACCAGCGCGAGAGCTCCGCGCCGATGCCCGAGGAAGCTCCCGTGATGAACACCCGCACTGAGTCAGCGTTCTTCATACGCAGCACCTCCACGGCCGTTGGGTTCGGGGCTCAACATTCGTCGATTGCTCCGGTCCCACCAGAAGTAGCGCGTGGCGCACACCGCGCTGTCACAGTGTTCGGTGCCAATGGCCAGCCACTGCGTGTCCGTTCGGTTGCGGTCCACCAGCACGGCCCACGGATGCTGCGAGAGGAACGTGGTGCGCTCGGAACAGCTCGCAAATTCCCCTCCGTCCACGGCTTCGCGGCAGATTTCGGGGAGTCGTCGCGCCCCGTTCCACGCCACCGTCACTCGCGCCTCATTCCGAAAGTCGGTCACTCGAGGCTGGGTGAAGTAGGAGAATGAGCCGCCGTCCGGCGAGTCCACGAGGACTCGGGTGACCCCGCTTCGGGTGGCTTTGGACACCAGCCGCTTCCCCGCCCCCATGAAGCTCGTGACGTAGAACACCGTGGTCCCGTCGGCAGAGACCCCGAGCGGGAACAGCTCCTCGCTTCCGTCGAGTCGCAACAGCGAATTTCGGCGCGACCCGGAAAAGGCGGTGAGCTCCATTCCCGCGTCCAGCTGCGACGACGGACCGGCGGCGACGCGGGGGAACGCTTCGCTGTCGAAGAGCCATTGGCTCTCGGAGGCGGAGCCGGCACGAAACGGCGCTTTCCAGAAGGCCGGCGCGCCACCCTGGAGTGGAACCCGCGCGGCGTTCACTCGCTCGTTCTGAACGAGCTCACACCCAATCCACAGCGGGGCCTTCTCGGCGGTGAAGCAGCGGCGAACCTTGCCGGTGCCCAGGTCCACCCGGCGGCTCTTCTGGGTCGAAAGGTCGAGCACCCACAGGTCGCCCGGGGCCATCGGGGTCGCGCTGCTGATGAAGACGAGGTTCCGGCCATCTTCCGAGAAGGCGAGCGAGTTGACGAACTCCGTGCGTGGATACCGCTGCACCCCACCGTCAGCGCCCTTGATGAAGAGCGCGCGGTCCTGGGCGCTCGCATACGCCATCCACGCCCCGTCCGGCGCGAGCGACGCGCCGCTGGTGACTTTCTGGCTGAGCACCACCGCGACGAGCAATGAGACGGCTGTCACCACGACCTCCCACCAGGCGCTCACGGCGCGCCGAGAGCGTTTCGTGCCCCGTTTCTCGAAGTCCCGCAACGACGGACTTCAGGTGGGGAAGTGTCCGACCGCAAAAAATGATCGAAAGGGGTCCGGGTGTGGCTACATTCACGGCAGCTGTTTGGCGCAACTCGAACCTTTCTCGTTTGAAGGAGACTCAATGTTTCGAATCGTGATGATGGCCGCGGTCATCTTGTCTGCTCCGGCGTTCGCCAAGGCGAGCTCCAAGTCGCTCATCTTCTCGCAGGTCACGCCGGAGTTGTCGGTGTCAGACCGCGTGGCGGGCTACGCGGGCTACCTGCACGAGGCGGCCAAGGCGTTTCCGAGCACGGTGCTCGCCACCATTGGCGGGTACTACGCGGACGGCGCGGCGCCTTCGGCCGCCGGCTCGATGTCGATTGAGGACAAGCAGGCCGAGTGGCGCAACCTGCAGGCGAATCAGCCGGAAGTTCGCGGCATCGGGTTGCTGATTTCAGGTGGCTCGATGCTTGTCGGCGGCTTGATTGTCGCGCTCGCGTTGCCCATGGCGTTCGGCGGGCTGCTCCTCGGGCTCCCCATCATCGGCACCATCATGTTGATTGCCGGCCTCGTCATCGCCGGCGTGGGTGCGCTGCTCGTCACCTTCGGCTTGATTGGCCTCATCTCCAGCATGGGCGAGCGCGCCTCGCACCGGAACAAGATGCAGACGCTCCAGAAGGAGATTGAAGAGATGAAGAAGTCGCAGAGCGCCCCGGCGGCCCCGCCGACCAGCGGCTTCATCAAGGTCGAGCCGGCCATCACCGTCGCTTCATTCTGACGACGACCGCGGTCTGAAGTTCCCAGGGAGCGGCCTTCGCGGGCCGCTCCCTTTTTTTTGTCCGCGCAGCGCGCGCATGACACTCGACAAGCCGTCATGCCTTGCGTAGCAACCGCGCATGGCCTCCACCGACAAGCTCCCCACCCGGCACGAAGACTTCTCTGAGTGGTACGTGGAACTGGTTCGCCGCGCGAAGCTGGCGGACTACTCCGACGTCAAAGGCTGCATGGTGATTCGACCCAATGGCTACGCCATCTGGGAGAACATGCAGCGAGCCCTGGACGGTATGTTCAAAGAGACGGGGCATCAGAACGCCTACTTTCCCCTGCTCATCCCCGAGTCGTTCCTCCGCAAGGAAGCGGAGCACGTCGAAGGCTTCTCCCCGCAGCTGGCGGTGGTGACGCACGCGGGTGGAAAGAAGCTGGAGGAGGCGTACGTCATTCGCCCGACCTCCGAGACCATCATCAACTCCATGTTCTCGCGCTGGGTGCAGAGCTATCGCGACCTGCCGCTGTTGCTGAACCAGTGGGCCAACGTGATGCGCTGGGAGATGCGCACCCGCCTGTTCCTCCGCACCACCGAGTTCCTCTGGCAGGAAGGTCACACCTGCCACGAGACCGAGGAAGAGGCCGAGAAGGAAACGCTCCAGATGCTCGAGGTGTATCGGTCGTTCGCCGAGGACTACATGGCGATGCCGGTCATCTGCGGGCGGAAGACCGACAGCGAGAAGTTCGCCGGCGCGAACAAGACGTACTCCATCGAGGCGATGATGCAGGACCGCAAGGCGCT
>CAZFXD010000270.1:0-6880 GCA_964522795.1 uncultured Myxococcaceae bacterium
CGCGCCGCCTCCGGAGCTTCCTCCACCGGTGCCGCCTCCCGCGCCGCCGGAACCACCGCCGGAACCGCCGCTCCCGCCCGAGCCTCCGCCGGAGCCGCCTCCGGCGCCGCCCGAGCCGCCGCCGGTTCCTCCGTCGATGATGGTTGAGGGGTCTGGCGTGTACTCGATGATCTCCGCCGTGTACGCGAGCAGGAACCTGGAGAGCTGCCCGCCCGACACGGTCCCCGTCGCCGGCGTCGACGCCGAGAGGCGCTTGCTGGCCGAGAATGAGTACGCCCGGTACGTGCCGCCGGGCGCCGTGCCCTGGAAGTTGATGGTGACCGAGTCCGGCACGAGGGGATCTTTGTTGATGAGCAGCAACGTCACCTTGCCGTTCGGGTGATCGGCGGCGAACGCGGACACTCGCGGGAGGTCGGTCGAGCTCGCGGAGACCGAGGTGGTCCCGAACTTCGCCTGCGCGCCATCGAAGTTCCGGAAGATCTTGAACGCGTCTTCCCCGATGGTGCCGTCCGGAATTCCACCCTCCAGCGCGGCGATGTCGACGCCCTCGCGGCCCATGATGCCGAGGACCTCGGCTTGAGCGAGCGCGCCGCTGATGTGATCGAGCGCCGCCCAGCGGTACTCCGAAATGGCCAACTTGGTGCCTGGGTAGTTGTCGGCCACCCACTGGCGCATGCGGGGAATGATGGAGAGCACGCCCCCCTCGATGCCGGCTTCCCAGGTCTCTACGGTGTACGACGGATCCCAGAGAATCCGGGTTGAGCGAAGGCGGGCGGCGTTCACCGCGTCGGTGGTGTCGGTGTAGATGCCGGTGTTCTGCGGGTAGACGTGGAGGTCGAAGTAGTCGAGCAATCGGCGGCCGCCAGTGAGCTCAGCCGCTCGGGCCTGCAGCAGGTAGTACTTCACCAACTCAACCCCGATGGTGCCGCGCTCACCTTTGCGGCTGTCCCAGTAGTTGAGCCAGCCCCACTCGCCGGGGCCGAGCGTCAGGGCCGCGGGGTCAGCGTCTTTCACCGCGCCGGCGTACGTCGTGAGCACCGACACCATCTCCGCGTAGGTGGTGGGGTTGGGGTGAACGTCGTGGTGCGTCTCGCCCCAGAGCGCGGGCTGATTTCCGATGTTGAAGTAGCGCACGCCGCCGTCCGCAGCCGTGCCCAGCGTCGCGTTCAGGTGCTGCACCCACTCTTTGGCGAACCCCGCGTCGATGGCGAGGGAGGTATCCAGCGGATCGTTCCCCAGCACATAGCCGCCGTCGGAGAACTTCCCATTGCCGCAGTTCGAGTCTTCGGTGGAGAACGCCGTCTGCACGCCCTGGGCGCCGTACTTGGTGTTGCTGTAGGCACAGGCGAACGGGGGCGCGGTCGGGCTGGAGGCCCTGGCGACGTACCCCAGCACGGGAATCTCGAGCACGCACTGCGCACCCACGGACTTCGCAGTCGCGGCGTACTGATCGGTGAAGTTGGTGAACCCGCCGTCCGGCGCGATGACGCGGTTGATGAAGAAGTATTCGTCGCCGCCCTCGTTGGTGGTGGACGCCTTCCAGTTGTAGCGGCTGTACCGGTTCCCGCCGATGCGCCCCAGGGTGGCTCCCATGCGGCTCATCTGCGCCGGCGTGCTCTCGTTGATACCGAAGATCAGCGGGGAGATGGCCCGGCGGTTGCTGTTGACGTTCACGGTGACCGTGGCCGCCGACGCGACCGAGGCAGACAGCGCGCACACCCAGAGAATGGTTTTCACGGCTCGCGAGCCTAGAACGAATCTTCTCGAACCAGAACGAAGCGTTCGACGCAGTCGGTCAGCTGTCCCACATGCGGATGCCGAGCTTCTTGGCTTCCTTGTGCTGCGTATGCTGGTTCAGCTTCTTGAGCAGCGGCGACTCCACGAACCATTCGCCCAGGTGCATCCACGAGTCGCGGAGCCAGGTGCGAAGCTCGCGCATGGTGGGGATGAACCGCGCCTTGTCCGCGGCCAGCCCTGCCCGCTCGTCCTTGAGGTCCTGGACGAAGCGCTCAAAGTTCTCTTTGAGGTGCGCCTTGCGGTCGAGCACCGCCGCCACCAGTTCGTTCGGCGACTTGTACGGTCCGAAGGTCTTGCCCTTGGCGAACGTCTTATCGAGGAACGGCTTCATGTCGGCGGCGATGTCGGCGTCAGGAATGGCCTGAATGCGCTCAATCGCTTCGAACATGGGGGCGAAGTTGATGTCCAGCCGCCCTTTCACGTACGCCTCGTAGAGCAGGTTCTGCGCGGGAGGCGCGGCGGGCAGCCAGCCTTTGGCCACGATGCCGGTCTTGAAGGCTTTGTACCGGTCGAGGTGATCCTGCTGCTGGTAGTCGCTCATCACGGTGTCCCAGTCGCGGTTCACGGCCACCGTGGGGCGCTCGTCCTTCGTGTCGCTCTGGGCGGCCGCTGTCCCCTCGCCCCTGGCGTCTTTGTCCTTCTCGCCGACCTTGATCACCTTGTACTGGTCGAGCTTGAGATCGTAGTTGCCCAGAAATTCGGCCCACGGCGCATCGGCCAGCACCGAATCGATCACGCCCGGGCTCCACTTCGTCGGGTCGCCGGTCAGGTCGTCGCCCTTCACGTGCGGCTTCACGTACCCATCCAGCACTTGGCCGTCAGGGAGCGTGAGGCTCTGCGGCACGGGCTGTGCGCTGGCCTCCCCGCCGCGCGCTCGAATGGAGTTGCCCATCACGTCTTTTTCGAAGTTGGTCGACGCGGGGTTGAAGGGCTTGAAGGTGAACTTGTGGGCCGGATCGCTCCCGTCTTCGGCGTGGAACTTGATGTTCGAGCCGGTGAACTTCTGGCCGAGGTCCACCACGTGGAGCTGCGCGGCGGAGATCTCATCGGCGGTCATCTTCTGCGTCTTCTTGATCGCCAGGCGGCGCTCTTCCTCGAGTCGCTGGCGATCTTCCTCGGCCACCGGGGCAGCGGCGGCGGGGGTGGGCGCAAACACGTTTGACATGGGCGCCACGTACCGACTGTCCGCCACGTTGAGCAGCAGGTTGGCTGCTTCGGTGATGGCCAGGGCGCCGAAGAGCGCCGGGGCGAGGGGCCCGGCGCCGACCGTCAGCGCCAGCCCGACCCGAACTCCCGCCGAGGCCATGCTCGCGCCACCGCGCAGGCGGTCGAACTTGGTGTCGCCGTGCGCGATGTTGTACGCGCCGTCCACCGCTTCGACGACCGCGCGGCCGGCGCGAATTCCACGACCGAACCGCGTGGCGACCCCGAACTTACCGGTCGCGTCACCGCCGAATTCGATCAATCGCTCCACGATGCTGGCCGACTTCACGGTGGCCTTGAAGAACTCACGGCGCTTGAACTTGTAGAGCGTATCCCAGGCGTCGATGCCCACGCCGACCAGGCCGATGCTGTTGGCCAGCTGGCCCGCGAGTCCGGGAACGACGCCATCGGCTTCGGCGTAGGGGATGTTCTCTGAGCCTGAGTTGAGCTTGTCGTACACGCTGCTCAGGCGGCCGTACTCATCGAAGACGAAGAACGCCGTGTCGTAGATCACCCCGTGGGTGTCCAGGAAGTTGAAGACGTCGTGCGCTCCCGTGCGAAACGCCACCCCGGGAATGCTCTGTTTCCACAGCCGGTAGGCCAGCTGGGGAGCGGTGGTTTCCTTGAGCGCCACGTCCAGCCCCGCCAGTTGCTCAAGCGGGAACTTCTTCTTCAGCAGCTTCGACGCCTCTTCGGGGTCGGCGGGGATATCAATGGCCTTGCCGTTGATCTTGAGCTTCAGGTGACCGAGCTTGTCCGAGGACTCGAGCGTGCCCTCAATCGGCTCGCCCTTCTCGGTGGTGGTCTTGTAGGTGATGCCGGTCTGGGTGACGTTGAGCTGAAGGGTCCGACTGCCCGCGGTGGTGGAGATCGATTCAGGCACCTCCCCTTGCGGCGTGAGGCGGACGGTGCGAGTCGCGGACGAGGTGGTCGTCTTCCCGTCGTGCGCCTTCTCCAGCGACGAGGTCTCCACCATGCGGTCGCCCTGGCGCTAGCGCTTGATGAGGGTGGTATTGATGTCGCCCGTGCGATCGTCGAACGCGATGTTGCGTTCGAAGTTGAGTTCGCCCTTCTCGTCGTACCGGCGAGTGGTCTTGGAGGAGTTGATGCGCTTCGGCTGGTCGCTCGAACCCACGACCTCGCCATTCGAATCCCACGTTTCCTTCAGTTCTTCGACCGAGTTGTCCGGCTTCACCTCGGTGGTGGTGCGAACGGTCTTCTGCGTGCCGTGGCGGAAGAGCTGCGATTCGCGCCGCACGCCGGGTTCGATTTCTTTCTCCAGCAGCACCACCGGCTTCTGTTTCTCCGAGA
The DNA here is from genome assembly GCA_964522795.1 of uncultured Myxococcaceae bacterium. Taxonomy (GTDB): domain Bacteria; phylum Myxococcota; class Myxococcia; order Myxococcales; family Myxococcaceae; genus CAZFXD01. The sequence goes on from CAZFXD010000270.1 coordinate 4,312, forward strand.
ACTCCACGGCCCGCACATGGCCCTGGCAGTACGCCGTCTCGAAGGCCAGGTTGTGCACGCGATCGCCCTTGAACTTCTCGGTCACGTGAACGTGGCGCTCGATGATCGGCTCACTGGCGTGAAACGCCTTCTCCACGCCACCGGCGAGGTTGAGCTCGCCACCGGAGTAGATCTTGAACGTGAGCTTTGACTCTTCAATCTTGTCTTTGCGGTGCTTGGAGTCGCTGTCGATCCAGCACTTCTCTTCGCGGGACACGTTGCCGTCGCGCACCGAGATCTCGAGCTGGGCGTGCTCAGTCTGCTCCGCGCGGTCGAAGAACCCCTCGTCGAGCGGCGACGTGTCGCCCGGAGCGCCGTTGAACTGGTTGCGTTCAACACGAATCTCCGTGCCCCCTTCGACCAGCGTGGAGCGACGGTAGGTCGAGACCCACGCGCCGTTGGTGTGCACGGTCTCGGTCAGTTCCGTGCCCTCGCTGGCGACGACCAGGCGCACGCACTCGGCCACTTCACCGTTCGGGGTCAGTCGGGCCGCGTCGAGGACGCGCGCGCCATCGACCTCGCGAATGGAGACCTTGTAGCCAGGCTTGTCCGCCAGCGCCTCGGCCTGTTTGAACCAGCCGGCAGCGTCGGCCTGGAGGTCCTCACGGAGCGCTTTCGCTTCGTCCACCACCCCGGCCATTTCTGCGTGCACCGGCGCTTCCGAGATGGCGACCTCGGCGCGCGCGGCGGTGGCGGCGGTCGCGGGCTGGGAGGCATCGACGACGTCCATCCCGGCGATTCCCGGAGCCCCGGGGTGCGGCCCGTTGGCGAAGGTCTGGTCGAGTGAAACCAGCGGCCCGGAGCTGCGCACTTCAAAGGCATTCGGAGCGGCGGGCCTGGTCGGGCTCCCTGCCGGCGGAGGAGGCAGCTTGGAGAGGTCGACGGCCGGCTTCGGCTCAGCGGGGGCGTCGGTGCCGCCAACGGAGGGCGGCTTGCTGTTGATCTTTCCAACGGTCATCGGCCGCGACCTCCCCTGAACAACAGCGGTACCTTAGCGCAAGCTCGAGGTTTGCGAAGTTCGCACGTAGACGACCGTCTCACGTGACGCCGAGGCGCATCGGAGCCACGAACGCCACCTGGTGGGGGGAGAGCGGCGCGCTCATCAGGCCCTGCGCCCCGATGCCGACCGTGATGTGCGCGGCGAGCGCCCAGGCGAAGCCCTCGTCGCAATGCAGCTCGGGCCGCCAGAGGGCGCTGAAGCCCGGCGGTTTCTGATCGGGTAGGCAGATGCCCTTGGTTCGCTGGCTGAACAGGGGCTGGCGGGCCGCCCACCCCCACTGCCAGACGAAGCTTTTGGCGTCGTAGCTGCCGATGAATTCTGCCGGCCATTGCAGGTTCCCGCTCGCGGACAAGATGCGAACCACGCCTTCGTCGGGGCTGTACCGCTGCTCCAGCGACGCGCCGACTACGGACTCAAACGTCCGCTGAAGCGACTCGAAGGCGCGCTCGGTCCCCAGCAGCGCGAGGGAGAGGTCTTCCGTGATGATCAGCCGCTCGAAGGTGGCGCCATCGATTCGAAAGAAGAAGCAGAGCGCGCCTTCTGGGCTGAAGCACTTCCAGTCTTCGAACGTCGCCGACCGGTCGCAGCGAACCCGACCACCGCGCCAGGGCTTGCGGTGGCCCTCCAGCGCGTGCTGCAGATCGAAGAGCGCGGCGGAGGCCCGGGCGACCTCGGTCTTCTCGTCGATGTGCAGCGTCGGTTTCTTCTTCGGCTCCTTGGAGCCCAGGCCCCTCGTCTCCAGCGACGCGAGGGCGAGCACACCGTGCCGCTCCACGGTCACGAACTCGACAGAATTCCAGCCGCCGGGCGCGAGCACCATCGCGCAGTCGTGCAGCGAGCAGAGAATCGCGGCTACCGCATCTTCGCTGATCATCGCCCCGTATTAATCACGCTAAGCCTGCAAAGTCTCAAGGCAATTCACGTTGACCCGTGGGGTGTCGCTCCCTATAACCCGCGAGCCGTTTCACCGGCCCGAATCGGAGAGCCTGCATGAGCGCCTTTGCGTTGGATTCGATTGTGACCAAGCTGCCCGAAGCCCTCGAGTCGCGGTACGTCGACCGGGCCGGCGACGCGTGGGGCGTGGTGAAGAAGAGCGCGATCAAGGAAGTGGCGCGATTCGCCAAGTCGCTCGGGTTCACCATGTTCATCTCGATGGACGGCGTCGACCGCCAGCTGCTCCCAGAGAACGAGCCGCGCTTCGAGGTGGTCTATTTCTTCAAGTCTCTCGAGCGGAACGAGTACCTGCGCCTGAAGGTCCTGACCACAGAGGACGACCCGGAGATTCCGACCATCAGCGACATCTACGGCGGCGCCAACTGGAGCGAGCGGCTGGTCTGGGATTTCTACGGCGTGCGCTTTGCCGGGCACCCTGACCTGCGTCGCATGTTCATGTACGAAGAGTTCGAAGGCCACCCGCTGCGGAAGGACTACCCGCTGCGGGGCCGCCAACCGCTCGTTCCGGAGCGCCCGATTCGCGACATCTTCCGCGGCCCCGGCACGAACGGCGTGGCGTAACCCAGAGGACACCCA
>CAZFXD010000271.1:0-6858 GCA_964522795.1 uncultured Myxococcaceae bacterium
GTCGACTTCAACGTGCCGCTGGACAAGAAGCACGCGGTCACCGACGACACGCGCATACGCGAGGCGCTCCCCACCATTCGCGCGGCCCTCGACGCCGAGGCGCGCGTCATTCTGGGGTCGCACCTCGGGCGGCCCAAAGGCCCCGACGCGGGACTGTCGCTGCTGCCGGTGTCCACGCGCCTGGCGCAGCTGCTGGAGAAACCGAAGGAAGTCATTCAGGCCGATGAGAGCGTGGGCGACGGCGTGACCAAGATGGCGCGCGACCTGCGGCCGGGCCAGGTGTTGGTGCTGGAGAACCTCCGCTTTCATCCGGAGGAGGAGGCCAACGACGAGGCCTTCGCTCGCTCCCTGGCGGGGCTGTGCGACGTCTATGTGAACGACGCGTTCGGCACGGCGCACCGGGCGCACGCGTCCACCGCAGGGATGGCGGCGTTCGTGAAGACGAAGGGCGCCGGTCTGTTGATGAAGAAGGAGATTGATCAGCTGACGCCGCTGATTGCGGGCGCGCAGAAACCCTACGTGGCGGTGCTGGGCGGCGCGAAGGTGTCCGACAAGATCAAGGTGATTGAGAACCTGCTCCCACGCGTGAACACGCTGCTCATCGGCGGCGCGATGGCGTACACGTTTCTCAAGGCGCAGGGCGTGCCCGTGGGCAAGAGCCGGTGCGAAGAAGACAAGCTGGAGCTCGCCCGAAAGCTGCTCGATGCGGCGACCCGGCTCGGCGTCGAGATGCTGCTCCCGGTTGACCACGTGGCTGCCACCTCATTCGACGACGCCACCACGGCGCGCGAAGTCGAAGACCGCGCCATTCCGGAAAACCTGCTCGGGCTCGACATCGGCCGCAAGACGCGAGCGCTCTACCGCGAGAAGATTCGTGAAGCGCACACCGTGTTGTGGAACGGCCCCATGGGCCTGTTCGAGAACGCGCGCTACGCCGAAGGCACCCGGTCGATCGCCGAGGCCATGGCCGACAATCGGCAGGCCCACACGGTGGTCGGCGGTGGGGACAGCGCGGCTGCGGTGAACCAGTTCGGCCTCGCCGCCCGCATGACGCACGTGTCGACCGGTGGCGGTGCGTCACTCGAGTTCCTCGAAGGCAAGAAGCTGCCGGGCATCTCGGCGCTGGAAGCGGAGGGTGCGTAGATGCCGCGTCGTCCATTCGTCGCTGGGAACTGGAAGATGAACACGACGCCGACCGAAGCGGCGGCGCTGGCCCGCGACGTGCGCAGTCAGCTTTCGATGGTTCGCGACCGGGTCGAAGTCGCGGTGGCGCCACCGTTCGTCTGCATTCCGGCCGTGGCCAAGGTGCTTGAAGGCTCGAACGTCGCCGTCTCGGCCCAGCACGTTCACCCGGCGGTGTCCGGGGCCTTCACCGGCGAGGTTTCGGTGCCCATGCTCAAAGACCTGGGCGCGACCTGGGTGATCGTGGGTCATTCGGAGCGCCGACAGTACTTTGGCGAGACCGACGCGCTCGTCCACCAACGCGCCGCGGCCGTGCTGGCGGGGGGGCTGTCTCCCATCGTGTGCGTAGGGGAGACGCTCGCGGAACGTGAGAGCGGCCAGACGCTGGCGGTGGTTGATCGCCAGTTGAAAGGGGCGCTCGACGGCCTGCCTGCGGACACCCGCGCGCGCGTCGTCGTGGCCTACGAACCGGTGTGGGCCATTGGCACCGGGAAGACGGCCACCGCGCGGCAGGCCCAGGAAGTTCACGCCCATATCCGCAAGTCCGTGGCCGGCCTGTGGGGCGCCGAGGCCGCCGCGGCCCTTCGAATTCAGTACGGCGGGAGCGTCAAAGCGGACAACGCCAAAGAGCTCCTCGGCGAAGCGGACATCGATGGCGCCCTGGTGGGCGGAGCCAGCCTCAAGGCCGGAGATTTCGCCGCAATCGTCAAGGCTGCTCTGGAAGGTTGAAGTTTGAGTGGCCGGTGTGATTAAGAGCGCCCCGTCGCCTACCCAGTCAGGAGTATCTGATGCTGTACGTCGTCTCTGCCCTCCACGTGTTGCTCTGCGTGTTCATGATGTTCGTCATTCTGCTCCAGCCCGGAAAAGACGCGGGCATGGGCGCAGCCTTCGGCGGTGGCGCGGCGACCAGCGCGTTTGGCGGCCGTGGCGCCGTCACCTTCCTCTCCAAAGTGACCGCCGTCTGCGCCATTGCCTACTTCATCACCTCCCTCGGGCTCTCGTTCGTCGGCCTCCGCCGAACGGTGACCGCTGAAGGCATGGACGAGCCCGCCCCAGCCGCTGCGGCCGGGACGACCGCGACGCCGACCGACGCGAACAAAGACACCGCTGCGCCGGGCGAGGCCGCGGCGCCGGCGCCGTCGACGGTGGGCGAGCCCTCCAAAGAGCCCGGGACGCCGCTGCCGCCGGCTTCGAACAAGGCGACCGAAGGCACTGAAGGCGTTCCCGCAGAGAAATTGCCGCCCGCGAAGCCGTAGGCGGTGTAAGTCGTCGCACCCCGTTTGTTGCAGTCGCAGTGCAGTTGCCCAGGTGGTGGAACTGGTAGACACACCATCTTGAGGGGGTGGCGCCGCAAGGCGTGAGGGTTCGAATCCCTCCCTGGGCACTTCCCGCAGCCCTCACGGTCGGCACTTGCTGGCTGTGGGGCGCGCGGGTGATTCCTTCTTCTCAGCCCCACCTTCGGCCATGATGTGCGCCCGCGCGCATGGACATTCACGAGGTCATGGAGTGGACGTGGCGAGCCTGGCTCTTCATCGTCGGGCTGTCCGTGGGCAGCTTCCTGAACGTGGTGATCGCGCGCGTGCCGGTGGGCGAATCGGTGGTCAGGCCCCGCTCAAAGTGCCCGCGGTGCGGTCACCAGATTACGTGGATTGAGAACATCCCCGTGTTCTCGTGGCTGTTCCTGCGTGGCAGGTGCCGCGGGTGCGGGCAGCCCATCTCCATTCGATACCTCGTGGTGGAGGTGCTCACGGGCCTGGTGTTCGTGGCGTGCAAGGAGCGCTTCGGGTGGTCGCTGGAGCTGTTCACCGCGGTTTGCCTGGTGGGGTTCCTCATTCCACTGACGTTCATCGACGCGGAGCACTGGATTCTCCCGTTCGAACTCACCTTGCCGGGCATCGCGGTGGGCCTTGTGCTGGGCGGCGTGGCGGGCTGGGGGCCATTCCAGGCCTCGCTCTACGGGGCGCTGATCGCCTTCTGTCTCTTCCGGGCCATGGAGTACTTCGGATGGTTGGCGTTCCGGAAGGAGGCGCTGGGCGCGGGCGACAAGTTTCTTTTTGCCCTGCTCGGGGCCTTTCTCACCTATCGCTCCCTGCTGGCGCTGGTGTTCTTGTCCTCGGCTCAGGGGGCCATCTTCGGCGTGGCTCGGTTGGCGTTCACCGGCCGGGCGGGCCCTGCAACCCCGCCCGCAGCCCCGCCCGCCGTCCCCGTCGACCCCAACGCGCCAGCTGCCCCTGCGCCGGGCGCAGAGGCCGCCGCCCCGCCTGGGCCTGAGGAGCCGCCGCTCACCATGACCTGGGACTTTTTGAGGCCCGGGCTGTCCTTCGGGCGTCGCCTCGTGCTCCTGCCCTGGAGCATCTTCCTGCAGCCGATTCCCGACGAACCTGTCGACGCGGGTGGCACGCCGGTCGAGTGGCAGCCCGGGGTCACCAACCTCCCGTTCGGGCCGTGGTTGGCGCTGGCGGGCCTCGAGGTTCTGCTCGTCGGTCCCTGGGTGGCTCGCCTGGGCTGGCCGAGTCTGGCGCTTTTGTTCGGTGGTGGTGGGCTGTGAGATTTCGAATCCTCGCCCTCGGCTTTCTGCTCGCCGTGGTGGCGTGCGTGGTGACCTGGCTGAGCGTGCAGCCCGTCCTGGCCAGCTTGATGGAGGCGGTCTCCCGCTTCGGTGGCACCGAGACCGCGGCTCGAGACACCCTGAGCCGGGTGCGCGCGGTGATTCCCTTCTTCATCGCGCTCGACCTGGCGGCCGTGTCGTTCGTCGCCTTCACCCTCTTGTACCTGGTCGTGGGTCGGCCCCTGGGAGAGACGGAGCGCGCCATCGAGTCGCTGGCGCAGCTTCGGCTCGACGTGCCGCTCGAGTCCGGAGGGCCGTTGCTCTCCAAGATCCAGGCCTCACTGGTGCGAATGGCCGATGCCTTGAAGGCCGAGCAGGAGATTACCCGACGGCAGGTCCGCGAGCTCAAGGTCACCAACGAGCAGCTGACGCGGGCGCAGACGGAGCTCGTTTCTGCCGACCGCCTCGCCACTGTGGGCAAGCTCGCCGCGGGGGTGGCCCACGAAGTGGGGAACCCGCTCGCTGGAATCATGGGGTACGTCTCGTTGATTCGCACGCGAGCCAAAGACAAACCCGAGGTCGTAGAGCTGCTCGACCCGGTGGAGAAGGAGCTCAAGCGCATCGATCAGATCGTCCGCTCGCTCCTCGACCTGGGGCGCCCCTCGAAGAGCGGCGTTTCGGTCATCGCGTTGGGGCCGCTGGTGGAGTCTGCGGTGAAGCTGCTCTCGGCCAGCTCGGAGTTTCGCAACGTTCAAATCGACCTCCAGGTGCCTCCCGAGGTCCGCGCTCGAGGAGAAGCCGGGCCGCTGTCGCAGGTGTTGATCAACCTCCTGCTCAATGCGGCGCAGGCCATGGCGTCGCGGGGAACGATTGAAATCCGCGCCGCCCTGGGCTCGACGGTGGTCTTGACCGTGGCCGACAGCGGGCCGGGAATTCCCGCGGACGTGTTGCCACGGCTGTTCGAGCCGTTCTTCACCACCAAGGGCGCCGGGAAGGGCACGGGCCTGGGCCTCGCGGTGTCGCGCCATCTCATTTCCTCGGCCGGGGGTACCCTGGAGGCCGGAAATCGACCGGAAGGCGGGGCCATCTTCACGATCACGCTGCCCCCGGCCTGACGTAGAGTTCCAGGCGCCCCATGGGACTGTTCCGCTCCATCCTCATCGCCGACGACGAAGCGTCGATCCGCCATGTGCTCTCGCTCGTGCTGACGGAGCGCGGCTACGACGTTCGCGCGGTGGCCGACGGCGAAGAAGCGCTCAAGGAGCTGGCCACCCGCCCGTACGACGTCGTGATTTCCGACGTGCGCATGCCCCGGCTCGACGGGCTGTCGCTGCTCAAGAAGACGCTTGAACAGTGGCCCGACGTCACCTTCGTGGTGATGAGCGCCTACGGTTCACAGGACGAGGCGTTGGAGGCCGTGGGCCTGGGTGCGTACGACTACGTTCAGAAGCCGTGCCGGCCTGAAGAAGTCGTCTTCGTGCTCAAGAAGGCCGAAGAACGCGGGCGGCTGCTCCGGGAAAACCGGCGGCTCAAGGCGGGGGAGACGGCGGCGGTCGGCACGCGGCTGCTCGGGGCGAGCGAGCCGATCAAGGCGCTCTTGCGGCAGATTCAGAAGGTGGCGCCGGTCACGACGACCGTGCTCATCACGGGCGCCTCCGGGACCGGCAAAGAGCTGGTGGCCCGGGCCATTCACGACGGCTCTCCGCGCGCCGCGATGCCTTTTGTCACCGTGAACTGCGGTGCGATACCGGCGGGCCTCATCGAATCGGAGCTGTTCGGTCACGCCAAAGGCGCGTTTACCGATGCCCGGTCGGCGAAGCGGGGCCTGTTCGCCGAAGCCGACGGCGGCACCGTGTTTCTGGACGAGATTGGCGAGCTGCCCCTGCCCGCGCAGGTCAAGCTGCTGCGGTTCCTGCAGGAGGGCGAAGTTCGCCCGGTCGGCGACACCCGGACCGAGAAAGTCGATGTGCGCGTGCTGGCCGCCACACTTCGAGACCTGGAGAAGCTGGTGGCTCGAGGCGAGTTCCGAGAGGACCTCCTCTTTCGCTTGAACGTGGTGAACCTGAAGGTGCCCCCGCTGCGCGACCGCAAAGACGACATTCCGCTCCTCGCGCAGGCGTTCCTCGAGCGCTTCAACCGAGAGATGAACCGCGAAGTGCCGGCGTCGAAGCTCGCCCCCGAGACCGTGGCGCTGCTCAAGGCCTACGACTGGCCGGGAAATGTTCGCGAGCTTGAGAACGCGATGGAGCGCGCGGTCCTGATGTGCGAGGGAGACACGGTGAAGCCGGAGGCGCTCCCCGATAAGCTGTGGGCCACGCCCACCGTGTCGATTGATCAGGCGACGCTGGCCACGGGCGAAGTCCCCATGCTGCCGCAGCCGACCGCGGACGACTATTCGCTCAAGCGAGCCATGAATCAGCTGGAGGAGACGTTCATTCGCGCGGCGCTCAAGAAGACGCGGGGAAATCGAACTCGCGCGGCCGAGTTATTGGAGATCAGCCACCGCGCGTTGCTGTACAAGATCAAAGATTACGGGATTGACCCCGACGCCGACGTCGACGGGTAGACACGCGGCGAGGTTGCCACAAGGCGCTTCGCCTCTGTAGCAGTGCATTCGGTGACTTTTTTTTCGCCATCGGCGGCATGAAGGTTACGCTTCGAAGGCTTCGCGGTTTTCAAAGGAGTTGGTCAGCATGGCGAGAGGAAAACTCACACTGGGGCTGGACATTGGCTCCACGGGCGTGAAGCTGATCCAGCTCAAGGAAACGCGTCGCCGTGGGCAGATCGTGTACCAGCTGCAGAGCTTCGGAATGAAGCCGTTGCCGCCGGAAGCGATTGTCGACGGCGCGTTGATGAACTCCACCGCCATCGTTCAGGCGGTTCAGGAGTTGGTCAGCGAGCTGAAGCTGAAGGCCAAGGAAGTCGCGATCAGCGTCAGCGGCCACTCGGTGATCATCAAGAAGATCTCGATGCCGAAGATGACGCCGGAAGAGCTCGACGAAGCGATTCAGTGGGAAGCCGAGCAGCACATTCCCTTCGAAATCAAAGACGTCAACCTCGATACCCAGATCCTCTCCAACGAGGCCAACGAAGCCACGGGCCAGATGGACGTGCTCCTGGTCGCGGCC
>CAZFXD010000272.1:0-6825 GCA_964522795.1 uncultured Myxococcaceae bacterium
CCTTCGCGCACCTGTACCACACGGTCTCTGGACTCACGCTGCACCGCTACCACCGCCTCTGTCAGCAGATGGACGTGCCCACCGAGACCCGCCTGTTGGTGGACGCGATGGTGGACGAAGTGAATCGGGTCGACCCGCTCTTCTTTCAGCACATCGAAGACCCGCTCAAGCAGGAGGACACGCTCGAGTACCGCGCGCTCGCGCAGCTCGGTCGGTTGAAGGCGGGGGCGGGCGCCAAGCCGTACCTCGATGAGTTCGATGCCACGTTGGGCCCCATCAGCTCGAGGCTGGTCGACTACAAAGCCCGAGCCGAGCAGTCGGTGGCGCAGGGCGTTCGCGATGTGCTCGGCGCCACGCGCGACGCCATGTCTGACGACGAAGCGCTCCGGCGGGTGCTGTCGCCCAGGGAGAACCCGTACCTCGGCGAAGCGCTGGTGCTCACCACCATGAGCAAGCTCACGCGCGCGCTGGGCCACGCGCACTACACTTTTCAGAAGAAGCTCTCGCACACCGCCGACAGTCAGGACCAACGGCACCGCATGACACCGGCCTCCCGCCCGGTGCTGCACGCCCACTTCGTGCCGGGACACATCGATGTGGTGGTTCCCGCGCTCATCGCCAGCGTGCCCGAAGCGCACGATCGCTACATGCGCGCCATGGCGTTGTTGTGGAAGTCGATGGAGACGCTCCTCGACCAGGGCGTGCAGGAGGAGATGGCGCTGTACCTGCTCCCTAACGCGTTCCCCGTTCGCTTCCTCGAGTCGGGCGACCTGCTCCACCTGCACCACAAGTGGGTGCATCGCCTCTGCTACACGGCCCAGGAAGAAATCTGGAAGGCGTCGCTCGAAGAAGTGCAGCAGGCGAGAACGGTGCACCCGCGTCTGGCCGAATACATTCAGCCTCCGTGCACGCTGCGAAAACAGGCCGGCATCACGCCCTTCTGTCCTGAAGGCCCCAGGTTCTGCGGCGTGCCGGTGTGGAAGATGGACCTCAGCGAGTTTCAGAGGCTCATTTGACCGGCATCTACACCAAGACCGGCGACGGCGGAGAGACCGGGCTGTTTGGCGGGGGCCGGGTGGGGAAAGATCACCCCCGCGTCGAAGCCTACGGCGAGGTCGATGAGCTCAACTCGGCGCTCGGCGTGGCGCGCGCAACCGGCGCCGGCGAGCTGGACGCGCTGCTTCAGACACTGCAAGACCAGTTGTTCACGCTGGGCTCCATGCTGGCCACGCCGCAGGGCTCGAAGGCCGACGCCGCCATTCCGCACCTGCAGGCCGACTGGGTGCAAGCGATGGAGCGGGCCATCGACGGCTTCGACGCAGAGCTGAAGCCGCTGACGGCCTTCATTCTCCCCGGTGGGACGCCGTGCGCCGCGGCCCTGCACCTGGCGCGGACCATCTGCCGCCGCACCGAGCGGAAAGTGGTGCCGCTGTTCCGCGAAGGAAAAATCGGCCCCGAGTCCGTGGTGTACCTGAATCGTCTCTCCGACCTGCTCTTCACCATGGCGCGCGTGGCCAACCACCGCGCCGGAATCGCTGACACGCCCTGGGTGCCGCCACGAGCGTCGTAGCAGCCGCCACACTCCACGCGCTGGCACAGGACGCGGGGTTCGACGCCTGCGGGCTCGCACGTGCCGAGCCCATTCCGCCGCAGCACCTCACCGCGTGGTTGGAGGCGGGCTTTGACGCGGACATGGATTGGATGCGCGCGCGCGTCGCCGAGCGGCTCGACATCGCGGCCCTGCTCCCGGGCGCCAGGACGGTGATGGCGCTCGCCTGCAACTACCACTGGGACGATGAGGCCTCTCCCGTCGCCTCGTACGCGCGTGGTCGTGACTACCACGCGACGATGAAGGACCGACTGCGCCGCCTCCGGGCCGGGCTCAAGAAGCATTGGCCGGCGCTCCGCACCTATTCGTCCGTCGATTTTCTCCCGGTGATGGAGAAGGTGTGGGCGGTTCGCGGCGGGCTCGGCTACGTGGGAAAGAATGGCTGCCTCATCACCGAGAAGTTCGGCTCGTGGGTCGTGCTCGGGACGATGGTGCTCGACGTGGAAGCCGATGCCTATGCGACCGAACTGGCCACCGATCGCTGCGGCAAGTGTGACCTGTGCATTCGGGCCTGCCCGACCTCGGCCATCGTGGCGGACAAGGTCATCGACGCGCGGCGGTGCCTTTCGTTCCTCACCATCGAAAACGAAGGTGCGACCCCCGACGCGTTCGCGCGCGGCATGCAGGACATCGTCTTCGGCTGTGACGTCTGCCAGACGGTGTGCCCGCTCAACGAACACCCGCTCCGCGCCAGCCCCCGGTTCGAGCCGAGACCCGTCGGTCGCCTGGGCGTTCGAGAATTCGCCGCCCTCACGCCCTCGCAGTACGACGCCCTGGTGAAGGGAACTCCGCTCGGCCGCGCCGGCTACGATGGACTGCGAAGGAACGCCGCGTACGCGCTTGGCGCCGTCAAAGACGAAGGCGCGCGGGCGTTGTTGAACGTGCTCGCTCGCGACCCCGCGGCTCGGGTGCAAGAGGCGGCGCGCTGGGCCCTCGCGCGGCTCGAGGAGAACGCGTGAATTCGCCCGCCCCGCAGAAGTCGGTGGGGGCCGCGGCGACGCTGGCCCTCCTGGGTCACGGGGTCATCAGCGCTGGCACCTACCTGGTGGCGAAGCGAACCCTGGAGGAGTTGGCGCCGCTCAACCTGTTTGCGGCGCGCGTTCTGCTGGCGGGCGTCGTCTTTCTGGTCTTCGTGCTGGTGTTTCGGTTCGGCGCGATTCCTCCGAAAGAAATCCGCTGGAAGGTGCTGGGGCTGGGTGTGCTGTGTGGCCCGGTCAACCAGGGCTTCTTCCTCTATGGCCTCCGGCAGTCTTCGGCTGGTCACGCGGCGCTGCTCTACGCGCTGACCCCCGTCGGCGTGCTCCTCGCGGAGCGGTGGACCCGAGGCGTGCCGCTCGCGCGGTGGCGGGTGGTGGGCATCGCGACGGCGTTTGCCGGTGCGTTGGTGCTCTTGTTGGGGCGGGGGCTGCTGGAAGCTCGAGCGGAGTTGGTGGGAGATCTCTTCATCGCCGTGGCGGTGGTGGCGTGGGTCTTGTTCACCACGGGCTCCAAGACCCTGGTGGACCAGTACGGGCCGTTGCGGGTTCCGGCGTGGTGCATGCTCGCCGCGGCCTTGACGACGCTGCCCTTCGCCCCGTTCGCGCTGCGCCCGGCAGAGATTCTTCACGCCTCGCCGGCTGCGCAGGGCGGACTGTTGGCGCTCGCGTTTCTCACCTCGTTCGTGGCCTACGTGCTGTGGAACTACGCGCTTTCAACGGCCAGCGCTTCGTCCGTGGCGGTGTTCGCCAACCTGCAGCCGCTCGTCACCGCGGTGCTCGCCTGGGCGCTGCTCGGAGAGTCGCTGGGCTGGCCTATTTTCGTGGGTGGGGCCCTGGTGGTCTCGGGTGTCGGCATTGCGCAACGCTCCGCGCGCGCCCCGGCCGCCGACCCGCCCACGTCGGCATGACGAATCAGTGAGGGCCGGGAGAGCCCGCGTCGCCGGTCGAGGCGGCTGCGGGGTCAGAGACCTTGACCGAGACGCCGAACTTGCCCTGAGGCTCAGCGGGTTCGGGCGCGGTCTTCTTGCCGAGCTCTGAGCGGCGCTTTCGCGCACTGGACGCGCGCTTCTGGCAGGACTCCCACTCTTTGGTGCAGACCTGAATACAGGCCGCCGTCTTCGCGGGCGCCTCGTCGTCGACCGACGCGCCATGCTCCATGATGCACGTCTCTTTGCAGCTCGAGCGCTCATCGTCGCACGGCCCCGACGGGGTCCCTCCGGTAAGCAGGGCGGTGAGGAGGGAGAGGCGAATCATGTGAACAGTGTAGCGGAACGGCCGCGCAGAAAAATCTCATCCCACAAGTGGGTGGTGGCGACGATGTTCAGGGCCATGCCTGCGCGCACGCTCGCCTGAAACCCGGGCTTCCAGGCCGCGCTGGTGTAGCCGGCGGGTGAGCTCGCGGTCGCCTGCCGGACGCGCTCGAGCGCTGCGCTGACCACGGTCGGCTCGAAGTAGCCCTTGTCGGCCACGATGCGCGCCGACAGCAGCTCGTGCGCCCACTCGGGTGCTCGGCGGTCAGCGAGCGCGCTGCCCCAGGGGAGCGTGAGCGGCATCTTGCGCCGGCTCCAGATGGCGTGCGGCACCCAGCGTTCCGCCACGCGCTTGAGCGGCGCCTTCTCCTCGCCACGGTGGAGCTTCTCGGTCGACGGCATCGCGCGGCACGCCTCCACCACCTGCGGGTCGAGGAACGGAAATCGGACCTCGACGCCGTGGGCCATGGCCATGCGATCGCCCTGGAGCGAGAGCAGATGGGTGGCGAGCGTGGTTCGAACCGCGATCGCACTCGCGCGGTCGAACGACGACAGGCCGGCCAGCGCCCCGGCGAAGGCCCCCAGGGCCGAGAGCGGGTCGTGCTCGGGGGCCAGCGCGCCGCGAACGTCACCGTGCAACATGGGGCGGAGCGTGGAGAGAAAACTGAACATCATTCCAATCGCGGAATAGCCGCCGGCGTGCCGCTCGAACCTCTGGCGGGTCACCGCGTCCGGGAACAGGAGCTGGTCGCCCGTCCACGCGCGCTCGGCTGCTCCGGCGAGGCGACCCAGCCAGCCGTCGGGCGCTCGTGCGATCGAGGCTCGGACCCGGTCGAGCCGGAAGTACGGGTAGCCGCCGAGCAGCTCGTCCGCGCCCTGCCCCGAGAGGACAACCTTCCGCTGCGCGCGGGTTGCGTCCGACAGGCACAACATCGCCACCGGCTCGAGCGAGAAGAGCGCCGACTCCGCGTGCCAGATGGCCTCGGGCAGTCGCTGGGCCACGGTGCGATTGGCGATGGGCACGCGCTCCAGCGGAATCCGGGCGTGTTGGGCCATGGTGCTGGCGAAGTCGGCTTCGTCGTAGCCCGGACCTCCGACCTGCAGCGTGAAGGCCTTGAGGTCGGCGTGCTCCGTGTGCTGGTTGCCCCGCACGGCCTCCTTCCAGTGGTGCGAGGCCATGGCCGAGATGACGGACGAGTCGAGTCCGCCCGAGAGGTAGGTGCCCACGGGCACGTCGGCCGACGACAGCCGCAGCTTGACCGACTCCACCAGCGCCGCTTCGAGCGCCAGTTCCCGGGCCTCGCTGGAGTCGTGGCCGATGCGTGGCTGCGCGAGCGGGGCGGGCGCGTGGCGTCGGGTCTTCAGGCGGCCGTCTTCGCACTCCACCCATTCGCCCGGCATCACCGAGTGGATGCCCAGAAAGAACGTGTGGGGGTCCACCGGTGCGCCGAAGCACGTCATCTGCGACAGGGCGACTGGATTGAAACGTGGCTCGATGAGCCCCGACGCCAGGACCCCTTTGATTTCAGACGCGAACACCAGCGCGCCTTTGGCCTCGGCGTAGAACATGGGGAGGATGCCGAACGCGTCACGTGCAAGAATCAGCCGCCGCCGACGGGTGTCGTAGAGCGCGAAGGCGAACTGCCCGTTCAGACCCTCGAGGAAGGCATCGCCGCGTTCCTCGTACAGGTGGAGCAACACCTCCACATCCACCGAGGTGCGAAAACGGTGGCCGCTTGCTTCGAGCGCAGCGCGCAGCGGGCGGTGATTGAAGATCTCGCCGTTGCAGGAGAGCCACACGGAGCCGTCTTCGTTGGAGAGGGGCTGCCGGCCTCCCTCGAGGTCCACGATGGACAGTCGGCGGTGTCCCAGGACGAGCGGCCCGCTTCGCTCGAAGCCCTCGCCATCGGGGCCGCGGTGGCGCAGGGCGTCCGCCATCGGGCGAAGGCGCGGCGCCCACGCGGCGGCCGCGTCGCTCGAGAGTTCGGTCGAAAAAATCCCCACCACGCCACACATGAGAGGGCAGCCTCTAGTTGAGCGGGCGCGTGAACGAAACGGTGCTCGCGGAAACCGAAATTTCGTTGACCGGCGCGCTCCCTTCGAGCAAACGGCCGCCTCTCAATTTCTGCGACCTTCAAAAGGGGTGGACACGTGAAGAAGATTCTCTCGGTGACGACAGTGGCGTTCCTCTTGTCTGCGTGCGGCGGGACGCCCGGCGGTCAAGACGGAGGCGGCGGGTCTGGCGGTGGCGCGGCGGGTGGCGGGTCGGGAGGAGGGAGCACCGGTGGTGGCACCGGCGGCTCTGGCGGCGGGTCCGTGGGCGGAGGCTCCGGCGGTTCGGGTGGAGGCTCGGTCGGTGGCGGTGCCGGTGGTTCTGGCGGTGGCGCTGTCGGAGGCGGTGCTGGCGGTTCGGGCGGTGGTTCTGCGGGTGGTGGCGCCGGTGGCTCGGGCGGTGGCAGCGCAGTGGTAGATGGCGGGCTGGTCCTCACGGCCAACGTGAACGGCGTGGCCACGGTGTTCCAGCAGCAGACCATGGTCACGGTGAATTCGGCGGCGCCGCAGGCGATCAACGTCAGCGGCTACGTCAACTCGAACTTTACCGGTGGCATGATCACGGTCGTGACGCAGGCGACGGCCGATGGTGGCTACAAGTGCACGTCCATGGCCCACCTCACGGCGTCGTTCGCGTCCTACATCTCCACGTTGAATGACGGCGGGTGTGAGGTGACGCTGAACAGCATTGCGTACGATGCCGGTCTGGTGACGTCAGGGACGTTCAGCGGAAATCTCGCTCCGTACACCGGTTTTGACGGCGGGTACGTCGTCGTCACCAACGGCCAGTTCAGCTTCGTGCGGAAGTAGGCGCCTCGTGGCCTGAACCCAGCGCCTGGGGGCGGTCGAACACCACCCCGGCGCTGCGTTCGCGCGTGCCGTCTAGACGCAATGCCGATCAGTTAGGCGTAAGCGATCGCCGAGGCTGAGGAATTTG
>CAZFXD010000273.1:0-6764 GCA_964522795.1 uncultured Myxococcaceae bacterium
CAAAGGGGTCGAACAGGTTGGTCGCGCCCCACAGCGAACCCAGAGACAGACCGCCCGCCAGGCTGTTGAACGGGTCGAGGCCCCAGCAGCTGGTGCCGATGTTCCACCCCGCCATGGGCGACATCATGTCGTACATGGACGAGCCCGGGTACATGACCGAGTTGAAGAAGTTGCCCTGGTTCCCGCCGACGACCCCCATCATCGCCGCGGCGATCGCGCCGGTGAGCACGCCCCCGACCGCGCGGTGGAGGAAGTTGAAGCCGTCATCGCGCAAGAACCCGTTGTAGTCCGTCGCCGTCGCGGCGGGCCCGTTCCAGGGTTGCGCGCCCTCCCACGGCCGCTGCGTCAAGGTTTCGAACCCGTTCGGCCCGCCCTGCGGCATCTGGCCCGCTCCGGCGACCGCGGCGGCGAGCACCTGGGCGGCGCCCGGGGTCAAGCGCGCAGCCATGCCCCCGTCGCCGTAAACGACGTCCTTGAAGAAGGCCTGGAGGTCAGGCCCGGCCGACTTCACGATCTCGGTCATGTCGGCGGGTGAAATCGCCGGGGAGCGCGAGTTGATGTTGCACTGCATCGCCAGCTGAGGATTCTTGGCGAAGAGCGCTTTCGAATTGGCGCCCCACGCAAGCTGCGGCGGGAGTCCGTCGCCGTCGGGCGGCGGGGTGTTCTCGTCGATGGTGGGCCCGAACGTGAACCCTTCAGGCTGTTGGCCGAGCAACGTGCCCACGTTGGTGTTGTTGATGACGTTCGGCCGCACGATGGGCGCCGAGCTCGCCGCTTCGGACACGGTCTTCGCCCGTGCCAGCTCTTTGGCGGGGTCGGCGGGCACCACCGTCTGCCCTTCGCGAATCGCGTTGAGGACGACCTTGAACGCGCCAGACGACAGGCGCTGCGACATGTCGCCGCCGCCCAGCACGACTTCGTTCACGAAGGCGTTGAGATCCATCTTCGACTTGTGGAGGAGCCCTTTGAACTCTTCGCCAGAAATCGTGGACCCGGCCGCGCGGTACGCCGTCGCGAAATCGGGGTTCTTGAGCAGCTTCGAGAGCGCCTGATTCGGCGGGTCGCCCAGGTCGAACACGCCGCTCTGCGCGTTGGCCTGCGCGCGGCCGTAGGCGTGCGCGTCTTCAGGCGTGGTCTTGCGCGACGGCAGCTCGGTCGGCGCTTTGCTGTCGAACCCGCTCCGCCGCGGCGTCGCCGCATCGGTCGTCTTCGCCTCGGCGGGCTTTCGAGTGGTCTCCGCTTTGGAGACCCTCGCGTCGCGAACCGGGTTATTCGGTGCCTTGGCCGGCGCGCCGTCGCGAGCCACGGACTGCTTCGCCGCCGGCTTGTCGGCCGTTTTCTCGAGCTTCGGCTGAACCGGCGCGGCCTGCGGGCTGCCAACTTTTTTCGAGCTCATGTCGTCCACTCCCCGAAACGATGGAAAAGCGTGCAGAGATTATCGGGGAATCAGCGACTGGGTACACAAGAGCGAACGGGTGAGTCGCCAGGGCGTCAGTTGGCTGATTTTCCTCGGGAATTTACGGCACGACCGGAGCGCTGGAAACGGACTTCACACGCCCCACCCACAGCGTGCAGTCGATGCCCCCGTTCTTGAGGTCGAAGGTGCGCGCGACCTCCAGCGTGGGCGGTGCCGCGCCGCGCTCGGTCAGGAAGGCGAAGTTCGCCCCTGGCGCGACCTGCAGCAGTGAGGTGCAGGCGGCTTTGAGCAGCGGGTCAGCCTCCCGCTTGTGTCCCACGCGTTTGCCGTACGGGAGGTTGGCCACGATCCACGTCGGCCGGGGGTCCACCGCGGCCGGCAACTTCGTCGCGTCGGCGCGCTCGAGGCGAATGGCGTCCAGCACACCGGCGCGGCGGGCGTTGCGCCGGGCGATACCGAGCGCGCCCGAGTTGATGTCGGTGCCCCGCATCACCGCCACGTCGGATGTGGGGTGGGTTCTGGCGCGCGCCTGCCAACGCCTCGCGTCGTGCGAAGGCCACGACTCGAAGGCGAATGGTCGAGCGCCGCCCGGGGCCACCCCTTTCGCCCACCGAGCCGCTTCAATCACCAGCGTGCCCGAACCGCACATCACATCCCACAGCGGCGACGCGCCGTCGTAGCCGGCCAGCGCCAACATGCCGGCGGCGAGCGTCTCCCGCATCGGGGCGTGGCCGATCTCCTCGCGGTAGCCGCGGCGGTAGAGCGGCTCGCCCGACGTGTCGACGCTCAGCTCGAGCCCTCCGTCGACGGCACGAAGCGAGAGCTCGGGCGAGTTCTCACTCGACGTTCCATGGCCCCACAGCTCCAGGGCCAGTCGCTCGTACGCTCTCGTGTTCTTCCCCGACGCGGCGATCCGCCACACTGCCGACTTCGGGGCGTACGTCCCCAGGTGGACCGACCGCAACTCGTTCGGTTGCTTCACCGTCGCCACTCGAAGCAGCACGCGCGTGGCGGTGCGCAACCAGAGGTTGGCCACCTCGTAGCTGCCGGACGGCCCCGAAAACAACGCCCCGCCCTTCTCCATGGTGGGAACGAACTGGAGCGCGCGCAGCTCGCGCTCCAGCGCCGGCTCGAGGCCCGGGGTGCACACGGCGAAGAGCGTCTCGGGCGCGGTCACGCGATCGCCAGGGCGGAGATCAACGTCGGGCGCACCTGGTAGGTGGCCAGCAGCTCCAACAGGCGCTTGCGCGCCGGCGCATTCTCTTTGTGCACGCGCCGCGCGAGGATCAGCTCGTTCTTGAGCGAGTGCTCCCACCCGGCGAGCTCGGTGACGGTGACCTGATAGCCGAAGGCCTCCAGCGTGAGCGCTCGAATGACGTTGGTCAGGTGGGAGCCGAACTCCCGCCGGTGCCAGGGGTGATCGAACAGCGCCGAGGTCGGGCCCGACGGTTTGGCCTGGCGCAGCTGCTCGGCGACTTCGGCCTGACAGCACGGGACCACCGCGATGTGATCAACCTGCTTCAAGATGCCGAGCGCCAGCGCGTCGTCGGTCGCCGTGTCACAGGCGTGCAGCGCGGTGAGCACGTGCACCCGCTCGGGAACGGCGGCGCCCCGAATCTCGGCGTGCTGAAACTCCATTCGCGCATAGCCGAGCGACTTCGCCCGCTCGTTGCCTTTGGTGGAAAGGTCACCCCGGGATTCGACGCACACCACGCGCCCAGCCTCTTTCGATTTGAAGAACAGCTCGTAGAGGATGAACCCGAGGTACGCGTTGCCGCTGCCTGCATCGAGCAGCACCGCGTCGGGGTGCCGGGCGAGCGCGTCATCGAGCGCGGGGGTGAGCAGGCCCACCAGGTGGTTGACCTGCTTCAGCTTGCGGCGCGCATCTGCGTTGAGGTCGCCCTCCCGCGTGAGCAGGTGCAGCGTCTTGAGAAGTTCGACCGACTGATTCGGCAGCAACTCGCGCCGAACCGCCCGCCCCTTCACCTGTTCGCGAGGTTTGCTCAGACGGCTACGACTTCCGCCACCGACGGAATCGCCTCTTTGAGTCGCGACTCGATGCCCATCTTGAGGGTCGCGGTGGAGGACGGACACCCCGCGCAGCTGCCCTTCATCTGCAGGTAGACCACGCCGTCTTCGTAGCGATCGAGCGTGATGTCACCGCCGTCCATCGCCACGGCCGGGCGGATCTCGTTCTCCAGAATTTCGCGAATCTGCGCCTCCACGCCACCACCCGATGCACGCTCGGCGGCTCGCGCAGCGAGCACCTCGGGCTTGATCACCACGCCGCCGTTGGACAGGTGCGTGTCGATCGACTGCATCACGCCGTCGTTGAGCTCGTCCCACTCCCCCTCGTCGCCCTTGGTCACGGTGACGAAGTTCTTCCCCACCATCACCGCCACCACGCCCTTGATGTCGAACAGCTTCGAGGCCAGCGGCGAGTCAGCGTCGGCCTTCGCCCGGTCCGTGAAGTTGATGGCGCCGCTCGCGAGCAGCGACGTATCCACCACGTATTTCAGGGTGGAGGGGTTGGGGGTCCATTCGAGCTGGATATTCACGGGCATTGGCAATTCCTCTGGAGACAACAAGTAAGCCCCCCGGCGTCGGATTTCAACCCAGGGCTTCGCCGACCGCCGTCAATTCGGCGAAATCGACCTCGAGCTCAATGGGCATCGACTCCAGCTCCTCGCCCACAATGGTCTCTTCTTCGTCGTTGGGGAGCAGGGTCTCCACGGGCGCCACCGGGGCCGCCGGCAGCGTCTCCCGCCCCGGCACCGGAATCATGGCGTTGGTCTGTCGCAGGTGGGCCACCAATTGACGGGCGATCAAGTCCACCAGCTGAAACGCGAACCGATTGCCAGACGCAAAGAGGGAGTCGAAGTCGGCGTCGGCGAGTTTGAGCAGGCGCGCCGGGCCCGAGGTCACACAGCTGGCCGAGCGCGGCTGTCCATCAATCGCAGAGATGATGCCGAAGGTCGTGCCAGGAACCAGCGTGGAGAGGGTCTTCCCGTTGCGCCCGGCCAGGACTTCGCCCTCGAGGAGGAACCAGGCGCCATCCGACGCCTCGCCCTCGGCGAAGACGGGCGTGATTTCGGGCACCTCGACCAGCTGGAGCTTCTGGACCAGCGCCAACTTCACCACCGCCGGGAGCGTGCGAAACGCCGGGAACTGGTTCAGCACCTCCACCTGCGGGTGGGGACCGATCAGCGGAGGCGACGACGCGACCTGGGTGCGGCTGGCGGTGACGATGCGCTCACTCGTCTTCCGCAGCCGCTTGCACAGCTCGACGCACAGCTGTCGGAGCACCTTGAACGCCGCGGGCTCAAACGACAGGCGCATCTTCGCGAAGGCGGCGGCGTCGATGCGCTGCGCCGGGCCGGCGCGCGTGACCAGGGCCGTGGCCGAGCGCGGACCTTCATCGAGCAACGCCATCTCGCCCACCACGTCACCCGCGCGGGCGTAGGCCACCGCCACCGCGCGGCTCTGCCCCGTCGGGGTGGCGTTGATGGTGACTTCGGCTCCGTCGCCCAGCACCCACATCGCCTTGCCCGCCTCGCCCTGGCGGAACAAGACGTCGCCGGCGTTGAGCGAGACCGGCGTGAGCAGCGACAACACCGCCTTCAGCTCATCGCCAGTGACCGCCGCGAAGAGCGGAATCTTGTGAACAAACTCCTCCAACGCGGTGTTTGCAGTCATGGTCGCTTTCCAATAGTTCCGCTTATCAGTTCCACGGCTACACTCCCACTCGACCATGAAACAAGCGCTTACGCTCCTCGTTGTTTCGCTCTCGTGTCAGGCCGCGTTGGCCCAGCACATCGCCGTCGCGCCCTTCACCGGGAGCAACGGCGCCGCCAGCCGCAACCAGATCGTCTCCACGCTCTGCGAAGCGGCGACCTGCGTGAGCCAATCCAAGGTGCTCTCCAACGGCAAGCCCGACTGGAAGAAGCTCGGCAAAGAGAAGGTCGACTACCTGGTGCAGGGCAAGGTGGGCGACGAGGGGGTGGAGCTGTCGGTCCTCACCAAGCCCAGCGCGGTGAAGTTCAAGAAGGTGTTTCCCCTGGACGGGAGCGAGCTGACGCCCCGCAACCTGCAGGCCGCGACCTCGGCGCTTTTGAAGGCGATGGGCATCGACGAGAAGACGTCGACCACCGTTCCCGACCCCACCCCGGTGGAGAAGCCGCGCGAGCGTGAGCCCACGCCCGTGGCCGAAACGCCCCCCGCGAGGGAGACACCCCGGGAGCGCGAGGCGCCGCCGCCCGAGCCTCCGGCCGAGACGTCACGACGAAGCAGCAAGCCCCCGCCGCGCGAAGAGGCCGAAACCACCGCCAGCGATCGCGACGGAAGCGACCGCGAGTCCACCCGCGAGGAGGGGAGCGAGCGCACGGCGCCGATTCTGGTGGCCGAGCTGTCGCTGGCGCCCTTTCACCGCGAGTTCGGCTAC
This sequence comes from uncultured Myxococcaceae bacterium, assembly GCA_964522795.1. Lineage (GTDB taxonomy): Bacteria > Myxococcota > Myxococcia > Myxococcales > Myxococcaceae > CAZFXD01. Next base: position 5,859 of record CAZFXD010000273.1, read on the forward strand.
AGCGACCTCGAGACGCCGAACCTCGTTCCGTACATTGCGCCGTTCGCGTTCGGCATTCGCGCGGGCGCCGAGTTCTACCCGGTGGCCATCGCCAAACCTGACAGCGCGGTCGCCGGGCTGGGCCTTGAGCTGTCGCTGTGGACGGCGCTGGGCCTGCAGTCCCGCAAGACGGGGTTGCCAAACGTGGCGTACCCCACCGCGCTCAACGCCATCGACGTGGCCGTCCGGTTCCGCTGGTTGGCGTCGGACGCGCTCGGATTGACGGTGGCGCCAATCTTCGGGTTCCGCAGCACCAACTTCTCCACGGGCAAGGCGTCTGACGGAACGATCATCGATGGCTTGCCGGGAATTTCGTACGCCTCGCTTCGGCTCGGTTTGAAGGGCGAGGTTCCGTTTCTCGATGGCCGCATGAACGCCATGCTGCGCTTCGCGATCTTGCCCACGCTGGGGCTGGGTGAAATCGGCGCCGCGGGCTTCTTCAAATCGGCGGGCGCTTTTGGAATCGATTTCGGAGCGGGCGCCGGCTTCGTGGTCTGGGGCGGGCTGGAAGCGCGGCTGGAGTTCTGGCTGACCCGCTTCGGCCTCGGCTTCACGGTCGACCCCACCGACGTGTACCGTGCGAAGGGCGCCTCGGACTTGATGCTCGGGTTCAACGCGGGCGCGCGCTACACCTTCTAGACGCGACGCGCGGCGCGGCGGCTCAGCCGGAGACGCGGTTTCGGCCGCCTTTTTTGGCCTTGTAGAGCTGGCTGTCGGCCGCCTTGATGAACTGGAGCGGCTCGGTCATGTCGCCGGTCATGTCGGCCACGCCGACCGAGACCGTGACCTTGATGTCCTTGCCTTCAAAGGCGAAGGCGTGATCTTCCACCAGGCGGCGCAGCTTCTCAGCGAAGCGGCGGGCGTTCT
>CAZFXD010000274.1:0-6752 GCA_964522795.1 uncultured Myxococcaceae bacterium
TGTTTCGCGGGAGCTCGGCGGCGCACGGCGGCGAGCTGTGGATTACCGACGGCACCGACGTCAACACGCACATGGTGGTCGACATCGCGCCGGGATCCGCCAGCAGTAACCCGAGCATGATCGTGCCGTCGGGTGGGCTCTGGTACTTCGTCGCCAACGACGGGGTGAATGGCACGGAGCTGTGGAAGAGCGACGGCACGGCGGCCGGAACGCGCATGGTCGGCCTCGGCCTGAGCACCGGTTCGCTGAGCACCACCCTGGCGGAGCTGACCGACAACGACGGCATGCTGTACTTCACCGCCATGCTGGGCGGCGGTGGCAACGCCGAAGTCTGGAGAACTGACGGCGCCACGTTTGGTCGAATGACCGGCCAGGTCGCCGGCGCTTCCGCGAAGTACCTGACCTCGTTCAATCACGCGGTCTACTTTCAGGGCGCGTCGACCGCCGAAGGCAAAGAGCTTTGGCGCATCGACAACACCGACGGCTACCAGGCCGCGCCGTTCATCGTCCTCAAGCCCGGCACGGCCGATGGCGCCCCGTCGGACTTCTACGTCACACCCGGGCGCATGTACTTCGTGGCCGATGTGCCCACGTTCGGGCGCGAGCCGCATTACCTGGACACGACCGATCACGTGGTTCTGATCTCGGACATCCGGGCCAACAACGGGGATTCGATCGCTGAAGGCACGGCGAACTTCACTCGCGTCGGCTCGACGATCTTCTTCGCCGCCACTGACACCACCAACAACGGCCGCGAGCTGTGGAAGACACAAGGGGACGTGACGTCCACAGTGGTGGCGGCCGATCTCACGTTGGTGAACCTGATCAGCTCCAACCCGGAAAACCTGACCGCCGTGGGAAACCGGCTGTACTTCACGGCCGATGACACGCTCACCGGACGCGAGCTGTGGCGAATCGACCTCACGGGGGGCGCCACGCGGGTCACCGACATCAACCCCGGGGCGGCTGCTTCAAACCCCACGGGGCTCATCTCGTTCAATGGGCAGCTCTATTTCGTCGCGACCAATCCCGCGCAGGGGACCGAACTCTACAAGACGAATGGCACCACCACGACGATGGTGCGCGACAACATTCCGGGCGCCAACTCCGGCTCGTACGCCGGGTACTTCTTCGGCAACTGGACCCTGGCCAACCTGGGCACCACGTTTCTGTTCGCCGGCCGCGACAGTGCCACCTTGCCCGCGTGGGAGCTGTGGTCGAGTGATGGGACGGACGCCGGAACCGCTCGCCTGATGCAGGATGGCCCCACGCCCAGTCACCCCACCGGGTTCACGCTGTACAAGAACCAGCTCTACTTCTCGGCGCTCGATGGCGATCACGGCTACGAGCTGTGGACGACCGATGGAACCGACGCCGGGACCCGCCTCTACAACGACCTCGCCCCCGGGACTGGAAACGGCGTGGTCGCCGCGCTCCCTGACACGGTGGGTACGGTGTTCGCCGGGCGCCTGTACTTCACCGGCCGTACGGCGGATTCAGGCTTCGAGCCGTACTCCATCGACGGCGTCAACCCGCCCCAGCTGCTCAACGACATCGCGCCCGGGGCCACCGACTCCAATGCCCGCGACTTCGTGAGCGCCAACAGCCACCTGTTCTTCGTAGCCGACGCTCCCGACAGCGAGCTGTACATCTCAGACGGGAACGCCGCCAACACCGTGCGCGTCGACCTCAACGTTGGCGCCGGGAGCTCCAACCCCAAGTTCATGACGCCGCTCGCCACGGGCATCATCTTCGCCGCCACGACCGACAACGGGGGCGCTGACACGGAGTTGTTCTTCAGCGATGGCACGGTCGCCGGCACGGCGCGGCTGGCCGACATCAACCCCGGCGCGGCGAGCTCAAACCCGGGGCCGTTCGTGGTCATCGGCGGCACCGCGTATTTCGCGGCCACCGTCGCCAGCGTCGGCCGCGAGCTGTGGCGCACCGACGGAACTGCGTTCGGGACGTCGATGGTCGCCGAAGCGAAGCCCGGCGCGGGCGATGGCCAGGTAACGGTCCTCGCGGCGATGCCCCAGAACCGAGTGCTCGTCTCCGGCATGTTCCTTTCGAGTGGCCTGCAACCCGGTCTGTACGACCCGGCCGCGACCACCCCGCTGGTCAAGCTGGGGGACATGGACATCAGCTCGGCCGTGTCGACCAACAACTACGCGACGTTTGGCGCGTACGCGTACTTCGGCGCGACCACGGCGGCCACGGGGCTCGAGCTGTTCCGGACCGATGGCACCGTCGCAGGCACAGGGTTGTTCGTGGACATCCGCAAGGGCACATCGGGATCGGCCATCAACTCCATCACCGCCACGCCACGCGCGGTGTTGTTCCGCGCCAGCACCTTCTTCGGCGATGAGGTCTTTGTCACCACCAACAAGGCTGAGAGCTTGCAACAGGTGGACCTCAACAAGGGCAAGCCGGGGTCGACGCCACAGTTCAAGACGGCCTTCGCGGCCCTCGGGGCGGACACGGTGATCTTCCCCGCGTTGACCGCGACCGACGACGTCGAACTGTACGCCATGAAGATCGACAACACGCCGCCGGTGATTACGGCCGTGAAGAGCGGCGTGCAGGGCAACGACGGCATCTTCACCTCCACCGTGCGCGTGGTGTTTGAGATTACCGACCCCGAGTCGAGCGCGTGGGTGGTATCGGGTTGCGAACCGTTCACCATGGTGGACGACGGCTCCAAGACGCTCAACTGCGTCGCCGAGTCGATCGGTGGTCAGGCCTCGACCACCACAGTGGTGGTGAAGAAGGACTCGGTACACCCGGCCATTCACTGCCCGACGAGTCTCGAGGTTGAGGCGACCGGGCCCGAGGGCGCCGTGGTGTCGATGATTGATCCCAAGACCGGCTCCCCGCTGATTACGGCCCCCGACGACGCGAACGGCGCGGTGAGCATCGAGACCCGGCCCGCCCTCGGCGCTGTGTTCTCGCTGGGCGCGACCGAAGTCATTGGGATGGCGACGGATCGCGCCGGCAATACCGCCACCTGCTCGTTCTTCGTGCAGGTGGTCGACAAGACCAAGCCCACGCTCCAGTGCCCGGTGGTGGCGCCGGTGACGACCAACCGAAAAGGCGGCGGGGTGGTGGACTTCGTGGTGACCGCGACGGACTCGGTCGATCAGCAGGTGACCATCTCGTACAACCCGGCGCCGCCGGGCTCGGTGTTCGTGACCGGCGAGACCAAGGTGACCGCGACCGCGACCGACGCCTCGGGCAACTCGGCCAGCTGCGACTTCACCATCACCGTGAACTACGAGGACCCGATCAAGGTCGACACCCGACCGGGCGGAGTCGGCCCCTGCGGGTGCGACGCCAGCGGCACCTCGCTCTTCGCGCTGGCGATCGCCGGCCTCGTGGGGCTCATGGGCCGCCGCCGCCGGATGGCGCCGTGGATGGCCACCGTCTCCATGTTCATGCTGCTCGGGTGCAGCTTCGACTTCAAAGTGCCCGAGTGGAAGGTGAAGTGCGGGCCCAAAGGCGAGTGCCCGAAGACGTATCAGTGCCAGCATGAGAACGGCATCTGCGTGCCCGGAACTCCGGTGGAGGAGCCGACGTTGCTCGCGAGCCGAGGTCTCGAGATTCGGCCCGGTGCTGGCAACCCGCTGGTGGGCGTGCCGCTCAAGGCGCTCAACGCGACGTCGACCGCAATCATCAGCATGACCGCCACCAACCCGCTGCTGGTGCCGCCGAACATCAAGACCTCGCCCGAGCTCAACTGCACCGTGGCCCCTCGCGGCGGCGATACGTCGTGGGAATTTCAGTGCTCGATGAAACCGGGCGTCCCCACACCGGATGGGCAGGTGGCCGTGACGGTCGAACTGACCGACGTGAACCACAACTCCAACACGCTCAGCTTGAGCCCGTTCGGAAGTGGCCCCCCGTACCTGGTGATCGACAACACGCCACCGCCGCCGCCCGATACGCAGTCGCCCAACCGCATCGTGTACCACCGTCGGCCCTGGGGTTCGTTGGAGACCAACGCCGAGCCCACGTTCACGGTGACCTGCGTGGCCGGTGCCGTTCGCGACGCCAAGTTCATTCGGGTGCTCTCGAAGAAGAGCGAGGTCGTGCGCGGTAGCGTGTCTGAGAACGGCTCCTGCTCGCTCCTCACCCTGGGCGCGGCCGACACGCTGGGTCTCGAAGTCTCAGCGGTCGATGAGGCCGGCAACGAGTCGACGCGCGCGCTTATTCGCGACATCGAGTGGATCGCCACCATGGGCACCAACGCGGCCAACACCAACAGCTTCATCGCCGTGCCGGCCTCGGGAAACACCGTCATTCGCGACGACGGAATCAAGGCCCGACCGACCGACAATGTCGGTGCGCGAGACGGGAAGGGGTTCACCATCACCGGCGGCGCGTCGTGGCAGAAGCGGAACTGGCTGGGGCCGACCACCATCAACCCCGCCGTGGCCTACGACACCGCCCGCGGCCGCCTCGTTCGCTATGGCGGCGTGGCCGTGGTGGAGATTCTCGGCAATGTGTCTTCACCTGAACTGTGGGAGTGGACGGGCTCGGACTGGTTCGTGGTCGCGCCCGACCCGACGCAGTCGACGGGGTTTCCCCGCGCACGGCAGCTGGGGGCGATGGCGTTCGACGAGAAGAACCGGCGCACCATGTTGTTCGGCGGATCTGATCAGTCGCTGTTCTTTGACGACACCTGGTTCTGGAACGGGAACGCCTGGCTGACCGGCGCCTCGATGGGGCCGTCGCCGCGGCGCAATGCGGCGCTCTTCTACGACATTCCGCGCGAGCGCTTCATTCTCTTCGGGGGCGAGACCGCTTCCCACCAGGCGCTGGGCGACACCTGGGCCTACCAGGACGAGAAGTGGACTCAGCTCGACGCCGGTTCCTCGCTCGACGGCAGTGCGCCCCCGCCTCGGTACTACGCGGGCGTAACGTACGACTCCATCGCGTCTGAAGGCGTGATCTTCGGTGGCATCAGCGCCCTGGGGAACCCTCGAGCGGACACCTGGCGGTTCGGGGCCAAGGGTTGGTACTCGGTGGCCATCGACGCCGGCTTCGCGGGCATCAACCGCCCGGCCGTGCGCAGCCGACCCGGGCTCAGCTTTGACAGCGAGCTCGGCAAGACGTTGCTCATTGGTGGGGCGGGGGTTGACGGAGGCTACCTGCGCGACATGTGGGAGCTCGTGGGCGAAAAATGGGTCCCCCGAAATCCGCCCCCGACCGACGCGGGCCTGATCGCGCCCGTGTTCGCGTTTCAGCCGATGAAGGGCACGCACTTCTTGATGGATAACAGCAACAAAGCGGGCTTCGAGTGGGACGACCTGCAGTGGAATCGAACCGCCAATTTTGAAACGGCCACCGTCCTCCGCAGCGCGAAGGGCCGTGGGTTCCTCACCTACGTAGACCCGCTGGAAACTGTCTCGCTCCTGGTTCCGACGCCGACCGCGATTCTGGGCGGCGCGTCGGATCAGATCCTCCTCAGTCTGGCGAGCGATGGGTGGCAGGACACGGGCATCGCTTTTCCCCAGCCTTTGGTCGCCGCGCAGGCGATTCAATATTCGCCCGCGCTGAACAAGGTCATGTACGTGGGCGCTCCGACGCCGGGCCTGGTGCAACTGTTGAGTGGTGCCCGCACGCCCGCGAAGACCTGGTCGTTCGACCTCTCCTCCGTCGACAACAACTGGGCGCTGGAAAACGCCGACGCGGGTGCAGGGACCTACTTCTCGTTGGACGGACGGTACGTCGGCGGCCCCACGCAGCTGGCGATTGACGGACCGAGCATCTCGAACACGTTGGATGGCGTGATGACCGCGCAGGCCCAGGGCGTGCAGATCTCCATCAGCCCCGCCGGCGCGCTCGGGCGCCCCGGCTCGACCATCACCCATCGATACGACGGAACGAACTGGACCCTGGGCCCCACCATTCCTGAGAACCTCCTGCTGCCCAGCTCGCTCGGCCTGCCCGACGGCCGGCAGATCGTCTCCGGAACCGTGCTGGCCTGCGCCGCCTGCGACGCGGGAACCCACTCCTCGTCGTGGGTCATCAACGGAACCTCGGTCACGCGCCTGCCCGACCTCGAAGCCGGCGGTGTGGCGCTCGTCTACAACGCGGCTCGTGGCCGCGTGCTGGCGTTCGGCGGCATCACCGCGAGCTACACCAGCAGCTCGCTCCTGGTGGAGTTCGATGAACCGACCCAGACGTGGATCCCCGTCATCTTCTCGGACCCCGAGGGCGACAAGACGATTCCCCCGCGCAACTCACCCGGGTTCGCCCACCACAAGAAATGGGGCGTGGACATCGTGTACGGCGGGCTGGTGACGACCACCACCGACGCGCTGGCCCTGGTCAACCAGACTGCGCTCGACGACACGTGGATTCTCCACTTCGCCGAGCATCGTCCCGCCGGAATGATGCGCGTGGCGTTGTCGGCCGCCCAGATGCCGCCAGGGGCGTCTCCGACGCGATTGCGCTTCACCTCCAACGTCCAGGGCTCAGGGGCGCGACCCGACGGCGGTCAGGTGCAAGGGCACCAACAATCCGTGTGGCGCCGAGGTGCCTGGCGACCCCTCTCCGCTCAGGAGAGCGACGGCGGGTTCCTCCAGTTGTCTGATGAAGTCGTGACGGCGGCTGAACTTGAACAACTGCTGAAGGGCCAGAGTGAAGTCACCTTCAACCTGACGCCATTGGGGGCTAACGGGAAGAAGGCGGCCAAGCTGACGGTGGACTACGTGGAGATGAGTCTGCAGTACCGGATTCCGGCCCCGCCG
>CAZFXD010000275.1:0-6707 GCA_964522795.1 uncultured Myxococcaceae bacterium
CCCGGTGGAGTCCGAAGGCACCTACCCGTTGCCCGAGGCGCAGCTCGACCGTTTCCTGCTCAAGATCGAGGTCGGCTACCCCAGCGCGACCGAAGAAGACGCGATTCTGTCCGCCGTTCAGAAGGGCGTTGACCCGTCTGATCTCAACCGCGTCGGCGTGCAGGGCGTCGTCTCCCCGGCGCAGGTCGACGCGGCGCGCGCCAGCCTGAACACCGTCACCATCGAACCGGGCGTGCTGAGCTACGTGCGTCGGGTGGTGGGGGCGACCCGCGCATCGCCGCGCATTCGGCTCGGAGCCGGCCCCCGCGCCAGCGTGCACCTGCTGCTCGCCGCGCGCGCCCTGGCGGTGCTGCGCGGCCGCAACTTCGTCACCCCGGACGACGTGCGTCACCTCGCGGGCCCGGTGCTGACCCATCGCCTCCTCCTCTCGCCCGACGCGGAGCTCGACGGAGCCACCGCGCGCGACGTGCTTCAGGAGCTCGTCAACTCGGTCGAAGTGCCCCGGTAGCCAGCTCACGGCACCATGATTCCCACCCGAAGGCTCGTCACGCTCTTGTTCGTGCTCGCCCTGCCCGCAAGCGTGGCCGGCTTCTTCCCGGGGTGGTGGGCGGTCGTCGGCTCCGTCGATCTGCTCGCGCTGGCCCTGGCCGCGGTCGATCTGGCCCTCGCCCGCAGGATGCGGCTCGACGTTCGCCGGATCGTGCCGTCACATCCGTCGATCGGCGTGCTCCACCACGTCCAGATCGCCATCGTTCACCGCGGGCGCCGCGGCGTCGACGTGCGCGTGCGCGACGACGTGCCCGAGACCTTCAACCCGTCGGTCGATTCACTCACCGTTCGCGTCCCCCCACAGACCGAGTCGCGCTTGAAGTACCAGATCACCCCCCAGCGCCGTGGCCGCTTCAGCTTCGGGGACATCGCCGTGCGAATCCGTGGCCCGCTGGGGCTGGGCGAGGTGGAGCGGTCGTTCCCCGCCGCCGCGTCGATCTCCGTCTACCCCGACCTGCGCGGCGCGCGCCGCCTGCTCCTGGCGGACGGCGCGGTCGACCTGGCCAACCTCGGCCTGCGGCGCATGCGTCGCGATGGCGACGGCACCGAGTTCTCCCGGCTGCGCGACTACACCCAGGGTGATTCGCTGCGCGACATCGCGTGGAAGGCCACCGCGCGGCGCGCCCGCCCGGTCACCCGCGTGCTGGAGGCCGAGCGATCTCAATCGGTGCTGATCGCGGTCGACGCCGGCCGAACCATGGCGGCCGCCGCCGGCCCCCTGTCGAAGTTGGATCACGCCATCAACGCCGCCCTGTTTCTGGCATTCGTGGCGCTTCGCAACGGCGATCGCGTGGGCGTGGTGGTGTTCGCCGACGGAGTGAAGTCATTTCTCCCCCCCGCCGCTGGCCGGGGGCAGTTTCGCCGTATCCTCGAGGCGCTCTTCGCCACCACCGCCTCTCGAACCTGGGTCGACTACCAGGCGTTGGCGCGCGAGGTGTCGGTGCGCTGCCCGCGGCGCAGCCTGGTGTGCGTCTTCACTGACTTCATCGACGGCGAGCAGGCCCGCGGGCTGATCGCCCCCGTGCGCTTTCTCGCCCAACGGCACGTGCCGGTCTGCGTGGCGATGAAGGACGTCACCATCGAAGCCCTGCTGGCCCGCGCGCCCACCGACACCCTCGAGCCTTTCGCGCAGGCGGCGGCCGCCGAGCTGCTCGACGAACGGGCCACGGTGGCGCGAGAGCTCAAAGATCACGGCGCCCACGTCATCGACGCCGCTCCCGACGCCCTGGCCCTGGGCGCGGTGAACCAGTACCTGGAGCTGAAAAGTCGCGGGGCCCTTTAGGCGGGCCTGCGTCGCCAGGCGGCCGACAGCAGGTACGCGTACACCGCGGCCCCCACCAGCAGCGCGAAGCCGATCTTGAACTCCACCGACAACTTGGGCGGGTGGATTTGGGAGATGGTGCCTTCGATGAGGCCGGCCAGCACGAAGATTAGAAGCGAGCCCAGCAGCAGCTGAACCGCCGATCGCGCTTCGCGCCGGAGCGAGGCCCGCCGCGACATCCCCGGGGCGGCCGCCACCACGCCGCGCGCCAACATCAACCCCGCCCCGCCCCCGATGAAGATGGCCGTCAGCTCGGGAATCCCATGCGGGAGAATCCAGGCCCAGAACCAGCCCGAGAGCCCCTTGGCCGCGTACACCTGCGCCAGCGACCCCAGCATGATGCCGTTGGTGAACATCAGCAGCACCGTGCCGATGCCCAGGGTCAGCCCCAGGGCAAAGGCCAGAAAGGCCACTTCGATGTTGTGGGTAAAGAGGAACGCGGCGAAGGCCGCCTGTTGATCGGCCGGTGCCACCGGGGCGTCCGACTCGTGCTCCGCGCGGGCCGCGGGGTCGGTGCCCGCGTGCATCTCCGGCACGAGGTACCGCTGCCCCTCGCTGTCCGCCATCACGCCCACCGCCCCGAAAATCGAGCCCGCGAAGAACACCACCGCGGCCGCCGCGACCATCCGCCACTCGCGGAGAAACAGGGCGGGCACCTCGAACGCGACGAAGGAGAGCACCCGCCGCCACTCGAACCGCTGCCCCGGGTAGGTGACCGTGTAGGCGCGCCCCACCAGGGCGTTGACGTACTCCGTGACCTCGGCCGGAGCAGCCCGCGCCCGCACCCAGAGCAGATCAGAAGACGCCGCCCGGTACAGCCGCGAGAGCCGCTGCACCTCGGCCACCGACAGGCTCGTCGGCCCGGCGCCTTCCGCGCGCGCCAACAGCGCCTCCAGCTCGGCCCAGCGCTCGCGGCGCGTCTGAACGAAATCGGCCACGTCCACGGCTCGACTCTAGACCGCTTTCCCGATGAGCGGCGCACCCTCGCGCCAGGGCCACGACGCGACCCTCTGGGCGAACGAGATCATGCCCGGGGGCCATCGGTCTGGCGCTACACTGGGTGCGTCCATGTCGGAATCGACCTCGCTCCTCGACGGCCGCTACACCGTGGTCACGCCCGAGTCGGTCGAGTTCGACTTCACCCTGGCCGGCCCGTTCTCGCGGTTCTGCGCGGCGCTGATCGATCTCGCGGTGTCGATCGCGGCGTTCTCCGCGGTGGCGGCCGTGCTGGCGCTCACCAGCCCCCTGCTCGCGGGCGTCTCCGAAGCCGCAGGGTTCGTGGCCTGGTTTCTGGTCGACTGGTTCTACGCGGTGGCGCTGGAGACCCTCTGGTCCGGGAAGACTGTGGGCAAATCCGTCATGGGGCTGCGCGCCATTTCGGAGAACGGCGTGCGCATGACGGCCATGCAGGCCCTCCTGCGAAACCTCGCCCGACCTGTCGACCGCCTGCCGCTCTTCTACGTCGTGGGCGGGGTGTTCGCCGGGCTGTCGGAGGCGAGCCAGCGGCTCGGCGATGTCCTGGCTGGCACCATCGTGGTGCGCGAGAGAGCCTTGAAACTACCCGCCGCGATCCGAAACGCCGACGACGCCGTGGTGGCCGACCTCCCCGGCTTTCAGGCCAGCTTGAGGAAGCTCTCCTTTGAAGACGGCGCCTTGTTGATCCAGGCGGCCCTGCGCCGGGAGGAACTCGAATTGAGCGCCCGTCTCTCCGTGTTCGAAGCGCTGGGCACTCACCTGGAGAGCCTGGGGTTCCAAAGACCCGAGCACTGGTCCAAAGAGAAGCTGGTCACCGCGGTCGCCTCCGCCCACCTGCGCGCGCAGAAGGCCCACGGGCAGCTTCAGAAGTAGGTGTGCACGTTGAACTCGCCCCCGTAGGCGAACCGCACCGGCGTGTTGAGCGCGAGGTAGAAATTCACGAACGCTCGCGGGCCGATGGAGAACGAATCAGAGACGAAGAAGTCGATGCCTGCGTCCGGCCCGAAGCCGAAGAACGCCGACTGCCCCGCGTCTCGGAAAATGTAGAGGAACGCCAGGTTCAGCCCCGCGTACGGCCGCAGGTACTCCTCCGAGAACAGGTACCGCATGCCCGACATCACCCCCATGCCGACGATCTGCCTGGAGGAGATGGGGTCGAACATGATCATCAGCGGGACCCGGGCCGTCACCGAGAACCCGTTCTCGATGTAGAAGGTCCCCTGGAGCGAGATGGGAATCGCCCATTGAATGGGCTCCTGATCGGCCGAGATTTTCATCGGCCCGACGCCCAGGCCCAGGCTCCAATTCGAATACTGTGCCTGCGCGGGCGTCGCGAACCACAGCGCCAGAGAGACGACGCTCAATCGGAGAATCGAGGGCATGGGGCCATCGTACCCCGACTGCGGCCTCACGAAAGGGTCGCGATGCAGCTCGAAAAACAACTAAGTTTCCCACCCAGCGAGAATTCTTAAGGAGCCTCACGCTTGATCGCCAAACGCACCCTCACCCTCCTCGTGCCGCTCGTGCTCTGGGGATGCCTCGCCGCCCCACCGCCTCACAAACGTGCGCTGGAGGCCTCAGACCTGTGCGCCCGTTACATCAACGAGGGCGACCTGGTGAGCGCCGAGGTCCAGTGCGATCTCGGCCTGCAGTTCTCACCCACCTTCGCCGACCTCTGGGTCAACAAGGGCCTGATCGCCGTCAAACGGGAGCAGTACGACCGGGGCAAGGAGTTCTTCATCAAGGCGCTCCGGTACAACAACGAGCAGGCACAGGCGTACAACAACCTGGGGCACGTCTACCTGACGCAGGAGAAGGCGTACGGGAAAGCCCATGACAACTTCCAGCGCGCCCTCAAGGTGAACCCCGACTACACCGCCGCCCGCTACAACCTGGGCATCACCTTCATGGCCATGAAGGAGTGGGAGAAGGCCAAGAAAGAGCTGCGCACCCTCATCGCGGTCAACCCCAACCTGTCCGAGCCGTATGCCCAGCTGGGGCAGATCTTCATCGAGGAGAAGAAGTTCGAAGACGCGGTGACGCAGCTCAAGAAGGCGGTCGAGCTCGACGCGGCGTACTCCGACGCGTACCTCGCGCTCGGCAACGCCTACATGGAGCTGGGGCTCTTCACCGAGGCAGCCGAAGCCTACACCTCGTGCATCGAAGCCAAGGGCAATCAGGCCCAGTGCCGCAACAACCTCGCCATCGCCAACCGCAAGAAGGGCCTGGCGGACCCCGGGTTCAAAGAGAAGGAGCGAGTTCAGGGCGACGAGAAGACGGCCGCCGGCCAGTACGCGCTCGCGCTCAACGCCAAGCAGCTCGGGCTGCGCGACAAAGAAGAGCGGGCCTATAAGAAGTGCACCAAGCTCGATCCCAAGTTCGCCCCCTGCCACTTCGGGCTCTTCGAGATCTACGTGGACGACCGCCGCGACCGGGACGCCCAGCGCGAATGCAAAGACTTCACCCGCCACGCCGACGCGCAGGAGTTCCCCAAAGAGTACGAGCGCTGCGAGAAGTATTTGGCGAAGTTCAACGAGTAGCGTACGCATCGTAGCCGGCCGACATGGGCGTACGTCTCAGCGTTAAATCACGCGGTACGGAAAGTGGCGCCGAGGGACCCTCGGAGGTGATTCTCGAGGAGTCTGAGATCACGCTCGGCCGAGACAAGAGCTGCAACGTCGTCCTCAACCAACAGGCGGTCTCGCGGCAGCACGCGAAGATCAGCAAGGATGGCTCGCTCTACTTCATCGAAGATCTGGGCAGCGCCTACGGCACGCTGGTGGGCGGCAAGAAGGTGCCCAAGAACGAGAAGCAGCTGCTCCGCAACGGCGAGACCATCAGTATCGGGCAATTCGACATCACCTTTGATCGCGTGACCGAGGGCAACCCGGCTCACGACGGCACCCAGGCCGTCGCCCGGAAGGTCGTCAAAGACGTGATGAAGGGGCTGACCGCCGGCCGCGAGCTGCCGTACTTCCGCATCATGAACGGGCCGAAGGAAGGCGAGCGGATCGAGATCGCCGACGCCCAGGAGATCACCTTCGGCCGCGATGAGAGCGCGGACATCATCCTCAACGACGACCTCGTCTCCAGGCGCCACGCCAAGGTCCGCCGCGACTGGTCGGGCACCCACATCGAAGATCTCGGCAGCCGGAACGGCATTCGCGTGAACAAGAAGCGGGCTACCCAGGTCACCTTGAAAGACCGGGACGAGGTCGAGGTGGGCAACGTCCGCATGCTCTACATCGACCCCACCGAGGTGCGCGAAGCCCCGGTGGTGCTCGAGAAGCCCAAGGGCGAAGCGACGGCCATCACCGAGGGCAAAGAGCTTCAGGCCATGGAAGAGGCCAAGGCCGCCGAGCTCGCCGCCGCGGAAGAAGCCGCGGCCGCCGCCGAGAACCCTCCGTCGTCTGAGAACGCCGCCGTGGAGGGCGACGACGGCGCAGGCGAGTCCGAGGAAGGCGACGGCGAGGGCGAGGACGAAGAGGCCCCCGAAGAGGATGAGGCGCCCGCCGCTCCCCCGAAGGCGAACCTGATGTCAGCGCAGTCGCTCGCCTTCTTCGTGGTGGTCGGCGTGGTGGGAATTCTCGCCATCGCCTTTATCGTGCTCTTGCTGGTCGGCGCGTAGGCGCGCGGCCCTCCTGGGCCCGGGCTACCGAACCGCGATGCGCGCCACCGGCTGAATGTTCAGCTCAGGCGACAGCTCCTGGTAGCTCACCACCGAGAACGGCGGGTTGAACTCGTACTCGAGCAGCTTGCGCACGTAGCGGCGGATGTCCATCGAGGTGAGGATCACCGGGCGCTGCGCGGTCGGCGGCAGGTGCCCGCACTCGTTCTTCACGGCCTGCACGATCTCCTGCGC
>CAZFXD010000276.1:0-6694 GCA_964522795.1 uncultured Myxococcaceae bacterium
CGGCCGCTTCGTTCAGCTTCTTGAACGGAATGCGCTCCATGCCGGCGAGCAGGTGGCCCCACCTCAAGGTGCGGCAGACATGCACCAGCGTCAGCAGCCCGAAGTATGGAATGAACCAGAGATAGTCGGCCTCTTTGAGCGAGGCCCACATCTCAGGCCAGCGCGTGTCCTTAAAGGTCCACCACATGAAGAACGCGGTGACGGCGAGACTCCCGAGGAGCTGGATCGCTTTCTTCACAGGTTGGGCGGGTATAGCAGCCGCTCCACCGAACGGGAGCAGTCTTTGCTCAGGTGATGATCGGCTCGCCGCGCAGAATCCGGCCGGGGTTTTCGGAGAAGAGGCGCTTGAGCGCGGCGTCCCCGGCCCGTTTTCGCAGCTCTTCCATCGCTGCGCCCACCCAGGCCTCGGCCCCCGTCGGGCCGTGCATGTCAGTCGCGGCGACGCCGTACAGCCCCGCGCTCAAGAACTCGCGCGAGAGCTTCTTGGCCGTCGACCCATACCGCCCCGTGAGGGCCGCCACGTCCATCTGCAGGACGGCGCCCGCCGCCACCACATCTTTCGCGCGTCCGGGCCGCTCGAACTCCAGACACCGCTCGGGGTGCGCGATGAGCGGCGTCACGCCCTTCACCTTCAGGCGGAAGATCACGTCCATCAGCGAGGGCAAGGTCGCCGTGTAGGGCGCTTCCACGAGGAAGTAGGCGCCCGCGGCCCCCACGCGACGGGGCGATCCGCCAGAGGCTGCGTCGAAGAGGTCCGGGTCGAGGAAGAAGTTCTCGGCGTTGGGGTGCAGCGCCAGCGAGAGGTTGTTGGCCGCCAGTGCGTCTCGCGTCGAGGCCAGCACGGCGTCGGTCGGCTTCTTGGAGGCGTACTCCTGGCGATTGTGCGGGCTGGGCGCGGCATCGGTGAACCCGAGGGCGAGGAGCGCCCGGGCCATGGCCAGCGAGTCCTCAATGGTGCGGGCGCCGTCGTCGACGCCGGGCAACAGGTGCAGGTGCAAGTCGATGAATCCGCTCACAAAACGTCATGTGCGCCCGCAACGAGTGCTTGTCAACGCCCGCCGTGGGTTCTACAAACACGTCGCCTCGTCGTTCCCCTGGAGGTCGACTTTTTTGGCCACGTCGCTTCGGACGTACGTATTCCTCGATTCGCTGCAGCCGCAACTCGCGGCGCACATCTGCACCACCTGCCGCGGGTACTTCCCCGTGCCGTACGTGGCGTCGCTCTTCGTCGAAATCGCGCCGGGCATGGCGATTCACGGGCTGATTGACGTCGCGCTCAAGCAGACCAAGGTGCAACCCGCCACGCTGGTCGTCGAGCGCGCCTACGGCATGCTGGAAGTGCACAGCGAGGACAAAGGCGAGGTGCGCAGCGCCGGCGAGTCGATTCTCAAACACATCGGCGTGTCTGAAGGCGATCGCCTGAAGCCGAAACTCGTGTCGAACACCATCATTCGCTCCATCGAGCCGATGCACGCGATGATTCTCGACAAGATCCGCTTCGGTTCGATGATCGAGCCGGGCCAGTCGCTGTTCATCATGGAGTGCGAACCGGCGGCCTACGCCGCCCTCGCCGCGAACGAAGCCGAGAAGGCCGCCAACGTTCGCCTGGTGGACGTGATGCCGTTCGGCGCCTTCGGCCGCCTCTACCTCTGCGGCAGCGAAGCTGAAATCGACGCTGCGTCACAAG
The DNA here is from genome assembly GCA_964522795.1 of uncultured Myxococcaceae bacterium. GTDB lineage: Bacteria > Myxococcota > Myxococcia > Myxococcales > Myxococcaceae > CAZFXD01. The sequence goes on from CAZFXD010000276.1 coordinate 1,688, forward strand.
CGGCCATCGCCGCGATCAAGGCCGTCTCGGGCAAAGAGCCCGCTGCATTCAAAGACAAGTAGTCACACCACGCATCACGCTCCAAAGGACGAACAGACATGGCTGAAGCGCTTGGGATGATTGAAACGAAGGGTTTCGTGGGAATGGTCGAAGCCTCCGACGCGATGGTGAAGGCCGCGAAGGTTGAGCTGGTCGGCTACGAGAAGATCGGCGGCGGCTACGTGACCTGCATCGTGCGCGGCGACGTCGCGGCGGTGAAGGCGGCCACCGAAGCCGGTGCACGCGGCGCTGAGCGCGTCGGCGAGCTCGTCTCGGTGCACGTCATTCCGCGCCCGCACATCAACATCGACCTCGTGCTCCCACTGGGCCGCGCGGGTCAGGCCAAAGCCGAACTCGGCCACACGTAAGATCGCGAGGCGTACATGCTGCTCGGCCGCGTCGTCGGGACTGTGGTCTCGACGAAAAAAGAACCGACGCTCGACGGGTCGAAGTTTCTCGTCGTGCGCGGTGTGGACCTCGACATGAAGCCGACCACCACCCTGGTGGTGGCGGTGGATGCCGTGGGCGCCGGCGTGGGCGAAGTGGTGTTGTACGCCTCGGGCTCGTCGGCCCGGCAGACGGAAGCGACCAAGGAGCGCCCGGTAGACGCCACCATCATGGCCATCGTGGACACGCTCGAAGTGTCCGGCGCGCTCAAATACACCAAAGAGTAGTGAGCCATGCCCGGCCACACCCACTCGGGGGCTGAACGATGAACGACTCGCAGATCAACGCCATCGTCGAGCAGGTGGTGGCGCGGCTGTCGAAAGACCTGATTGCCCCCTCGGCCGCTCCCGCCAGTGGCGGCGGCCGCGCGCCCGCCGTTCACTCGGCCCGCGCGGGAATTTTTGACGACATCGATTCCGCCGTGGCGGCCGCCGCCGTGGCGCAGCAGACGTGGATCCGCGCTCCGCTGGAGACACGGTTCACGGTGGTGGCGGCGATGCGGGAGATGACCCGCAAGCACGCCCCCGAGCTCTCGGCGATGGCGGTGGAAGAGACCAAGCTCGGCAACGTCAAAGACAAGATTCAGAAGAACCTCTTGTGCGCCAACAAGACCCCGGGGCCGGAGATCCTCCGCCCGCACGCGTATTCGGGAGACTTCGGGCTGATGCTGACCGAGCGCGCGCCGTTCGGCGTGATCGGCTCCATCTCCCCCTCCACCAACCCGACTGAGACGATCATCAACAACGGCATCGGCATGGTCTCGGGCGGCAACGCGGTGGTGTTCAACGTGCACCCCAGCGCCAAGCGGGTGTGCGCGCACTTCATCAGCCTGCTCAACGAAGCGATCGTGAGCGGGGGTGGCCCCAAGAACCTCATCTGCGGCATCGCCGAACCGAGCATCGAGTCAGCGGGCGCGTTGATGAAGGCCAAGGGCATCCGGTTGATCGTGGTGACGGGCGGTCCGGCCGTGGTCAAGGCCGCCATGAACAGCGGCAAGCGCGCCATCGCGGCGGGCCCGGGCAATCCCCCGGCGGTGGTCGACAACACGGCGCACATCGACAAGGCGGCCAAAGACATCGTCGACGGCGCGTCGCTCGACAACAACATCGTGTGCATCGTGGAGAAGGAAATCTTCGTGATGTCCGACGTGGCCGACGCGCTCAAGACCGAGATGCAGAAGCACGGCGCCTTCGAAGTCACCGGCCCGGCGATTGCGCGTCTGGAGAAGCTGGTGGTGGACGATGGTCACCCCGCGCGCGATTGGGTCGGCAAAGACGCGACCAAGATCGCGGACGCGGCGGGCCTTCGCGTCCCCTCGGGCACGCGGCTGCTGTTCGCCGAAGTCGACGCCATGCACCCATTCGTCCAGGCCGAATTGCTGATGCCGGTGATCGGGCTCTCGCGCCAGAAGACCGTGGAAGACTGTATCGCCGCCGCGGTGCAGGCCGAGCACGGCTTTGGCCACACGGCCACCATGCACTCCACCAACATCGATCACCTGTCGGAAATGGCCAAGGCGGTCAACACGTCGATCTTCGTCAAGAACGGGCCGTCGTTCGCGGGCCTGGGCATGACGGGCGAAGGGTACACCTCGTTCACCATCGCCTCTCCCACGGGAGAAGGGCTGACCACGGCCGTCAGCTTCACGCGCGAGCGGCGCTGCACCCTCAAAGACTCGTTCCGCATCGTCTAGCGACCGATGGCGCCTGACCTCCCTACCCCCGGAGCGATTCGCATTCCGGGGCCGGCCGTGGGCGTGCTGGAGCTGGAGTCGCTCGCCAAAGGCGTGGTGGTCACCGACGCGCTGCTCAAGAAGGCGCGGATCGTCGTCGGCTCGACCGAATCCGTCTCGCCGGGGAAGTACATCATCGTGTTCTCTGGACCCGTCGCCGAGGTGGACGAGTCGTTCCGTGAAGGCGTGGCCGTGGCGGGGAGTTCCCTCATCGACAGCCTGTACCTCCCGCAGCTCTCAGAGCCGGTGCGACGTCTGCTCGCCGGCGCGGCGCCCGTGGCCGGGGGCACCTCCGAAGCCCTGGGGTTGTTCGAGACCCACACCGTGTCATCCGCGCTGCTGGGCGCCGACGTGGCCCTCAAGCGCGCCGCGGTGACCCTCACGCACCTTCACCTGGCCCGCGGCATCGGCGGGAAAGGCTGGTTCACGCTCTCGGGCACGCAGGCCGACGTGGAGGCCGCCCTGGAAGCGGCCAGCGCCGCGGTGGGCCTGCCTCGCTTGAAAGCGGCGGAGCTGATCGCGCGGCCTCACGCCGAGCTGAAGTCGCCCGTGCACCCCGCGTAGGCGGGCTCACTGCACGGCGAAGTAGTGCGCGGCCGGGTGGTGAAAGACGATCGCGGAGACCGACGCTTCGGGTTCCATCATGCACCCATCGGTCAAGTGCACGCCGATCTCCTCGGGGCGCAGCACGGCGAAGAGCTTCTCCTGATCTTCCAGGCGCGGACAGGCCGGGTAACCGAAGGAGTAGCGCTTGCCCCGGTACTCGGCGCGGAAGCGCTCCAGCATGGTGAGGTTCGGGGCGTCGGGGAACCCCCACATGCTCCGAATCTGCGAGTGAATCAGCTCGGCGTACCCTTCAGCCGTCTCGAGGGCCAGGGCCTGCACCGCGTGCATCTTCAGAAAGTCGCCCTGCTTCTTGTACGTCTCCGCCAGCTCGCGAATGCCCTCACCCGCGGTGGTGACGAACAAGCAGACCGTGTCCTCGGGGAGGCCCGCGGCGCCCGGGCGCACGAAGTCGGCGAGGCAGAGCGACTCTCCCTGCGCCTGGCGGAGGAACTCGAACGAGGTTCGCGTCTCGCCCGTTCGACCGTCGTGCAGACTCACCGTGTTGCCGTTCGATGACGCCCTGAAGAACTGGAACACCGCGCGCGGGTGAATCGCCCCGCCCTTGGCCACCTGTTTGAGCCCGTCGATGACTTCCTTGAGCTGGAGCGCCTTCTGACCGTCCGGCGTCTCGGCCAGCTTCTTCTCCTCCGGTGTGCCCAACAGGCGGGCGGCAGAGCCCTTAATCCCCAGGTGGCGGCCAAAGAGCATCACGGGGTTGATGAAGCGCCAGATGTGATCGAGCGGCGTGGTGGTGACGATGTGGCGGTCGAAATCGGGCGCGGACGGCAGCTGCGCCAGAATGGGAATTTCCTTCGACCGACGCGGGGCGGCGGCCACCGGTGCCGGGCGCGCCTTGATCTCCTCGGCGAGGATCTTGCGGCGAGCCGCCAGGTCCGCCTTCAGCTTCTCGAACAACGGCGCGTCGACCATCTGCTTGGCCAGTTCCAGCCCAGACATGGCGTCGTTGGCGTACGCCACCGTGCCCTCGCCGTAGGCCGGGGCGATCGACTTATCCACGAAGTTGCGCGAGAGCGCCGCGCCGCCCACCAACATGGGCGTGGAGACGCCGGCGCGGGTCAGGTCCTCCGCGGTCGACACCATCTGATGGGCGCTCTTCACCAGGAGCCCCGACAGCCCAATGATGTCGGGTTTGTGCTCTTTCACGGCTTCCACCAGCACCTGCGGCGGCACCTTGATGCCGAGGTTCACCACCTCGAAACCGTTGTTGGCGAGGATGATCTCCACCAGGTTCTTGCCGATGTCGTGGACGTCGCCCTTCACCGTCGCGAGCACAATCTTCCCGCGCGACGCGGTGGTGGTCTTGTCCATGTGCGGCTCGAGGTGGTTCACCGCCGCCTTCATCGCCTCGGCGCTCTGGAGCACCTCCGCCACGATCAGCTCGTTCTTCCCGAACAGGCGCCCCACTTCGTCCATGCCGGCCATCAGCGCGCCGTTGATGATGTCGAGCGGCTTCGCTTCTTTGAGCTTCAGGTCCAGGTCTGCCAGCAGCCCGTCCCGTGAGCCCTCGATGATGTATCGCTTGAGCCGCTCGTCCAGCGGCAGGGCCGAGGTGATCTTCTCTTTCGGCGCCCGGTTTCGAAAGTGGGCGGCGAAGGGCGTAATCGGGTCAGCGCCTCGGTTGAAGATCAGGTCCTCGCACAGCTTTCGCTCTTCTTCAGGAATGTTCGGATAGCGCTCGAGCTTCTCCGAGTTCACCAGGGCCGCATCGAGGCCGGCCTGTACGCAGTGGTACAGAAAGACCGAGTTCAACACCTCGCGCCCTGCGCCCGGCAGGCCGAACGAGACGTTTGAGATTCCGAGCACGGTCTTGCAGCGGGGGAAGCGCTGCTTGATGGCGCGCACCCCCTCGATGGTCTCCACCGCGCTCCCGGTGTACTGGACGTCACCCGACGCACAGGGGAACACCAACGGATCGAAGTAGATGTCTTCGGGCGCGATGCCGTACTTCTCGGTGAGCAGCTGGTAGGACTTCTCGGCCACCGCGAGCTTGCGCGCGTGCGGCACGGCCATGCCGACCTCGTCGATGCACCCCACCACCAGCGCAGCGCCGAACGCTTTGGCCAGCGGCACCACCTTCTCGAACCGCTCTTCGCCATCTTCCAGGTTGACCGAATTGATGATCGCCTTGCCCTGCGAATAGGTCAGCGCCATGGCGATGACCT
>CAZFXD010000277.1:0-2914 GCA_964522795.1 uncultured Myxococcaceae bacterium
CTTCTGCCTTGGCCTTCTTCACGGCCGCGGGGTCGAGCTGCGGGTGAAGGAACATGTCGACGTGCTCGGGTCGCACGCGTGCGATCGCCTCGTCGCGCGTAATGAGCTTGCTCGCCACCAGGTCGACCGCGATCCGGACGGCCGCTCGGGCCGTTCGTTTGGCATCGCGGGTCTGCAGCATCCACAGGGTGCCGCGCTCAATGGTGAACTCGATGTCCTGCACGTCGCGGTAGTGCCGCTCCAACTGGGCCGCGATCTTTCGCAGCTGCGCGAAGGCCTTGGGGAGGTCCTGGCCCAGCTCAGCGATGGGTCGCGTCGGCCTGGTGCCGGCCACCACGTCTTCGCCCTGGGCGTTCAACAGGTAGTCCCCTTCGAGTTGGTTCTCACCGGTCGACACGTTGCGCGTGGTGGCCACCCCGGTCGCGGAACCCTCGCCCAGGTTGCCGAACACCATGGTCACGATGTTCACGGCGGTGCCGAGATCGTCGGGAATGCCCGCCGCCTTCCGATAGTCGGCCGCGCGCTTGCCTGACCACGAGCGGAAGACTGCCGCCGTCGCCGCTCTCAACTGCTCCAGGGGGTCCTCGGGGAACGGGCGACCAGACTTCTCGGCCACGATCGCCAGAAACGCCTCGGCGATCTCCCGAAGGTCGTCTGCCGGGAGGGCCGCGTCGTTCTCCACGTTTCGCCGCGCACGGTATGAGGTGAGCACCGACTCGAAGGCGTCGTCCTCCACCCCGAGCACCACCGCCCCGAACATCTGGATCAATCGGCGGTAGGAGTCCCAGGCAAACCGAGCGTCGCCCGACTGAACCGCCATGCCCTCGGTCGTGCGCCGGTTGAGGCCGATGTTGAGCACCGTGTCCATCATGCCCGGCATGGAGAACTTGGCCCCGGACCGGCACGACACCAGCAGCGGCCGTTCGGGGTCGCCGAACTTCTTCCCCGTCGACACCTCGATGTCGCGCACGGCCTGGAGAACTTCCTCCCACATGCCTCGGGGAAACTCGCTCGTCTTCATGAAGGCGCGGCACGCGTCCGTCGTGATGGTGAAGCCCGGCGGCACGGGCAACCCAATCCGCGCCATTTCGGCCAGGTTGGCCCCTTTGCCCCCCAGCAGCCCCTTGATGTCGCCCCAGTCGCGATACCGGCGCTGAACCGCCTTGAGTTCATCCAACCGGTACACCCAGCGCACTGATGCTCGTTGCCGTTTCATGTGTTTGGACCCCATCGATGCCTCCGCTCCCTTGAAGCAATCTGCGGGCCTGTGAACCGGCGAGGTGCCCCCGTGAGGGCCCCTGAACCCAGCGCACGCTTTGCGCCACGCTCCGGTCGAGCGCGCGATGTGCGCGGAACCGCTCGTCACGGACCGCGCCGCGCCACACCGCCGCACGTCGATTGAGCTAGCATGTGAGCTTCACGATGCGATGCGCGCTTCTCATCCTCGCTCTGGCATTCGCCGGTTGCTCCAACGATGCAGTCGGAACCGACGCGGGCGAGAACGACAGCGGCGCGCCAAGCGATTCCGGAGCCGTGGACGCGGGCGTGGTCGACGCGGGCCCCCCCGACGCGGGGACGCTCGACGCCGGGGCGCTGGACAGCGGAGCCCCCGACGCCGGCAAGGGCGACGCCGGGAAACCTGATGCGGGTTCCCTGGACGCGGGCGGCGGCGATGCCGGCGACCCGCTGTCGACCGACCGCGCGCTGTTCTTCGGCGCCACCCGCTGCGCCGACGCGGGGTTCCTCTTGTGCGAGAACTTCGAGACCGGCGCCATCAACCCGTCCATCTGGACTGTGACGGGTGGCAGCGCGGTCGCGGTCGGGACCGCCGAGCACGCCCGCGGCAACTACGCGCTGCACATCACCCGCGTCGGCAACGGCTCGGCCTACATCAAAGAGACCAAGACGTTTCCGGCCAAGAACAACACCTACTACGGACGCGTGTTCGTGAAGTTCATCTCACTTCCGGCGACCCCCATGGGGTACGCGCACTGGACCATCATCGCGGCGGCCGGCTCCGTCGTGGATGGAGAGATTCGCGTCTCGGGTCAACGCCCCACCAACCCCAGCGCCAAGCAGCTCTTCGGCGTGGGCACCGACAACCGCACGCAGACCACCGGCACGGGCGATTGGACGATCTCTGACGCCGACCCACCCGGGAACCCCCGCGCGGTTCCGCTCAACGAGTGGATGTGCATCGAGTGGCTGCATCAGGGCAGCACGAACGAGACCCGCTTCTGGTGGGACGCAGTCGAGCACCCTTCGCTCCACACCACCTCCAACACGATGCCCGTCAACTCCAACCCGTTCATCCTGCCCCAGTTCAACAACCTCTGGCTGGGGTGGGCCGAGTACCAGGCGTCGACGCAGACGTTCGAGCTGTGGATGGATGAGATCGCCGTTCACTCCAGCCGCATCGGCTGCGTCCGCTGACCCGCGAGCGCCGGCGGACTACTTCACGACGGGGAGTGGCTGGTCTTTCGATTGAGCGACCACGGCGTTGTACATGTCACGCACGTACCGCTTGGCCGTGTTGAAGTCGCGGGTGAACGCCTTGAGGTGCTCCACCACTTCGATGCTGGTGGTGTTGGCGTCTACTTTTGACAGCACCACCGAGCCCTCAATCAACTCGATGTAGTCGGTGCCGGCCGTCTTCTGCCACCGTGCCGCGGTGACCTCGGGCGCCTTCTCGGTGCCCTTCGCCAGACCGTGCCGCCACGAGATGTCGAACATCACCACCGCGACCGAAATCACCGTGTTGTGAATGACGCTGCTGTCGAGCGCAGTGGGGTCAACCCCCAGCTCGGTGGTCCAGGAGGTCACTTCGCGCCGGTCCACCACCACCTCGGGGTTTCGCAACGCCAGCCACGCCTTCTCGATGGGCGCCTTGATGTAGCCGCGCGTATGAACCCAG
>CAZFXD010000277.1:2924-6686 GCA_964522795.1 uncultured Myxococcaceae bacterium
GCCACGCCCTGGATCAGCGCGTCGCCGGCGAGATGCCCGGTGGTGTCGTTCACCTTCTCGGGATACGGGTCCTGGGCGGTCCCGGTGGGGAACGCCGCCGTGTTCTCCTCCAGCGGTTCGAGGCCGGGCGAAAACGCCGTCACCGAGTTGCCCGCGCAGGAGAGGAGCGCCACCGAGAGCGCCAGGAGGAGATTTTTCATCGCGGCGCAGTCTCTACAACGAGGCCTCGAGGTCAAGTGGAACCGCGTCGCGTGGACACCGCGCTGCAACGCTGCGCGCCGTGGTGCTTTGCATTCACGCCAATTTCCGTACAGTGCGCCGCGGTGAAGAAAGCCGAAGCGACCAAACCTGGCTCCGACGAGAGCCCCGTGTTCTGGATGTGGCTCGGCCTGCTCGGTGCCGTGATCGTCGGAAACATCTGGCTCAACCAGGCCCCGAACGACGACACGGTCAACCGCCTTCAAATGGGGCTCGCCCTGGGCGCGTTCGGGCTGCTCTTCTGGGGGTACCGCCTGGCCCAGACCGGCACGCCCCTGTTCGAGCAGAAATCTCGCGACCGCATGCTGGTGGTGCTCGGAGTGATTGGCGGGCTCGCCTACTGCAACTTCGCGCGCCTCCACTTCTCAAACTTCATCCACGTCTGGGATACGTACCACTACTACATGGGCTCCAAGTACTTCTCCGAGCTCAACTACGACCTGCTCTACGACTGCGCCGTCGTGGCCGACAAAGAAGACGGCGTGAAGGGCGTCGACGACCGCGTGGTGACCGACCTGCGCACCAACGTCATGGTGCGGGTGACCAACCTGCTCGCCCACCCGGACATCTGCACCAGTCACTTCACTCCGGAGCGGTGGGCCGCCTTCAAGAAAGACGTCGCGTTCTTTCGAGGCCGCGTGGCGCCTGACCGCTGGGTCCAGGTGCACCACGACCATGGGTACAACGCCACGCCGGTCTGGACCCTGCTCGGCAAAGCGCTCACCAACCTGGGGCCCGCCACGCTCAATCAGGTCACTGCGCTCAACCTGATCGACCCGCTGTACCTCCTGGCCGCGGCGCTCGCCATGCTCTGGGCGTTCGGCTGGCGCGGATTCGCCCTGGGGCTGTTGATGCTGGGCACGAACTTCCCCAATCGCTACTACTGGACGGGCGGCGCCTACCTCCGCCATGACTGGCTCTTCTACACAGTCGCCACCGTCTGCTTGTTGAAGAAAGACCGCCCGTTCCTGGCGGGCGCGTCGCTGTCGTACGCCACGCTGTTGCGGTTGTTCCCGGGCCTGATGGTGGTGGGGCCCCTGCTGGCCGGCATCGAGTACCTCCGGGTCAATCGCCAGCTCGAACCGGCGTTCAAGCGCTTCGTGCTGGGCGGAATTGTCGGCACCGCGGCGCTCCTCGCCCTCTCCTTCACCTTCGTCGGCGGGGCGGAGACGTGGGCGAAGTTCGCGGCCAACACCCAGAAGCACGCCGCCACGCCGCTGACCAACCACATGGGCCTGCGCACCGTGCTCTCCTATCGCTTCTCCACCATCGGCCAGGTCATGCGCGACGGGAAGCAGATCGACGCTTGGGCCAAATGGAAATCAACGCGGCTCGAGAGTTTTCGCGAGCTCAAGCCGTTGTTCGCCCTGTTGCTGTTGGCGGGAATCGCGCTGCTGTACTTCGCCATCCGCGACGACAAGCCACCGTTGTGGGTGAGCGCCTCGCTCGGCATCGGGTTCATCGTCTTCGGGGCCGAGCTCACCTGCTATTACTACTGCTTCTTCATGGGCATGGCCGCGCTCTACGAACGGCGCCGTGAAGCAGGTCTGCTGCTCTTGATGATGGCCGCGGTGACGCAGATCATCCACCTCACCCCGTTCGCCGGCATGTCCGGCTGGGAAGACGAGCAGTACTTCGCCATGAGCGTTACCTCGCTCATCGCCGTCGCCGCCGTGTGGTGGAGCTTCACCCGCTGGGGGACTCCCAACACCATCGCTGCCGAGGGCCCAGTGGGACTGCCGCTCTTCGCCCCAGTGGCGGCGACTGCTCGGGGCGAGCCGACGAAACGAAAGCGAAAACGCGGTTAGCGGAGCCAGAGCGCAACCACTGCGCGGACGCGGGCGGGGCGCGCATCGTCGAATTCCAGCGATGTGCGTGGGGCTCCGGACGCGAGAGCGCCACGTATCAACTGGCGGCCGGCTCCGGCGCGCCAGGCGACGGCTAAGCGACTTTGGGCTTCAAGCCGCGCGCGGCGCGGTCCTTTGCCGCCTGGCGTTCGTCGAGCCAGATGGTGAGCGGGCTGGCGATGTAGATCGACGAATACGTGCCAACCACGATGCCCACCAGCATCGCGGCTGCGAAGTCGAAGATTTCGCCCACGCCGAAGATGAGTAAGCCCACCAGTGAGAAGGCCGTCACGCCAGAAGTCAGAATCGTGCGGGCCAGCGTCTCGTTCACGGCGATGTTGATGATTTCGGGCAGCGGCTTGCCTTTGTAGCGCGCCATCTCTTCACGAATTCGGTCGTAGACCACGATGGTGTCGTTGATGGAGTAACCAAGAACGGTCAAGAGCACGGCGATCGACGTGAGGTTGAACTCCCGACGCGTCACCAGGAAGTAGCCGGCGACCATCACCACGTCGTGAATCATCGCCACCAGCGCGCCCGGGCCGAACTTGAAATCGAACCGGAACGCCACGTACACGAGAATGGCCAGCAGGGCGTACAGGAGCGCCACGATGCCCTTGTTGCGCAACTGCTTACCGACCTGCGGACCGACGTAGTCGACGCGTCGAACTTCGAACTCCGGCTTGGCCAGACCCGCCTTCAGGTTCGCCTGAATCTTTTCCGACATGCCGGCGGAGAAGACCGCGTAGTCGAAGGTGGACTGCGCCGCGGGAGACTTGTCCACCCGCTTGACGCCCGTCCCGGCCGCTTCCACCGCCTTCTTCACGGCGTCTGCGTCGACGTCTTTCTTGCTGCGAAATCGGAGAATGCCGTTGTCCAGGTCCGGCTTCTGGAACGTCTGCACATCGGCGACTTCGCGAATGGCCTTCTCGGCCACCGCGGCGTTCTCGGCCGTCAACTGGGTCACACCACCGAGGCGAACCAGGAACGAGTTCTCGTCAGCGGACCCGATGCCCTGCACGTGCGCCTCGTTGAGGCCACCCTTCTTCGCCGCGTCGCGAAGTTGCTCTGCCGTAATGTCGTAGGGGAACTTGATTTCGACCAACGTTCCACCGACGAAGTCGACGCCGTAGTTGAAGCCGAAGACCAGAATGCCCACGATGATCGCCAGGTTCAACGCGGTGGAGACCACCAGCGCCGGGCGACGCTTGCCGATGAAGTCGATGTTCGTCTTGTGCTTGATGAGTTGCATCGTGACCTCTCCTCAGACCGACACGGTCTGGGCGTTGCGCCCGTGAATCAAGTACGTGGTGATAACGCGCGTCACCACAATCGAAGTGAAGAGCGACGCAATCAAGCCGACGATGAGCGACGTGGCAAACCCGCGCACCGGCCCGGTGCCGACCTCCACCAGAATGAAGGCTGCGATCAGCGTGGTCACGTGCGCGTCGAAGATGGTCCAGAAGGCCCGTTCGTACCCCTGGTCCACCGCCGTTCGGGCCGACTTGCCTTCACGAAGTTCTTCACGCACGCGCTCGTTGATCAGCACGTTGGCGTCAACCGCGATTCCGAGCGTGAGCACGAAGCCGGCGATGCCCGGCAGGGTCAGCGTCGCGCCGAAGGCCGCCAGGCCCGCCAGAATCAACAGACCGTTGAG
>CAZFXD010000278.1:0-4280 GCA_964522795.1 uncultured Myxococcaceae bacterium
CGGTCGCTGTCTGCGCGCGGTAGCTCAGCGCGTTCCGAACTCAGCCTTGCCCTAGAGCGGTGGTTCGGCGCCCGAGGGTTGCGGCATGGTGGCGTCCGGGCCGGGCGCGCGCTCCTGGTTGTCCGAGGAATGAATCGCGCACTGCCACATCACCGCCGGCAGCCCCTGCGGGAAGCGGGCGTACTGCTTGAGGGCCATGAAGCCTCCGGGCCTGGCGACCGACTCTCCGGCGCTCATGGTGGCAGCAGAGGCGCCGCCGATGGCGCCCCACAAGGGTCCGCTGATCAGCAACCAATAGCCGTGGCTGATGCCTGAGATGGCTCCCAGGGCGGTCCAGACGCCGCCGACGGCAGCCTGTCCGTCGTACCGGGGCACGCGCGCCTCTCGAATGCCGTCGACGTGAATCGGGGTCGCCCCTCCAGCGTTCATCACCCACAGATGCTTCGAGTCGACGGCCAGCAGCTCCCCGTGCACGTCGGCCAGAGGGGAGGTCTGCACGATGTCCACGTTGGAGCCAAGCACGGGCACCTGCGAGATATCGACGTTCTCCTCGCGCGTGCCCAGGTGCTTGCTCCGCTCGATCGGCTCCGTCATCTTGCACGCCGAGACGAGCATCGCCCCCGCGGCGAGACACGCGTGCGCGCGGGTCACGGCGTCCCTCGCATGCGGCTGTTGAGGAAGATGTTCTCTACGCCGGGCTCGAGCGATTTGAACCCGCGGGCGAGGCGCTTGAGTGCCCCTTCGGGGTCTCGCAGCATGCCCACCGCGGCCGACGGGTCGGTCTCTCTCAGCCACTCGCGGCGAATCCACTCGTAGTAGTAGCCGCGGGACTCCAGAAACAGCTCATGCGGCCCCCGCGGGACGTCGAAGTGGAGCGCGTATTCTGAGCCCGGAAACGTCAGCCAGTGTCTGGCGGGGTCACCCAGCGCTGCCAGCGCGTCCCGCTCGACCCCGTCGCGGCTGGTGATGCTCGCCGGCTTGACGCGCGTCGCCTCGAGCTTCGCGCCGAGTTCGACCACGGCGAGTTGATCAATCTTCCACGCGCCCTGGGAGAGCGCGACCCGCACCTCCAGGTTTGCCTCGGGCGCGTCATCGGGGAGCGCGACCACCTGCGTCTCTTTGGCGATGGGCCCCACCTCCCAGAACTTTCCCGCCTTCACCCAGCCGCGCCCGGGGGTCTTCACCTCGACCTCAATCGCCCCCAGCGCATCGCTCAGCTTCCGATAGAGCCCGCTGGCGTCTTCGCCCCCTCGCTCGAGGCGCATCAGGAACTCACCCGCACTCCAGCCCATGTACGCGAGCAGCTGGTAGAAGACGTAGGTGCTGACCAGCGAGTGCCGGGCGCGAATCAACAGCCCGCGATGTCCCCGCGAGGCTGGAAAACTCACGGCCAGCCGTTCGCGTTTTCCGAGGTCATCGGGGTCGGTCGGTGCGTGGTACTCGGCGTCGTCGGCGGCGACCACCGCCTGAGTGCATTCGCCAGCGGCTCCCCGGCAAGCCGAGGGGGCGATGCGCTGCGTGGCGGCCCAGAACCCATCGCCCACTCGAACCACTGTCGCGTCCTTCGGCGCGGGCACCGCCAGGAGCGCCAGGCTCTTGACCGCGTGGGTCTCCTGCGCCTCGTTGCGCATGGTGAGGGTGAACGCGCCGCCGGGTGAGCTGACGCCGAGCGCGTCGACATCGGTGTCTTCCAGTGCCCGCGCGACGGCGGAGGAGAACCCCTCGGCCAGCGGCGCTTCCCGGCCGTCGACGTAGAACGTGGGGCACGACCCGAAGCAGGCTTTGGGGGCTGCGGCGCACCCGATGGTGGTGGCGATGCTCGCGGCGGTGACGATGCCGAGCACGATGTACCCCGTGCGGAAGAACTTCTCGGGGGTGTTGGTTTCGACGAGGGCCACCTCAGGCCGCGCAACGGTCTGCGGCCCATCGCTCTCCAGCGAGCGGGCGAGGTTGTAGCGCCGGCCGGTTCCTTTGATGCCCGACTCATCAATGGTCCATTGCGAGAGCACCACCACGCTGCCGTTGTCGAGGTGGACCTTGATGAACGCGGCGTCGATGGCGTTCTGGCCCAACTCGTCCGGGGTGATGAACGTCGCGTGCCATGCGCGCGAGCAGGTGGTCAGCGTCAGCGCCGCGCAGAGCAGTGCCAAAAGGTGCCGAAGACGGAGTGCCATCGGGCCCTCGTACTGAAGCGCGAGGCGCGATCCCAGCGCCGTTCCAGAGAACCTCACCGCAGCCGGTCGCCCCGGGGTGGCTGACGACACGTTCTCATGCACGCGGGACGCGAATTGGTTAATGAGCCCGCGCAGTGCTGGCCGCTCTCGCCCTTCAGCTGTGTCTCGCCGCCGCGCCCGACGCCGGCGCTCCCACCGGAGTGTTGACGCGCGCGCCCGAGCTCGTCTCTTTCGTCGAGGCGAAGTACCCCGAGTCCCTGGCCGATGCCGGCGTGGAAGGCACGGTGGTGATGGAGGTCGACGTCGGCGCCGACGGGCTCGTCCTCGATGCCCGGGTGACGCAGACCGCCGGCCCCGAGTTCGACGCCGCGGCGCTGGAGGCGGTGCGCAAGTTCACCTTCAGCCCAGCGGAGGTGGACAACGTCCCCGCCGCGGTCCGCATCGTCTACTCGTACCAGTTCGTCTTCCGGCCCACCGTGGTGACCGACGCGGGGGGAGCTGCCGACGCCGGCGCCAGAGCCGAGTTTCTGCTTCACGTGAAGGAGCGCGGCAGTCGCGAGGTGCTCCCCACCGCCAGCGTCACCGTAGGCACGGGCGAGAACGCGGCCACCGGTGTCACCGACGAACACGGCGACGTCTCGCTCCCGGCCGTCGAGCCCGGCGTGCAGCAGGTTCGGGTCAGCGCCCCCGGTTACGACACCTTCAAGACCACCGAGACCTTCGCGCCCGGCACGCGGGTGGAGGCGACGTACTTCGTGCGGAAGAACTTCTACGGCAAATACGAAGCGGTGGTCCGCGCGGACAAAGAGAAGAAGGAAGTCGCCAGCACCACCCTGCACCAGGAGGAGATTCGCCTCATCCCCGGCACGCAGGGGGACGCCTTCAAGGTGGTGCAGAACCTGCCGGGCGTGGCGCGGTCGCCGTTCTCACTGGGGTTGCTCATCGTCCGCGGGAGCAAGCCGTGGGACAGCAAGACCTACGTGGACCTGGCGCAGGTGCCGCTCCTCTTCCACTTCGGGGGCCTCTTCGCCACGTTCAACTCGAACCTCCTGGATGACCTCGCGTTCCTGCCTGGAAACTTCGGCGTCGACTTCGGGCGCAACATCGGCGGCATCGTCAACGCCCAGACCCGCTCGCCCTCGCACAGCGGGTACCACGGCTATGCGGACATCAACATCGTCGACGCCTCGGCCCTGGTGGAAGGTCCGATTTCAGAGAACTGGAGCTTCGCCGCCAGCGGCCGGCGCAGCTACATCGACGTCGTTCTCCCCTGGGCCCTGAAGACGTTCGCCCCCGATGCGTCTCGCGCGCTCAACTTCATCGTGGCGCCGCGCTACTACGACTACCAGGCCCGGCTGGAGTGGAAGCCGAAGGACTCGGCCGAGCGCTTCTTCGTCACCTTCTTCGGGTCGGACGACAAGCTGAAGTTCGCGCTCCCCAACCCCACCGCGGACCCCGAGGGGCGCGGAGAGTTCGGGACCGCCATCAACTACAACCGGCTCCTCTTCGGGTACGACCTGCCGGCGTTCTCGGGTGGGCGGTTCCGGCAACGTCTCTCGTTGGGCATCGACAACGCGGACTTCTCGCTGGGCTCGGACCTCTACTTCAAGACGGCGCTGTACCCGGTCTCCAGTCGCACCACCTTTGAGTTCTCGCCGTTCGAGTCGCTGGAGGTGAACGCGGGCATCGACCTCCTGGTGGTGCCCTACGTGTTCGACGCGCAGAGCCCGCCGCCGCTCAAGCTCAATCAGATTCCCGACCCGTACTTCTCCCGCCAGCTCGTCCATGAGCGCGCCACCACCTACGGCGTGGAGCCCGCGGCGTACGTCGAAGCCACCTATCGACCCATCGACTCGCTCCGCATCGTGGCGGGCGTTCGCGCGGACTACGAATCTCAGATGAAGAAGGCCTGGGCCGACCCGCGCCTGGCCGTCTTCTATTCGCCGCTCGACTGGCTCACGCTCAAGGCCGCCGCCGGCCTCTACCATCAGCCCCCGGACTACCGCATCGGCCAGCTCAACAAGACGTTCGGGAACCCCGACCTCGCGCCCGAAGGTGCGGGCCACTTCATGGTGGGGACCGAGCTGAAGATTTCACCCGCCATCA
>CAZFXD010000278.1:4380-6666 GCA_964522795.1 uncultured Myxococcaceae bacterium
GAAGGTGCGGGCCACTTCATGGTGGGGACCGAGCTGAAGATTTCACCCGCCATCAGCCTCGACATTCAGGGGTACCACAAGCGGTTCTTCGACCAGGCCCGCGCCACCATCGCGCCGCCCGCGGGTTCGACCGACGTCGACGTCACCGACCTCAAGTACACCAGCATCGGCTTCGGCCGGAGCTACGGCCTCGAGGTGCTGCTTCGCCACGCGCTCACCGACCGCTTCTTCGGGTGGATTGCCTACAGCCTCTCGCGGACTGAGCGCGACTATCTGGGCGGCACCGAGTTTTCGCTGGGGCCCTTCGACCAGCCGCACAACCTGATTGTGGTGGCGAGCTACAAGCTGCCGTACGACTTCATCGTCGGCGCGCGCATGCGCTTTGCCTCGGGTCCGCTGGACACGCCCATCGTGGGGGCCGTCTACGATGCCAACGCCAACTACTACTTCCCGCTCCAGGGGAAACCGAACAGCCGCCGGCTCCCGGCCTTCTTCCAACTCGACGCCCGCGTGGACAAGCGCTTCGTCTTTCAGTCGTGGATGCTCTCGCTGTATCTCGACGTGCAGAACATGACGAACCAGCAGAACGTCGAAGGCGTCGCCAACAACTTCGACTACACCAAAGAGCAGTACATCTACGGGCTGCCGGTCATTCCTTCGATTGGCATTCGAGGTGAGTGGTGAGCGCGCGGCTGGCGACCATCGGCGTGGCGCTGCTCGCGCTGGGGTGCGGCGAGACGTTCGCCCCTGAGTCGCGCGTGGAAGGCTTGCGCGTGTTGGGAATTCGCGCCGACCCGCCGGAGATTCGGCCGGGTGCGTCGGCCGCGCTCTCCGCGCTGGTGGTGGACCCGAAACATTCGCCGAGCGAGCGGACCACGGTGTGGGTGGGGTGCGATCCGGACCCCTTCGGCAGGAACCGCAGCGCCTGCGCCGACACCACGCTCCTGCAAGACGGCTCGACGTTCGTCGGCACCAACGGCGAGCTCCCGCCGGGCGTGCACCTCATCGGCCTCGGCGACGCCGCGCGCTACACCGCGCCTGCCAACCTGTTCAACGTTCTCCCCGCGGACGACGCGCGGCGGCAGGCGGGGGTGGTGGGGCAGGTCCTCGCGCTCGTGGTGGGGGAGGCCGTCGCCATCACCGCGAGCCAGGAGGAGCTGAAGGCCGTGTTCGAGCGGGTGCGCGCCAAGCAGACCGCGTCGGTGCTGGCGATGTTTCGGCTGCGGGTGAGCGAGGCCAGCTCGCCCAACCAGAACCCGGGCATTGACCTGGTGGGCGTGGACGCGGCCGACTTGAAGCCGCTGGAGCGGGTCAAACTCTCGCCTGGCACGCAGTCCGCCCTTCGGGTTTCGCTCCGCCCGGGCGCGGTCCAGTCGTACCTCATCGACACGCCGTCACAGCTCGAGGTGCGCGACGAGGTGCTGGTCGCTGCCTTCTACGCCACCGCAGGTTCGTTCACCGACGACCGGCTGAAAATCGGGAGCGAGACGATTCCCTACTTCGGCGTGGCAGGGACGAAAGACGAACCGGCGCCCGAGAACCGACAGGGGTCGCTGTGGACCGTGCTGCGAGATTCTCGCGGGGGCCAGTCGTGGACCGAGAACCGCTTTTTCCTCTGCGACGATTCGCTGCCCGAGCCGCTCTACTATTCAGTGCTCTCGATGAGCGCGTCGACCGTGGAGGTCCGCGGCGAACACCTGGGCTCCATGCTCGATGCCCGGTGGGGCGACGCGGTGGGAACGCTCGAGGTGTCGCCTGATGAGACGTTCGCCCGCGCCGTCTTTCCCGTCACCGTGAGCGGGCCGAGCCTGTTCCGGCTCGTCAGCAAGACGTGTCGCACGCCCGACCTGTTGCGCGTGCTCAACCCCCCGTAGGGCGAGGCTCAGGCGCCCACTTCGCGCCGGCACTCGGCGATGGTGTCGTCGACCAGCTTCTGAATCTCCGCCATGCGCGCCTTGGTCTTCGCCTCGTAGCGAACGACCAGGAGCGGCTGCGTGTTCGACGCGCGAATCAGTCCCCACCCGTCGGGGAAGGTGACGCGCACGCCGTCGACTTCGATGATGGAGTGGCCCGCGCGGCGCAGGCGCTCGCGGCACGCCGAGACCAGCGCGAACTTCTCCTCTTCCACCGTGTCCACGCGGAGCTCAGGCGAGGCGAACGTCTCGGGCACGTCGGCCAACAACTCGGAGAGCGGCGCCTTCTCGTGGGACAGAATCTCGAGCAGGCGCGCGGTGGTGTAGGGCGCGTCGTCGAAGCCGTAGTAGCGGTGCTTGTAGAAGATGTGGC
>CAZFXD010000279.1:0-6665 GCA_964522795.1 uncultured Myxococcaceae bacterium
GCTCGATTGAGTCACGACCTTGTCCACGATCTGGAGGTCGGGGTTGCTCTTCAACCACCGGGTCACAGATTCGCTCAGCTCTTCGCGCTCTCTCGCTTTGGTCGCCGAGAACACTTTGACGCCGGTGAACATGCGTCGCTTATCCCACGCGGGTTTCCGCGGTGTCAAAAGATTGTGGTACACGCGGCGGCCATGTTGATCGACCTTCACGTTCACTCGTACCTGTCCCGTGAATGCACCCTGAAGCCGAAGGACGTGCTGGAGCGCGCCGAGTCCCACGGGCTCGACGGGGTGGCGTTCACCGAGACCAACACCCAGGACGGGTGCGACGAGCTGATCGATCTCGCCGCCCATTCGAAGCTGAAGGTCTTCGTGGGGCTGGAGCTGGCCACGGACCGCGGGCAGTACCTGTGCTTCTTCGAGGATCCAATGCGGGCCCCGGAGCCGGTGCAGCTGTGGGGGAGCAATCGGGAGAAGGCGTGGAACGCCGACGAATGCCTGGCCAAGATCCACGGTCTGGGCGCGGCCATCGTCGCCGCTCGCCCCTTCGATCGGGAGACACCCAACGCCGCGTTCGACTACCTGCGTACGCTGAAGACGATCTGCGCGGTCGAGGTCTACAACCCCAGGGTTCGCGCGGGCGCGAATGAAGCAGCCCTGGAGACCGCGCTCGAGATGAAGCTCAAGGGCGTGGCCGGGAGCGACGCGAAGAAGAGCCTGGACGAGATCGGCTTCGCCGCCACGCTCTTCCGTACGCCCGTCAACACCCAGAAAGAGCTGGTGCAGGCGCTGAAGACCGCGCCCACCTGGCCGGTGATGATGGGCGAGCTGCCCCGAATGCAGCGCCCCGGTGAGGCCAAGCAGCAGGAAAAAGAAGCGCGAAAGAAGAAGCGCCGCCGACCCTGGTTCGGCGCGCCTACTTGAGTTCTTTGACGCGGCCGTCGAGCAGCACCGCCACCCGTTTGGCGCCCGGCCAGGTCCACGTCTCTCGCTTGCGGTCGCCTTCCCAGGTCAGCACGCGCGACTCGGGGTAGCCCCAGGCCATTTCCAGGGCTTCTTCGGACATGTCCAGCACGGCGTTCTTCTTCGCCACCGCCTCGCGAATCAGATCGCCGAAGGTGAGCAGGGTGGGCGTCGGATCATCGGCGGTCAGGTAGCGGTCGAGGGCCGCGCGGAAGTCTCGTTCGTCGCTGATCTTCGGGTCGAGCACCAGCACCAGGGGGGGCGAGCCTTTGGGCGTGCCTTCCACGTCGAGGTAGACCCAGACCCGCTCGCGGGGCGTCAAGAGCACGCGGCCCGTGACCGCCACGGGCGTCGGGTACTCGACCTGGAGAATGCGAACCCTCGCACCCGCGGGCAGCACGCGCTCGCTGGGGCCCGGACTGATCGGGCGCCCACCCACCGTCTCCAGCAGGCGCACCTCGTCAGGTTGGACCGCCGTGAGCAGCTTCTTGGTGTCGTCGCCGAAGAAGGGCGTGGCGTAGCAGGAGAGCTTGAGGAAGCGCTCGGTGCCCACCAGCTCACGCGAGAGTTGCGCCCGCACGTTGGGGGGCACGGTGACGTGGGTGGTGACACAACCGGAGACGACGAGGAGCGCCAGCAGGCTGAGCGTTTTCATGGCTGAAGTTTCGTACGCTTGAAGCGGCCCGGCTATTTCCTGGCGCCCTTGCCTTTGACCTTCGGCTTGGCGGCGGGCGCGGCTGGCGCGCTCGAGGCCGCCGGGGCCGTGGTCGTGCTCGCGCTGGAGGAGGAAGACGTGCTCGCGCTGGTGCTCTCGCTGCTCCCGCCGTCCTTCTTGGTCGAGCTGTACAGGTCCTTGTACCAACCGCCGCCCTTGAGGACGAAGCTGGGCGCCGACACCTTCCTCGAGAGCGACTTCTTCGCCCCGCAGGAGTCGCACGTCACCGGGGCCTTCTCGTCGACCTTCTGGAGCACGTCCATCTGGTGGCCGCACTTGCTGCAAACGTATTCATAGATGGGCATGGCTACCTCCGGCGGTGCAGGGGGGTGGGGCGCGCATCGCGCGCACTTTTCCGTTCGGCGGAGAACCTGGGAATCCGCTCCTCGAGCCCCGCCAGACTGGCGATCGAATCAAAATCGAAGTTCGACAGCTCCATCAGCTTCGCGGCGCCTCGCACGTCTCCCGCTGCGGCGGACAGGGCCTGTAACAATTCAGCCCGCTCTTTATTCAACAGGTCGCGCTCCAGCCGGTGGCTGCGGGCCAGCGCGAGCACCACCTCGCCCGTGGCGCGGCCTTCGGGCGGGGCCTCGAACCGATCATGGAGCGTTCGGGCGACCGAGAACCGGCTGCGGTGCTGCTCGATCAAGTCGCGCACCAGCACGCGCCCCTCGGCTCCGGTGAGTGAGCTCCACGGGAGGCGCTGCGCCTTCACCTCGACGAAGCGACCTTTGGGCGGTGGGCGCTTGCGAAGGTGGGCTGGCCCGACGCGGCTGGGCTCCGGCGGCGTCGGGGCCGGCGGGGCCGGGGGCGAGGGGGCTCGCTTCTTCGGGGCGATGCGCGCCGAGATCGCCGCCAGGGCTTTGGCCGCCTTCTTGTCGCCGCGCCGGCCCCTGGCCTCCATTCCCGACGAGGTCGAGCGTTCCACCGGGGTCGGCGCCGGCGCCGGAATCGGCGAGCGCTCGGGTTTCGCCCGCGGCGGGGGCGGGGCGCTGGCGCGGAGCAACTCCAGCGCGAGATCGTAGTAGCCGGCGGCGTGCCGCTGGGTGGCGAGCGCCTCGTCCGTGCCGGTGGCGATGTCCACCACCGCCATGGGGCCCAGCCGGCGATCGGGCTCAGCGCGCTCGATGAACGTCAGCACCCGCGCGTCGTCACTTTCGTCAATCGCGCTCAAGGCTTCGCGCACCGCGACGGCGGTCGCCGGGGCCCCGGTGGCGCGACAGAAATGAGAGAGGGCGATGGCGACCGGCGCAGGAACTTCGTCAGGTTGTCGCTTGCGCTGCCAGGCGTGCATGAGCTTCGGAGCCTTTTTTAGAGCGGGTTGGCTATAAGTACACGCGCGCCGTGTCAAACCCAACCACAGAGAGTCCGGCAGTGACTGAGCCTTCCGTGGGCAACGTCAGGGTCCGCCCGTGGTGGACCCTGGTCTTGTTCGCCCTGCTCGTCGCCTCGGCCGCCATCGTGCTCTACGCCACGGCCAACGGAGATCGCCTGGGGCCCTGGCTGCGCGTCGCCCGCTGGGTGTTCGCCGCCTATTTCGTCGGGTTCACGGTGTACCGGGTCGCCCTGGTGCGCAGCGGCAAGTACTCCGTCTTCAAGGCCTTCCTGCAGATCGCCTCACAAGCGATGTTCCTGTGGTTGTTGTTCGCCGGCACCGCGGTTCAGGTGGTGAGCTCGGTGTCCCTGGCTGACTCGCTCCACGACCCCAATGCCCGCGTGCGCGTGTTGGCCGCAGAGGTGGCCCGCCACCGGAGCGATGCGGCGCAGTACGCGCCGACGCTGGTGGCGCTGCTCGAAGACGGAGATCCCCTGGTGCGCGCCGAAGCCCACGCGTCGCTGGTGGCGATCGCGGGCGCGGACCTCGGCCCAGCCGAATCGCCCGAGGCGCGCGAAGCGTGGCGCCAGAGGTACGCCCGGTGAGCAGCGAACCCTCAGGGCGGATGGACGAGCTCAAGTTGTACCTGGCCTCGAAGGGCCTCAAGTCCACCCGCCAGCGCGATGTGATCGTCGAGACCTTCCTGAAGCTACCCGGGCACTGGTCCGTGGAAGACGTGTGGAGCCGGGTCCGTCAGGCCGACGCGCGGATTTCAGTCGCCACCGTCTACCGGACCATGAAGCTTCTGGTGGAGAGCGGGCTCGCGCACTCGCGGAACTTCGGCGACGGCCAGACGCGGTACGAAGCGGCCCAGGGGCGAGATCACCACGATCATCTGATCTGCACGAACTGTGGATCGATCATCGAGTTCGAGGACGACCGCATCGAGTCGCTCCAGGACGCGGTGGCGCGGAAACACGGGTTCAAGGTTCAGTCGCACAAGCTGGAGCTCTACGGCCTGTGCAAGAACTGCCAGCGCTCCGGGGCGTGATGAAGCGCGTCTGCGCCATGGCGGTGCTGATGAGCCTCGGGTGCGCCACCGCTGGCCCCGTGCTGCGAGTGGAGGACGCCAGCCGCGAGCTGCCCTTCACCGACGTGCGTGGGCAGCCGCGCGTCGACACGCCCGGGGCCGTGACGGTCGTGCTCTTCATCGCCACCTGGTGCTTTCCCTGCCTGGTGGACGTGGCGGCCCTCTCCAAACTCTACGAGCAGGAGCACAAGAACGGGCTGGAGGTGCGAGTGGTCGGCATGGACCTCGAGCGCGAGAAGGTCCTCGTTCCCTTCGCGGAGTCGAACGCCATCGGCGCTCCGGTCTTTGCGGTGACGGACGACATTCTGAGCGGCCAGAGTCGGTTTGGCCGACTGCGGGAGCTCCCGGCCCGGTTCGTCTTCGGTCGCGACGGCCGGTTGGCGGTGGCCTACAGCGGCGTGGCGCAGCCGCGAGAGTTCGAAGTCTTCATTCGCCGGGAGCTGAATCGGAGCCCACCGCGCTAGTTCGGGGGCCCGAGAAACGGCACGGTGAACTTCTTCACCACGCCGGGTTCGTCGGTCGTCACGGTGAGGGTGAGGGGCACGTTGCCGTGGGCGATGCGGCTGGGGAGCGTGACCACCAGCGGAACCGTGGTCGCCTCCAGCGACTTCAGGTTGATTGAGTTGCGCGCGAACTGGGTGTCGATGCCCTCGGCGCCGGTCAGCACGAGGTGAAACGTGGCCTCGTGTGGCGCCTTGTTGATGAGGTGCACCTCGAACTGGTTTCGCACCGAGGCCGCCTCAATCACGTACGGAATTCCCCGAAGGCGGAGCACGTTCGCTTCAAACGGCGTGCGGTTGGTCAGGGCCAGCGCGGTGACCGAGAAGGCGAGCAGGGTGAGCGCGCCGTAGACGAAGATTCTGGGCCGGGCGATGCGGGGCGTTTCGCCGGCGAACTGCGCCAGGGACGCGTAACGAATCAGCCCTTCAGGCCGCCCGACCTTGCGCATCACCTCGTCGCAGACGTCCACGCATTGTGCGCAGGCCAGGCACTCCATCTGCAGGCCATCGCGTATGTCGATCGCCGTGGGACACGCGTACACGCACCGCTTGCAGTCGACGCAGTCGCCCTGGCGGGGGCCGTCGGCCTTGATGCGCCCCCGGGGCTCGCCGCGCCCAGCGTCGTAGGCCACGGTGATCGACTGCCGGTCGTGCAGGACGGACTGCAGGCGCCCATACGGGCACAAGACGACGCAGAACTGCTCCCGGAACCACGCGAAGTTGAAATACAGAATGGCGGTGAACGCCGTGGTCCAGCCGAACGCCAGCGGGTGAGCGGCCGGGCTCTCGGTCATCATCGCCCCCAGCTCCCGGTAGGAGACGAAGATGGCGGCGGCCACGTGCGCGATGGCGATCGACACCGCGAGGTAGCTGGCGTGCTTGCCTACGAGCCGAGCGACGCGCCCGGCCGTCCAGGGGGATCCGGCCAGCTTCAGCCGGCGTTCTCGGGGCCCGTCGAAGAAGCGCTCGATCGGGCGGTACACCCCCTCGAGGTAGACCGTCTGCGGGCACGCCCAGCCGCACCAGAGCCGCCCGCGCCACGCCGTGAGCAGCAGGAGGAAGAACAGAAACCCCGCCGCGGGGAAGAGGACGATCCAGAAGTCCTGGGCGTTGAACGTCTTCCCCACGAGGAAGAACTTCCGGTGATCAAAGTCGAGCTGCAGGGCCGGGTGCCCGTCGACGGTGATCGCGGGGGCGACGCCGTAGAAGGCGATCAGCGCCGCGAAGACGATGCGGCGCCAGCGCATGAACCGGCCTCGAATGTCGAGCGGGTGGATGCCGAGGCGCCCCCCGTCCGGTCGAATCGAGGCCAGTTGCGCTTTCATGGTTACTCCTCGACCACGTCGCCCTGTGGCGCTTTGCCCCCCGGCACGTTGGTGTTCTTGATGGAGAGGACGAACGCCACCACCTGGCGCGTCTTCTCAGGCCCGAGCGTGGCGCCCCAGGGTGGCATGCCCTTCTCGGGGAAGCCGACCATGATCGCCTGGTAGATGGCCGAGGGCTTACCGCTGTGGATCCAGTTCTTGTCCGTCAGGTTGGGACCGACCAGCCCGGCGCCGTTCGCCAGGTGGCAGGCCACGCAGATGGTCCCGAACGACTTCTGACCTTCGGCCACCGCCGCGGTGTCTTTGGACAGCGCGAGCAGGGCCTCGTCGGAGACCGGGTTGGCCGCGGCGAGCGCCTTCTTCCGCTCCGCCGCCTCGGTGTTGTACTCCTCGCGCGCCGACGGCATGGCGTGGGCCGTGTGGTACGCGAACCAGTAGCCGAACCCGAAGACGATGGTGATGTACAGGATCGCCAGCCACCAGGTGGGCAGGTGGTTGTCTTCCTCTTCGATGCCGTCGAATACGGCGTGAACCTTCTTGTCCGGGTCAGTCATCGGCGAACCTCATCGTCTTGGAGTGGGAGCGATGCCATCGGGTCGAAGTCGGCCCGGCGGCGAAACACGAACGTTCGAATCAGCACCGTGGCGAAGACGCCCACGAAGGCGAGCATCACCACCACGGGGAGCCAGGGGTAGGGCATGGCCTCGTAGAACGTGCGGTACATCACGGGCCTCCTGCCGGTGCCGCGGCGGGAGCG
>CAZFXD010000280.1:0-6600 GCA_964522795.1 uncultured Myxococcaceae bacterium
TGACCTGCCCCCCGAAAACTGGCCCAAACGATAGTTGAGGGGTTCGCTTAGCCCGATTCGAAAAAGGAGTCGGACGATGCGGAAGAGCAGGTTTTCGGTCGAGCAGATTGTCTACGCGCTGAAGCAGGTCGAAACGGGAGTGCCCGTTGCCGAGCAATGTCGGAAGCTGGGCATCAGCGAGCAGACTTTCTACCAATGGAAGAAGAAGTACGCCGGCATGGGCGCAGTCGAAGCTCGGCAGGTGAATCAGCTGCGGGACGAAAACCGACGGCTGAAGCAGATGGTCGCGGACCTCTCGCTCGACAAGCAGATGCTGCAGGAGGTGCTGTCAAAAAAGGCCTGAAGCCTGCCGCCCTGCGTGCGCAAGCCCAGTCCCTGCTCGAGAAGTACAGGGCTGGGCAGCGCCGGGTGTGCAGGCTCTTGGAGTTGAATCGCGCGACGTTCCGGTACCGGAGCTGCAAAGACGACCAAGCGCCTCTTCGCCTGCGGTTGCGGGAGCTCGCGGAGGTGCGTCGCCGCTACGGCTACCGGCGGCTCACGATTCTGCTCCAGCGCGAAGGCTGGGCCGTCAATCACAAGCGCGTCTACCGGCTCTACATGAAGGAAGACCTCGCCGTGCGAACGAAGAAGCGAAAGAAGCGCGTCTCGCACTTGCGCGTCGCTCCGCCGCCGCCAACGCGACCAGACGAGCGCTGGTGCATGGACTTCGTCTACGACCGGCTCGAAGACGGTCGCTACTTTCGCGCGCTGAACGTCCTCGATGTCTTCACGCGCGAATGCCTCGCCATCTACCCGGAGCGAAAACTCTCCGGCACGAAGGTCGCGACGATTCTAGACCGCATTGCGGCCACCAGAGGCTCCTACCCGAACGAGATCACCGTCGACAACGGGACGGAGTTCTTCTCCCAGGCGATGGACGCGTGGGCCCATAGGAAAGGGGTCCGCCTCGATTTCATTCGCCCAGGTCGGCCCACCGAGAACGGTTTCATCGAGAGCTTCAACGGCAAGCTGCGCGACGAGTGCCTGAATGCTGAGCTATTTTCTGACTTGGTTGATGCCCGGCGAAAACTCGAGGCCTGGCGCCGGGAATACAACGAGGAGAGGCCTCACTCCTCGATCGGGAACCTCACACCGGTCGAGTTTGCTGCCACCGTGAGGGCTGAAACGAGGAAGGCGACCGCGGATCCATCAACCTAGAACTGGGCCAGAAAAAGGGGGCAGGTCACCTCCGCTACAGCATTGGAGGACTCACACTTCAGCTGGTCCAGTTTTCGGGGGGCAGGTCACAATACGTCAGACACGGGCACGGAGCTGTGGCGGACCGATGGGACGACGGCCGGCACGTCGCTCATCAAAGACCTCAACCCCGGTGCGGCGTCGGCGACGCCCGGTGCGCCCGTGCGGGCGGGCAGCTACTGGTACTTCGCCGCCGACGACGGCACCACGGGCGTGGAACTCTGGCGTACCGATGGCACGGCAAGCGGCACCATTCAGCTGAAGAACCTTCGGGCAGGCGCTGCCGGCTCAAACCCGACGCAACTGACGCCGTTCGGCAACCGCCTGGTGTTCGTCGCGGACGACGGCGTGTCGGGCGCGGAGTTGTGGATCACCGATGGAACCGTCGGCGGCACCACGCAGGTGACTGACGTCGGGCCCGGGCCGGCGGCGGGCGGCATCATCGTCGGCGCGGCGGTTGGGAATTGGGTCGTGTTCTCTGCCAACGATGGAACAAGCGGGCAGGAGTTGTGGCGGACCGATGGCACCCCCGGAAGCACGACCTTGGCGGGCGACCTCACGCCAGGTGCGGGCTCGTCGAGCCCAGCCGGCTTTACCGTGCTGGGCACCAAAGTCCTGTTCCGAGCGACGGACGGGACGAGTGGGGTGGAGCCATGGGTATTCGATGGGGCAGACGCGGGCCGCGCGCGACTTGCCGACCTTGAGGCGGGCTCGGGGAGCTCGACCCCGACGGGGTTCACGGTCTCAGGGAGCCTCGCGTTCTTCCGCGCGACGACCGCCGCCACGGGCGACGAGCTGTACTCGACGGATGGGACGACGGCGGGCACCGCGCTCGTCAAAGACATCAACGCCGGTGCGGCCGCCAGCTCGCCTGATTCCATCGTTCCGTTCGCGACCGGAAAGATTCTGTTCACGGCCATCACCGCCGCAGAAGGACGGGAACCGTGGGTGTCTGACGGCACGGCGTTGGGGACGTTCCTGTTGAAGGACGTCACGCCGGGCGCCGGGTCTCGGTATTCGACCGGTGCCTCGTACGCGCTGTACTCATCACCCCCCTCGGGTGGGTACTCGGTCAACGTCAACGTCGGAGCCATCACCCCGGGGTTCGTGGTGAACGGTTCGAGCGCGTTCTTCCTGGGCGCGAACCAGGTGGCCATGGAGTCCGGTGCGCTTGCGCCAGCGAGTGCGCCTCCGGTGGTCTGGACCACGAACGGAACCGCGGTCGGCACCTCCGCGGTCACCGGCTCAGGCTACGTTTCGTCGACGCTCGGCATCGTCGGCGCTGGGGTGGTGTACGGCGGGTTCGATTACAGCGCCGTCACCCGAAACGAAGGCGTGTATTTCTCCAGCGCCTCCGCCACGACGAAGCTCTTCTCGACCAATAGTTATGCGCAGCTCAGCGTGGCGGCTCCGGTCACCGTGCCGAGCTTGTGGACCCAGTTTGGAGCGAAGACGACGTTCGCCATGAGCAGCGGCGCCGCGCTCGAGCTGTACACCACGTTCGGCACCGTTGGAGGCACGAGCAACATCGCGGTGCCGAGCGGCAAGACGCCCAGCAACCCGGCGAACTACGTCCGCGCCTTTGGGAAGATTTTCTTCACCGCCGACGATGGGGTGAACGGGCGCGAACTCTGGGCGACCGATGGGACCGCGGGTGGAACGTACCTGGTCAAAGACATTGAGGCCGGTGCCGCAGGTTCGAACCCGGTCCTGTTCGACGCGGTGGTCGGGAACAACCTCTTCTTCTTCGCGACGCGCTCCGATGTCGGTCAAGAGCTCTTCAAGACCAACGGCACCGCCGCCGGGACGAGTCTGGTCCTTGATTGGAATGGAACCGCTGCAAACTCGCTCCTGAGTTCGCTTGTGGCCGCGGGGAACTACGCGTTCTTCGTGACCAACAACGGATACGGCAGTCTGATGCGAACCGACGGTGTGACTTCGACCGCTGTGTTTTCGACCAACCCCGTTCCGGGCTCGCTGCTCTCCGCGGGTTCGAAGTTGTATTTCTGGGGTCAGCCATCCGGCCCAGCCCAGCTCTATTCGCTCGATGCGACCAGTGGCTCCGCGGGTGCCGTCGACTTGAGGCCCACGTATCCGAAGTACACGCAGTCTGGCGGTCCGCAAGTGGCGTTCGGAACTTCGATCCTATTCTCTGGGCGCTCCGTGGGGAGTTCGATCCCTGCGGACTACTATGGGTACGAGCTGTATTCGAACGACGGCACGCAGATTGGCAGCAACCTCGTCAAAGACATCTACCCGGGGCCTTTCCCCGCGGGTTCGGGCACGCCGTACGACTCCTTGCCGCACGATTTCCTGGTGGCGGGTTCTCGCGTGTTCTTCGGGGCCAACGATGGCGTCGCCGGCGACGAGCTGTGGGTGACCGATGGGACGACGGGCAACACCGCTCGTGTGCGCGACCTCGTTCCCGGCTCCGGCGGGGGGCCCACCAAGCCCGCGCTCGCCTACGGTTCAAACGTGCTGGCGGTCGTGGGCGGACCGACGTGCGTGGATTACGGCTTCGGCCCTGTCTGCACCGCGGGCGCTTCAACGCTGTGGTCCTCCGATGGGACCTCGGCCGGCAGCGTCTCCCTGAAGACCTTCCCCGCGTCGCTGGTCGCGCTCAACAGCTTCGTGTCGGCTCCCAACGGCTACTCGTACTTTCAGGCCAACGACGGCGACGGCGGCTCGGAAATGTGGGTCACCGATGGAACGGGCGGACACATCTGGCTCGTGAACGATTTCGTACCGGGGCCCAACGGGAGCAGCCCGAGCGGGATGATGGTCGTCGACGGCGGGCTCATCTTCACCGCCAAAGACTCGAAGGACGACGTCGAAGTCTTCTTCATGCCGTTCGACACCACAGGGCCAGTGGTCACGCCCACGCTGACCGGCACGTTGGGCACCAATGGCTGGTACACCTCGAACGTCGACTACGCGTGGAGCATCACGGACCCGGAGACCGACGCGTACCCCACGGCGGGTTGCTCCCCGGGCACCGCCACGGCGCAGGGGTCGACCACCATCAACTGCAATGCGAAATCGCGCGGCGGCACCACCAACGCCACCGCGACGATCAAGATCGATACGGTGGCTCCAAGTGTCGCGTGCCCGGCAAACGTCACGGCGGAGTGCACGTCGTACACGGGCGCTCAATCGAGCTATCTGCCGACCTGTAATGACCCTGGCGCAACGCTGACAGTGACGCCGCCCGCTGGTTCGACGTTCCCGGTGGTCGACGGTGGGACGCCCGTCACCGTCGCCTGCACGGATCCCGCCGGCAACAGCTCGAGCTGTGCGTTCAACGTGACCGTCGTCGACACCACCAAACCGTTCCTGACCTGCCCGGCGAACCTGACGCTTGCCGCGACGTCGTTTGCCGGCGCGGTCGCGAACTTCACAGCGACGAACGCCGGAGACATCTGTGACGCAGCTCCAACCACCACCTGCCTGCCGGCATCTGGGTCGACGTTCGCAGCGAACACCACGACCCCTGTGACGTGTACGGTGAAGGACTTCTCGAACAACTCAGCGAGCTGCACGTTCAACGTCAGCGTGGGGATGTACGCGTACATCGATGGTGGCTCGGGTGGCGGCGGTGGTGGCGGCACGGGAGGCAGCGGCGCTGGTGGCGGCGGCGGGGGCTCCGGAGGCGCCGGTGGTGGCGGCACGGCTGGCGGTACTGGCGGTTCCGGTGGCGGCGCTGTGATTGTCGACGCGGGCTCCGGCGGTGGGAGCGCCACGGGCGGTGGCTCCGGCGGCGCGGGTGGAGGCGGCTCGATGCCTCCCGGTGGCGGCTGCGGATGCGGCGCGACCGACCCCGGCGCGTTCATTGCCGTCGCCAGTCTGTTGCTCACTCGCGGCGCCACCCGACGAAAGCGCTCACGCCGATGAGTTGCGCCAGTCCGGGTCGTGTGGGCGAACGCGACTCGCGGCGGGCGTGCGGCTGCCCGATCGGCATGCGCGTGCTAGCCTGACGCTGTGCCGATTCTCTCGGTCTTCCTGGGCATCGTTGTTCGCATGTTCCACGGTGACCACCCACCGCCTCATATTCACGTTCAATACGGTGAGCATGTTGCGCTGATTGAAATCTCGAGTGGCCGAGTGCTTGTCGGCACGGTGCCCCCGAGGGTGTTGAAGCTGGTTCGAGTATGGTTGCTGAAGAACAAGCGGGCAGTGGTGCTGAATTGGCGTCGCGCGGAACGATTCGAAGCGATCGAGCGGATCGACGGACTGGAGTAGTGGAATGAAGCTCGGAACGAAGATCGCTCAGCTAATCGGGGTCGACCCGGACGCGTACGCCGTTCGTCTGAAGTACAGCGATGGGGAAGCTGTGCGTGTCCGGCTGGAGCACGTTTTTGGCCACCCAACGGGCCTGGCAGCCGAAGTGCTCCGGGGGGGGATGTTCGAGATGGCCTTCATCGAAAACGGAGCGCTCGCGTGGCCCAATGGGCTCGAGCTCTGTCCCGATGCACTCCGAAGCATCGCCGAGCCACTCCGTCGCTCGTCACAGCGGAAAAAGTAGCGCGGGGCGTGAAGCGCCGCTTTGAGGGTGGTTGGAACACCCACCTCACACGACCTTCTCAGCGGCGAGACAGGTGGCGCGGCTGCGGGCTGCCCGGCGCAGGGCTGATCCCCATGGAAGCCTGGCCAACGCCCTGAAACAATAGCGCCCGAAGTTGGCCCGAACCTCGCAACAACAACGCTTGCCCAGTACTCGACAACTTGAAGGAGCCCCATGGTCAAGCCCGCGAACGACACCAAGCTGCAGAACCGAATCCGCGCTCTCACGAAGGACGGCTATTTGTCGCACGCCGACTTCGCGAAGATCGAAAAGGGCATCAAGAAGGACAAGAAGGTCACCGCCTCTGAGCGGCAGACGCTCGACCGGGAAATCGGCCGGTTCGTCGACAAGTTTGACGACAGCAACTCGAAGTTGAACAGCCACTTAGGGAAGGTCGCGCGCAAGGACTACAACGATTTTCGCGTCTCGCAGCCCGACGCGTACCTGCAGTCGCTCCCGTCGACGGATCTCGACACCGGCAATCGCCTCGGGAAGGGCGAGCAGTTCGGCGAGCGGTTTCCGGTGAAGGACGGCGCGCAGATGGTCGATGGGGGAACGGGGCACTCGCGCGGCACGCTGCTCGCGCCCAAAGGCGTGTGGATCAACTTCGGCCAGAAGAAGCTCATTCACGGCAAGGAGTGCGTCTACGTCTTCAACGCGCGCGTGCGCGGGCCGGACGTCAAGGCGTTCGCCACCTCAGGGTGGGTGCCGCTGTCCAATTTCCCCAAAGGCACCAAGCCGCACACCATGGGTGATGTTCGAGCGCCCACGGCGCCGATTGATCACACCCTCCCGCGCTACGA
>CAZFXD010000281.1:0-6589 GCA_964522795.1 uncultured Myxococcaceae bacterium
TACTCCTTCAACATGTCGTTCTGAATGGTGCCGCCCAGCGTCGCCATGGGCACGCCGTTCTTCTCGGCCACCGCGATGTACATGGCGAGCGCCACGATCGCCGAGGCGTTGATGGTCATCGAGGTGGTGACTTTGTCCAGCTCGATCCCGTCGAAGAGAATCTCGAAGTCTTTGAGCGAGGAGACGGCCACGCCTTCCTTGCCGACCTCGCCCCGACTCATCGAGTGATCGGCGTCGTAGCCCATGAGCGCCGGCATATCGAAGGCGGTGGAGAGCCCCGTGACCCCGGACTTGATCAGGTACTTGAAGCGCTGGTTGGTGTCGGCCGGTGTTCCAAACCCGGCGAACTGGCGCATGGTCCACAGGCGTCCGCGGTACATGGTCGGCTGCACGCCGCGGGTGTACGGGTACTCGCCGGGCAACCCCATGGCCGCGGGCGAAGCGTTCTTGCGGTCGGCTTCGGTGAGGACGTCGGGAATGGGAATGCCCGAGTCGGTCTGGAACTGCTCACGCCGCAGCGGCGTTTTGGCGATGGTCGGGTTGAGCGTCTGCGCCTTCCACTTGGTGACGGCCTGCTCCGCGTTGCGAATGCCCTGGGCGTCGAAGACCCGAGGCGAACCGCGGCGCTTGGGGGCTGCGGCCTTGGGGCGCCGGGCACCGGCCTTGGCGCGTGTCCGCGAGCTGGCGGAGGGGCGGCTCACGGACCTGGGAACGGCTCGTTTGGTGGTTCGGCGCATGCGGCCAGATATCACCGGGAGCGAAGCGCGGCCAAGCGATGCCCCGCTTCAGTGAGGACACTTTCGGTCTTGCAAAACGCAAAGCGGGCCAGCGTCAGCTTCTGGGGGGTGCCCGGGCGCAGAAAGGGGCTGAGCGGAATCGCCGCCACGCCGATCTCCCGGGTGAGGAACCGGCAGAACTCCACGTCGCTGACGTCGCCCTTGAGCCCGGCGTAGTCCGCGTTGAGGAAATACGTTCCTTCGCTCTCCAGCACCCGGAAACCCGCGGCGCCGAGGGTACCCGCCAGCTGCGCCTTGCGCGCGGCGTAGTCGCGGACGAACGACGCATACGCATCGTCTGGACTGGCGAGCGCTTCAGCCACCGCCTCTTGAAATGGCGAGGCCGTCGCGAAGGTGACGTACTGGTGCACGCGCGCCACCGCTTCCACCAGGGCCGGGGGCCCCAGCGCCCACCCCACCTTCCAGCCGGTGAACGAGAAGCTCTTCCCGGCGCTGCTGATGGTGAGCACCGAGTCCGCGAACCGAGCGTCCGCCCCCAGGCGAACATGTCGGGCGGGCGAGAACACCAGGTGCTCGTAGACCTCGTCGACCACCACGATGGCCCCGACCTCTCTGGCCGCAGCGCCGATCAGCGCCAGCTCTGTCGGGGTGAACACTTTGCCGGTCGGATTGTGCGGCGTGTTGAGCAGGATCACCCGCGTGCGGGCGTTGACCGCAGCGCGCAGGTCGGACTCCAGAAAAGTCCACGTCCCCTCGGCGTCGGCCGGAGGACGCAGCGGCACGAATCGCGGCACGGCCCCCGCGTATGCCACGCTGGCCAGGTAGGAGTCGTAGAACGGCTCGAAGAGGACCACTTCGTCGCCTGGGCTGGTGAGCGCCAGCACGGCGTCGAAGATCGCCTCGGTGGCCCCGCTGGTGACGACCACCATCGTGTTGGGATCGACCTGTTGCCCATAGAAGCGGCGCGCGTGGGTGGCGATGGCCGATCGCAGGCGGGGCGAGCCGCGCGACGCGGCGTATTGATTCGGACCGTTCTCGATCGCCCGAATGGCGCTGGCCTTCACCGAGAGCGGCCCATCGAAATCCGGGAACCCCTGCCCCAGGTTCACCGCCCCAGCCTCCTGGGCGAGCTTCGAGAACTCGGAGAAGACCGTGGTGCCGAAGGCTTCAACGCGTGGAAATGGCTTCACGGCGCGTGGCTGCCCAGAAGGTTCGCGAGGAGCAGCCCGAGCCCCAACGCCACCGCCACGCCCGCCACGAGCGCCCACCGCCGCCAGGGGCTTCGGTTCGAGCGTGCCAGCGCATCGCGGAGTTGCCGGGCATCGGCTGCCCCCGTGACCGGAGCGCCCACGTCGCTCGTCTCACCCTCGATCGTCGCGGCGACCACCGCCCGCCAATGGGTGATGTACCGATCGTCACCTCGAAAGTTCGCCAGCGCCTGCTGGACCCGCGTCAGTCGATCGAGCCGCACGGTGTCGTCCGAGTCCAGGGTGTAGTCGTGGTTGGGGCTGGCGTGCCCGACGCGGCGGGCATCGGCACGCGCCCCGGTGGAGACACCCACCCGGGGCTCCCAGCGGAGAAAGTCGTCAAAGAGCATGAACTCCTGGCGCACGACCCGACCCGCTGCGTCGACGTGCGAGAACAGCTCGGCCTGCCCGGTGCCCTGATGCCAGACGGTCTTCTGCCCGTCGGCGCCGGGGGCGGATTCGCTCGCCGTGACGCGGAAGAGAGAATCGACCGCGCTCGCCAGTTCTTGTGCCGTTCGTGCCCGTCCCACCGCGGGGCACATTAGTCGGGTCGAGGCAGCGCGGAACGGCATTTCCGCGGCGGTCCACGCGCCCGCTGCGTCACGACAGCCCGCCCGAATCGTGCTTGAACGCGCCCCCATGTTTCGAACGTTCGGTGTGCTCTCCCTCGCGCTTGCCTGCCTCGCCTGTCCGACGACGAAGCCTCCGCCACCCCCGCCGCCCGTGGAGCGCTGCGCGGTGGACCTCGAAGCGTCCGGCCTGTTCTCCAGCGTGGGGGCTGGCGCCCGGGCGAAGGTGATCGAAGCCGAGTCCGAGTTGGTGGGCGGCACGTTTGCGCAGGGCGGAGTTGGGGACTACCTGCTGGAGAACGATCGCATTCGGGTGGTGGTGCAGAAGCCCAGCCGCGTGCTGGGCCCGGCGCCCTACGGCGGCGCGATCATCGACGCCGACCTGAAGCGGCCCGCCGGACAACCCGGGCGCGACGCCATGGGCAAGCTCGGCCTTCTGTATCACTTCGGCCGTACGGTGAAGACCAACACGGTCGAGGTCCTCAACGACGGCTCTGCCGGCGGCTACGCGGTGGTGGCGGCCACGGGTGTGGACGCGGTGAACGACTACATGAACGTGCCGAACGTCATTCGGCAGTACATCGGCCCTGGGTTCTCGCTGGTGGTCAACCCCAACGATCCCCTCCCCCTGCTCATCACCACCTACTTCGTGCTCTCTCCGGGAGAATCTCGCGTTCGCATGCTGACGGCGTTCTGCAACACGTCGAAGGGCAACGTGATCACGGCGGTGGGCGACATCTTCGAGCAAGGCGGCTCGACCGATTTTCTGAACCCGTCCGGTTGCCTCAACGGGTTCGGCTCGACGGGCTGCCTGATCGACGGCTCTCCGTGGTTTGGCTACCAGGGTGATGGCCTCGCGTACGCGGTCCGAAGCTACAAGACCTCGGACGGGAAGACGGTGGAGCCGTCCAACGCTCTGCTCACGGTGAGCGGCGTATCGGCGATTCTGGCCGGCGGTGAAAACCAGGCGGGCATGACGACCTGGCTCGACAACAACGCCTCGCGCCGACCGGGCGTGTTCGGGATCCTGCCGGAGAGCCAGAAGCGGTACGTGCGCGACTTCATCGTGGGGCGCGATTTCGCGGAGATCACCTCGGGGTTTCTCGCGACCGACGGCACGGCGCACGCGCGCGTGAACCTCACGGTGACCGACGTGGGGGGCGCTCCCGCCGCCGCCCGGGTGGCCGTGCTCGATTCGACCGGAGTTCAACGTTCGCTCGTCGTCACCGACACCGACGGCAAGGGCAAGATCGATCTCACCCCGGGCGCGTGGTCGTTCGCCGCCGCCGTGCCGGGCGCGGCCATTCCTGCGTCGAAGACGATCACCGTTCCTTCGACGGGGTCCATCGACCTGGCGCTCGCGCTCGGCGCACGCCGGCGGCTGACCGTTCGGGTCAAGGACCCCAGCGGCCAGGCGATCCCGGCGAAGGTGGTGCTCACCTGCAGCGGTTCGTGCCCGTATTCCGCCCAGTCCTACCGGCCGTTCTTCGACATCGACGACGTGCCTTCAAACGTGGCGGCGGTGGCGTTCGTGCCGCCCTCGGGAGAGTGGACGCTCCAGGTCCCACCGGGCACGTACCGCGCCTTCGTCACGCGCGGCCCTGAATACTCTGCCTGGCCCGACACGTTCCCCAGCACCGGGGCGCCGGTGGACCTCACCACCCAGGACGCCAGCATCGACGCGGTGCTCGCTCACGTGATCGACACCACCGGCTGGCTGAGCGCGGACCTGCACCTGCACGCCATGGCGAGCGCCGACAGCTCGATCTCCAACGACGAGCGGGTGCTCTCCTACCTGGCCGAAGGCGTCGACGTGCTGGTCTCGACAGATCACGACTACATCACCGACTACGCGCCGGTGGTGTCGCGGCTCGGGGCCAGCGCGCTGGTGAGCACGCTGATGGGTGACGAGATCACCCCCTTCGATTTCGGGCACCAGCAGGCGTACCCCTTGTCTCGGGGGACGTCGCCCAACGGATCCGCGCCCGACTGGGCTGGCGGAGACGGGCCCACGCTGCGCCTGGACGAGCTCTACGCCGCCGTGCGCTCCGCCTACCCCAACGTCGTGCTGCAAATGAATCACCCTCGCTCTGGCGACGGCTCGCTGACGCAGCTCAAGGTCGATACGGCCACCGGCGCCTCACACGAGCTGCCCGAGACGTTTCGAATGTCGCCGCACCCGGCCGCGACGGCCAACGACACCCACCTGCTCGCCAAAGACTTCGACGCGATCGAGGTGCAGAACGGCTCCACGCCACAGTACGCCGTGTTCAACGACTGGATGACGTTCCTCTCGGGCGGCTGGGTGAAGAGCGCCACGTCCGTGTCCGATTCGCACACCGCGCGCCTCAACGCCCCCGGCTATGGACGAACTTTCGTCAAAGCCGGCGTGGACGACGCGGCGAGCTTCAGCCAGGACGGGTTCGTCAACGCGCTGAAGGCCCACCGGGCCGTCGGGGGGAACGGCCCCTTCATCACCTTGAAGGCGCAGCGCCTCGACGGAGCGTCGATGCCGATCGGTGCACCGGTCGAGATCGGCGGCACGCTCTCGGTGCCTTCCGGCAGCACCGTGGATCTGATCGTCGAGGTCCAGGCCCCCGAGTGGATGACCTTCGACGTGGTGGAGGTCTACACCCACGCGGCCGGTCGCGAGGCGACCATGGGCGACGCCAACGAGAGCTGGCCGACGTCGCGCATCATGAAGCAGAAGGCGTGGGCCCCTGGCACGCTGCCCCTGGAGGCCGTGCCATTCGGAGGAGGCTTCACCGGCCACCGCATTCACGTCACCGAGCACTTCGCCGTCACGCCGACCAGGGACACCTGGTACGTGGCGATGGTCCGCTGCACATCCGCGGCGTGTGCCGACTTCTTCCCCATGGTCTGGCACGACGTCGGCTGCGACAACGGCCTGTGCAAGGCGGGCGTGAACACGCGAGCCTTCGGGTACACCAACGCGCTCCTCGTCGATGCGGACGGGAGCGGCGCGTACGATCAATTCCCGCTGCAGCCGTCGCTGCCGCTCACGCGCGGCCCGGCGCCATCACCGCCCGAACGCCGAGCGCCCACGGCCGAAGAAGTGCGCCGTGGCCTGGCGCGAGCGCTCGATCGCCGTCACGGCGGCTGAGCCGCGACGCGCCGCGGCCGTCAGCGAACGGCCTTCAGCTTGAACGGAAACTCGATCGGGTGATCTTTCTTGTCGTCCGGCACGGGGAACACGAGCGTGGACAGCACGGTCAGCACGCAGTCGTGCAGCTTGGATTCTTTCAACGTCGTGCCCTTCTTGGCGATCTCGGCGCCCTTCACGTACCCCTCAGGGGTGATGTGGAAGCGGGTCATCAAGACACCTTCGACTTCCTTGTCCTTCCCCGCCAGCGTCTCCTCGTAGCAGGTCTGAACCTTGGGCTGCGCGAAGGCGATCACCTTGCGAATGTTGTCGGGCGAGAAGCTCATCTTCGAGACGTCGGGGCCGTCGTGGGCTGGCATGCCACCATCGGCCGTGGCGGCGCTGGTGTCCTTGAGCGCTTCTTTCATCGCGTTGCCGGTCGGATCGGCTTTGGGCGCAGCTTTCGCCGCCGGGGCCGCTTTGGCCGGGGCCGCGGGGGATGCTGCGAGCAACGCCAGAGAAAGAGCTGCAAACGTCATGTCGCCTCCTTGAGGACCTGCGCTGAGATCACGATGCGCTGAATCTCGCTCGTGCCTTCGTAGATTTCCGTGATGCGAGCGTCGCGGACGTGGCGCTCGGCGTCCATCTCTTTCGAGTAGCCCATTCCGCCGTGAATCTGCAGGGCCTTGTGGCACACGCGCGCGGACATCTCGCTCGCGTACAGCTTGGCCATCGAGCTCTCCGCGGAGTGCCGCACGCCCTTGTCTTTCAGCGCGGCCGCTCGCCAGATCAGCAACCGCGCGGCGTCGATCTCCGTCGCCATGTCGGCGAGCATGAACTGAATCGCCTGGTGATCGCGAATGGGCACGCCAAAGGTCTTCCGCTCGCCGCTGTAGCGAACCGCTTCCTCGTAGGCCGCGCGCGCGATGCCCA
>CAZFXD010000282.1:0-6579 GCA_964522795.1 uncultured Myxococcaceae bacterium
CCCCAACCCGGGCTTCACGGTGGCGTCACTGCCGCCCTTCGCTTCGACCACCGTGACGATTCCGGTCTCGCTCAAGCGAGTGCCTGGGCCGGCCGAGGTGCGCCTGTCGATCGATCTCGAAGATCCCTCGCTGGCCGGCGGTTCGGTGTCGCACACCGCGCTCGCCCTGCGCGTCGGCACCGACATCAAACCGAAGTCGGGCGCGTTCGACGACGCGGAAGCCGACGCCACCTCGTGGACGTTTGAAGAAGACACGAGCCTGAACGTGGGGAGCGGGTTCCGGCGCGTGGAAGACAGCGCCATCGCCCATCACTTCTTCGGCCCTGACGCGGCCAGCATCGCCGACACCCGCATGGTGTCTCCCGTGCTCTTCGTCGGGAGTGACGCCGACTTCGTGGTCACCTTCAGCCACCGCTATGACCTGGAGGTCTCGCAGGGCCGCTTCTTTGACGGCGCGGTGATCGAGTACACCCTCGACAACGGCAAGACGTGGTTCGACGTCGGCACCGCGCTCGAGGGCGGGTACCCGGGCAAGATCGAGAACGGGTACAACGTGCTGCGGAATCGCCCGGCGTTCGTGGGTCAGAGCCCGCGCTACCCGGAGTACCAGACCGCCACGCTGCGCTTCGGGCCGCAGTTCCGCTCCAAGTCGGTGCGGCTGCGCTTCCGCATCGGCACCGACCCGGCCGCGGGCGCCAAAGGGTGGGAGCTCGACGATCTGACGTTCTCGGGCATCACCAACACCCCGTTCACCGTCGTGGCCCGTGATCCCGCGAGCTGCACCAACCACCCGCCCACCATCTCCGGCCCCACGGCCCTGGTGGCCGACGCGCTCGATCAGGTGGAGCTGTGGGCGGTGGGCTCCGATGCCGATGATGACCCGGTGACCATCGCGTTTCGCCAGGTGGCGGGACCCAAAGTCGCGGTGGAGGGCCGCCGCTTCGTCGCGCCCCAGGTCGACGCCGAGACGACGCTCACCTTCACGGCCACCGCCGACGACGGCTTCGCGGCCTCAGCGCCCCTCACCGTGACGGTCACCGTCCGGCCGCTCCTGTCTCCCGCGAACATCGACATCGCCTCGCACTTCGAGGCCGTCTCCGGTCAGACGGTGACGCTCGCGCCACGCGCCAGCACCGCCACCGGCGCGGTCATGGCCACCGTGGTCCAGACGTCGGGCATTCCAGTGCTGCTCACCCCCGTGTCCGAGCTGGGCTACTTCTTCGTGGCGCCCGAGGTCTCGGTCGACACCACGCTCCTGTTCAAGGTGCAGGCCGGCCAGGCCACGCGGCAGGTGGAGGTGCTCGTTCACCCGGTCGTCGCGGCGGCTGACGACACGGCCGGCGCTCGCGGGCTCGGCTGCCAGTCGACCTCGGGAATGGACGCGGCGGCCTGGGCGTTGGGCTTGTTGCCTGTCGCGGCCCTGCGACGGCGCACGAGCCGCCGACGGAGCGCGTAGCGCAAAACCGGCGCACGGGGAGAGGAGCAGAGTACACTTCGCCACCATGCTCCGACGCCTCGCCTTCCTCGCTCCTTCGTTGTTCGTTTCTGCGTGTTTCTACCCGGCCGACCGCGGGCGCTTGCTCGAAGAGCGCGTGGACACGCTCATGGCCGAGAACCGCAAGCTCTCGGACAGACTGAAGGAGACCCAGGACAAGCAGGCGAGTTCGCTGGAGAAGGTCGAGAAGGCCCTCGACGGCCTCGACAAGGCCGCCCGTCGAAGCGACGCCGATGTGGGTGTGGCGCTCCAGAAGACGATTGAAGATCTGGCCGGCGTCAAAGGTCAGATTGAGACGGTCACCTATCGCGTGAGCGAGCTGGAAGGGTCTCAGAAGAAGTTGAGTGAAGACGTGGAGAAGAAGACGGCGGAAGATCCCCGGGCCCTCGAGGCCAAGAAGAAGGCCGAAGAGTTCAAAGGGCCGGCCGACCCGAAAGAGTTCGTCAAGGTGATGCAGGAGAAGTCCAAAGCGGGTGACAACGCCATGG
Organism: uncultured Myxococcaceae bacterium; assembly: GCA_964522795.1. Taxonomy (GTDB): domain Bacteria; phylum Myxococcota; class Myxococcia; order Myxococcales; family Myxococcaceae; genus CAZFXD01. Next base: position 1,984 of record CAZFXD010000282.1, read on the forward strand.
TCCGCGCGCTCGGCACCGAGTTCTTCAAGAAGTGGCCCACCCACGCGGCCGCAGCGGACGTGCACGTGCTGTTGGGCGACTCGTACACCCTCGAGAATCGCTGCCGCGAAGCGCTCTACGAGTACGGGAAGGTGATTCAGGAGTTCGCCAAGGCCTCGGTGGCCCCCGTGGCCTATCTCGCCTCGGCGGAGTGCTTTGAAAAGCTGAAGATGAAAGACGAAGCGCGCATGGCGCTGGAGGAGCTCCAGAAGACCTACCCCAGGTCTGATGCGGCCAAGGTCGTGCCGGCCAAGTTGAAGGAGTTGGGGAAAGCGGCGCCCGGGAAGAAAGGCGCCCGGTGACGCTTCGCGTCTTCGCGCTGGCGCTGCTCTTCTTGCCGGCCGCGGAGGCGGCAGACAGAAAGCGCGTGTTGATCGCCTTCACCGGCGACAACGGCGGGGAGATCAACCACTGCGGCTGCGTGCACAACCCCACCGGCGGGCTGCCCCGTCGAAAGACGGTGATCGACGGGCTTAAGGGCCGAAACCCCGTCGTGGTCGACGTGGGCAATGGGCTGTTCCGGTCGACCGGCGTGGCCAGCGAGACCGACAAGGCCCGCGCCCAGTTGATCATGTCGACGCTCGGGCTGACTCGGGTGGCGGCGATGGCGGTGGGGCCGAAAGATCTCTCGGCCGGCTACGAGTTTCTTCGCGACGAAGCCCGCAAGGCCAACGTGCCGCTCCTCAGTGCCAACCTCGACTTCGCCGGCACGCGCCCGTTCGTGCCCAGCGTGGAGAAGAAGGTGGGCCCGGTGAAGGCGGTGTTCATCGGTCTCTCGGCGCCCGGAAACTCCTACGGGTTGCCAGGCGTCACCGGCGCTCCCCCCGGAGAGGCGCTGGAGGCCGAGCTGCAACGCTCAGCCGCCGGCGCGGACCTGGTGGTGGTGCTGGCGGCGCTGCCGTACGCCGATGCCCTGCAGCTGGCCACGCGCTTCAAAGGGCGCGTCAACGCCATCATCCAGTCCGGTGATGCCCGGGGCCCGATGCCGATGCAGGCGGTGGAGGACGTGCTGATCCTCTCTTCAGGCGCCCGCGGCCGCGAAGTGGGCACCCTGGAGCTCGGGCTCGACGGCCGCGGGCCGTTTCTCGACCTCGACTCGGTGGCGCAGGACGAGACGCGGGTGAAGGGGCTGGAGGCGAACATCGGCGAGCTGAAACGACGCCTCGCCGAATCCAGGGACCCCCAGTTCCGCAGCGACATTCAGAATACCCTCACGTCGCTCACGCAGACGCGCGACGACTTGAATAAGCGCATCAAGCTCGCGCGGGCCAGCGTCGGGCGCACCGCCAGGCTGACGTGGACGGCCCTGGACCCTAAAGTCGCCGACGATCCCGCGCTCCGCGCGCAGGTCACCGTGTTCGAGCCGAACAGCTCGGTCGGGCACTGAGCCCGCCATCGACCGGCGTCAGAAGTGCGGGGGCCGCTCGTTGACCGACGCGTCCACCAGGCCCGGCTCAGCCTTCACCTTCTCGTCGAGCTGGCGCAGCTGCGAACGAAACGCCTCCAGCTCGCGGCCCTGCGCGTAAATGACCTCGGACAACTGCTGCACCAGGCGCTGCAGCTCTTCGTACCGCAGCTCAAGTTCCTGAATTCGCGATTCCATAGCGCCCCAATATCGCGCGCCCATGGGACACAAAACGTGATATTTGGGCCATTCGCCCTCTCGCCCGAGCTTCAATGACCGACGCCCCCGACAATGGACAGTGGTTGGTTCCGCTCAAAGCGGAAGTCCAGCCCGCGACCTTCAAGAAGGGCCGTGACTACGCTGAAGCCCGGCATGTCTCGAACCTCGCGCAGACGGACGGTGTGGTTCGCGCCAAGGTGTTGGGCAAAGAGGGCAAACGCTACGACGTGGAGCTGACGCCCAGCGAGTCGCTCACCCCGGAATCCAAGTGCACCTGCGAGGCCTGGGGGAAACACGGCCCACACTGCAAGCACGTGGTGGCCGTGGCGCTGGTCTACCTGGCGCGCCTGAAAGCGGCTGCGCCCAAAGCGCCAGTTGAGCCCCCGCCGCCCGCGCTGTCACCGCCGGGGAAGCCGGCCCCTGCGCCAGCCGCCTCCACCGCGGCGCTGCCGGCGCTGGCCAAGGTGGAGAACTGGCTGGGGTTGTCGGCCACGCCGGACCTGGAGTTTCACTACCGCCTGTCTCCGTCGCACGCGGGCCATCAGCGGCAGTGGGTGCTGGACGTGCGCCGCAACGACATGGCCGCCAAGGGCCCCATTCATGTGAAGCGGTCCATCTCCAGCGGGCTGCGGCTGTCGCCCGCGGACGAGCGCGTGTTTCTCACGCTCTCGCGCCACGAGGCCCGGTTTGACGGACGGCTGCTGCTCAACGACGCCGACCTCGTGGAAGCCCTCGAGGTGCTCAAGGGGCGCAAGGTGGTGTACCGCGGCACGGCGCTCATCTTGAGCCCCGAGCCGGCGCGGGTGGTGATCTCCATTCAGAAGAAGATGGAGGGCGCCAGTGCCAAGGTGTCCTTCCGTCTCCCCGACGGTCAGATTCTCGACCCCAAAGACTGCATCGTGTTGGTGGGCGCCTCGACGCGCCTGCTGGTGGCGCAGACGCTCTACGCGCTTGAGCCCGACTTCCCGGCGCGCTTGATGCGCAAGTGGGCGCTCGAGCCCAACATGGTGTTCCCGGAAGATCAGCTGGACCGGGTGCTCTCGTTCTTCGCCGCCCACCTGCCGCGCTACCGCATGAGCCTGGTGGCCGAGGGCCTCGACGTCGACGAGACCACGCCGCCCAAGTTCGTGCTCACGCTCGACGGAACGGCACTGGAAGTGAAAGCCCAGCTGGGCGCGAAGTACGGGCCGGCCTTGACCGTGCCGGTCTCGCCCACCGCGAATCACCTCGGCTACGCCGCGGGCGCGGGTGGCGAGGGCAAGCGCATGCTCTACCTGCGCAACGAGGCGCTGGAAAAAGCCGCCGGGAAAGCGCTGCTCGATCAGGGCTTCTCCTTCGACGTCAGCTCCAGCAGCTACGAAGCGAGCGGCGACGCCGCGATTGAGTTCTGGGCCAAGGGGCGCAAACAGCTGCCGAAGGAGTGGGAGCTGTTCGTGGCCAAGCCGCCCACGGTGAAGGTGCGCTCCAAGGTGAAGCCGCGGATTCGGGTGAACATGAGCCAGACCAACTGGTTCGAGCTCGACGCCGAGTTTGAGAGTGAAGGGCAGACCCTGGACCTCGGCGCCGTGCGGGCGTTTCTCGAGAGCGGTCGTCGCTACGTCCCGCTCAAGGACGGCTCCTTCGCAGAGGCGAACGTCGAAGAGCTGAAGCGCGCGGCCGACCTGCTGGAGGAAGCGGGCGCTGCGCCCGGCAAGAAGGTCACCAAGCTGCCCCTGTTCCAGGCGACGGCGCTCGATCTGTTGTCCTCGCTGGAAGAGGCCGAAGTCGACGCCAAGGCCCGCAAGGCCATGGCCGAGCTGCGCGACCTCGAGAACATCCCCACCGTGAAGGCGCCGGCCAAGCTGCAGGCCACGCTGCGCCACTACCAGGAGGCCGGGCTCTCCTGGCTCTGGTTCCTCCACCGACATGGGCTGTCGGGCGTGCTCGCCGACGACATGGGCCTTGGAAAGACCATTCAGGCGCTGTCGCTGTTGTTGCGCACGAAAGACGAAGAGGGGCACAAGCCCTCGCTGGTCATCGCGCCCACCAGCGTGTTGCCCAACTGGGAACGCGAGATCGAGAAGTTCACGCCGTCGCTCTCGGTGCTCACGTGGCACGGGACGGATCGCAAAGACAACGTGGCCAAGCTGGGTTCGGTTGATGTGGTCTTGACGTCGTACGCGCTGGCCCGCCGCGACATCGACGCGTTGCTGGGCGTGGAGTTCCGGACGGTCGTGCTCGACGAAGCCCAGAACATCAAGAACGCCGACTCAGCCACGGCGCAGGCGTGCAAGCGGCTGAAGGCCGACACGCGGCTCGCGCTCACCGGCACCCCGCTGGAAAACCGCCTCTCCGAGCTGTGGAGCCAGTTCGACTTTCTCATGCCGGGCTTCCTCGGCGGCGCCGACACCTTCCATGACCGGTTCGAGCAGCCGGTGATGGTGCAGGGCGACATGGCCGTTCGCGACCGCCTGAAGAAGCGAATCGCACCGTTCATCATGCGCCGCCTGAAGATGGACGTGGCCAAGGACCTGCCGCCGAAGACCGAGACGGTGGCCTGGTGCGAGATGGATGAGGCCCAGGCCGCGCTGTACCACGAGGTGCTCCTCGACAGCCGCCGCAAGGTCTACGACACCATCGACAAGGTCGGCTTCAACAAGGCGCGCGTGTCGATTCTGGCCGCGCTGATGCGCCTGCGGCAGGTGTGCTGCGACCCGAGGCTGTTGAAGCTCCCGCCCGGCACCACGCTGCCGCCGTCGGGCAAGCTGACCCGCTTCTCTGAATTGGTGGACGAGTTGGTGAACGAAGGCCACCGCGCGCTGGTCTTCAGCCAGTTCACCGAGATGCTGGAGATTCTGACCAACGAGGCCGACTCGAAGAAGCTCAAGTACATGTACCTCGACGGGCGGACCAAAGATCGCATGTCCAAGGTCGACCAGTTCAACGCGCCCGAC
>CAZFXD010000283.1:0-6567 GCA_964522795.1 uncultured Myxococcaceae bacterium
GCCGCCTCCCGCATCGCCCCCGCCCGCACCGCCGGCGGCACTCCCGCTTCCGCCGCCTTGCGCGCTCCCGCCCGCGCCACCGCCGCTCCCCGGGTCGACAAAGTCAGCCGTGCACGCACCGAGCATCAGGCACAGCACCGCGCTGGGGATTCGGGGCGCGCTCATGTGAGGTTCGCCAGTGGTCCGGAGCCCATCGCAGCGAGGCCCACCTGATTGACGTCCGACGCGCCCATCGCCTGACACAGGGACACCAGCAGCGCGTTGTGTCGGGCGTTGGCACCGCTCCGCCTGCAGTCGACGTATCGGCCCGGGCGAATGCCTCCGCGCCCGGCGAGAATGAAGGGCGTGCGCTCGACGTTGTGGTCGAAGCCCTGTCCCAGCTCGTTGCCCCAGGCGAGCACCGTGTTCGACAGCATGTTCCCGCCCGCGCCGTCAGACATGCCTTTGAGTTTTCCCACCAGGTACGCGAACTGCGCGGCGTACCAGCGGTTCACCTCCACGATGGCGCGCCAGTGCGTGCCGTAGTCGTGCGACATGCTGTGGTGCTCGGCCTGGGCCGGCTTGCCCGCGCCTTCCAGAAACGAGAACTTCGTCAGCGACTGCGCTTCCGTGAACTGCACCGTCACCACGCGGGTGAGGTTGCAGGCGAGCGCCAGCGCCGTGAGGTCGAGCTGCAGCTTTGCCACCTGCGGCAGGTTCGCGTCCTGCAGGTACCAGCTCCCCGTCGGTAGGGTTCCCAGGGTCGGCTTCTGGCACGACGGCGTGGGGTCGAGCGGCATGCCCGTCAGTTGGTTTTCGAGCTCGTTGATGGACGTGAGGTGCTTGTCCAGTCGCGCTTTGTCTTCCGACGAGAGGTCGTTGTTCACGCTCTGAATTTCAGAGAGGACCGCGTCGAGCACCTTCTTGCGCTCGGCGCGCCGCTTGGCCTGGGCGATGGCGTCGCCCGTCTGCGGAGTGAACAGGCGGTTGAAGATTTTCACCGGGTCGTTCTCGGGGCCGATGGGGGAGACGACCGTGGTCCCGCCCGACTGTGTCGACGAAAACACCGTGCGGCCGTGGCTCCCGCCGTCGACGTTTCGAACGCCAACCGCGAGGTGCGAGAACGACGGCTTCAAGCCCAGTGTCCCCGCGGCAATGCGCGAGGCGAGCAGCTGATCAATCGACGCGTTGAGCGGCAACCCCGCCTGACCGCGACAGGTGGTGGCACCGGGGTTCGCGTTCGCCAGGGGCGAGCCCGTCCAGATGGCGCCGATGCCCGGTTGGTGACCGTCGCCGGGGCCCCAGCCCATCTTCCCGCCGGAGCTTCCACCCGGCGCGCAGGGCGCATCGCCGTTGCCTCCCCAGGGGCGCGCGGCCTCGAGGTCCAGGTTGTCGAGCACGAGCAGCTCACTCTGGAGCGGGGTGAGCGGCTCCAGAATGCTGCCCGGCGCGAACGCAAAATTGGTCTCCGAGCGCGCGCCGGCCGGGCCCGCCACGGGCGTCCACGAATCAAGCACGCCACCTGACGCTGGGCGGTTCACGGTGCCGCAGGGCGAGAACATCAGCACCAGCCGCCGCCCGGCCACCGCCGTCGCCTGCGCCGAGGCGTCGCCCATCAAGGAGGGCAGATGCGGCAGCGCGATGGCCACGCCGGCGCCACGCAGAAACGTTCTTCGACTGAGGGGCTTGAACTTCATGAGCACCAGGAAGCAGTGCCAGAATTGAACCAACCCCTGGGGGTTGAGTGTCTTTGGTAAGTTCCTGATTTGACGCGATGGACGCCGCCCGGTCAGTTGAGAATTGGATTCAGCTCGCACCAGGTGCTGGATTTTTGTTTCGGAGGGGTGGCCCAATGTGTGACCACTCCCAAGGGAGTTCGTGCGCACCTCAGGGGCGTTGATCATCGCCTTCGCGTCGCTGCTGTTCGCCGCGGCGGCGCTGTGCGCACGCGTGGCGGCCAACGAGCTGACGGCCGTGCAACTGACGCTGGTGCGGTTCTTCTTCGGCGCCGTCGGCTGCGCGGTGCTCTTCGCCTTGCGCGGTGAGCGCCCCAACCTCACGCGCCCCTGGCTCCTCGTCACCCGCGGCGTCATCGGCAGCGCGACCGCGATGGCCTTCTACGCCGCCATCGTCCGAATCGGCGTCGGCCCCGCCACGCTGCTCAACTACCTCTACCCTGTGTACGGCGCGATTTTCGCGCGGCTGTTCCTGAAGGAGCACGTCTCCCGCGCGCAGCTGGTGGGGCTGGTGCTCGCCACCTCGGGCGCGGCGGCGGTCATCTTCTCCACCATCAACGAGGCGACGTTTGTCGCACCGGCGCTGGGCGCGGCGTTTGGAATGACCTCGGCCGTGCTGGGCGGCGTGTCCACCACCGCCATCAAGGCGCTGCGCGAGACGACCGACGCCATCACCATCTTCTTCAGCTTCTCGGTCTGCGGCATCGCCCTGTCGCTCCCGCCGTCGCTGATCGACTGGCACCCCGTCTCATCCGGCGCCTGGCTCCCGGTCGTCGCCATGGCGCTGCTCTCCATGGGGGGCCAGCTCCTTTTCACCTACGGACTCAAGTTCACCAGCACCGCGGCCGGGGGCACCGCGGCACAGATGACGCCGGTGTTCGCCCTCGCTCTAGGCTCGATTTTCCTCAACGAAACGCTCGCCCCACTCGCCATCGCCGGCAGCGCCCTCTGCATTATCGGGGTGTTGTGGGGAAATCTCCCCCGTCGAGTCCGAACCATTCAAAACTGAGCGGTGTTACAAAGGAGCGTCTTCAAAAAACCCGTGTAATCTTCGCCCTGAATTCATGGCTGCCCCCCCTTCGTTCATCCAACCGACGCACAAGTTCGACCGCCGGAGCTTCGGCAAGTACGACATCTTGTGCCGGCTCTCCACGGGCGGCATGTCGCAAATCTTCCTCGCCTACCAGAAGGGCCTGGCGGGCTTTCGGAAGATTGTCGTTCTGAAGTCGATTCTTCCGGACATCAGCGGCGAAGAAGATTTCGTCTCCATGTTCCTCGACGAAGCGAAGACCACCGCTTCGTTCCAGCACCCCAACATCGCGCAGGTGTACGACCTCGACGTCGACCAGGAGATGCTCTTCCTCGCGATGGAGTTCGTGCAGGGCTGCACCCTGGTCGAAATGGCTCGCGCCTGCCGCATGGCCAAAGAGCCGATTCCCATCGGCTTCACGCTCAGCTCGGTGCGCGACACCGCGCTCGCGCTCCACTACGCGCACAACTACGTCGACGAGCAGGGCCACAAGACGGTCGTCATTCACCGCGACGTCGCCGAGAAGAACATCATGGTGACGTACGAGGGCACGACCAAGCTCCTCGACTTCGGCATCGCCAAGGCGGCGGGTCGCAACACCCGCACCACGGTGGGCATGGTGAAGGGCACCAGCGGGTACATGTCGCCGGAGCAGATTCGCGGCGAAGAGCTGGACCCTCGCAGCGACATCTTCTCGCTCGGCGTGGTGGCCCACGAGTGCCTCACCGGCATGCGCCTGTTCCACGGGAAGAACCCCGAAGAAGGCATGCTGGCCGCGCTGCGCGATGACGTCGCGCCGCCTTCGAAGCAGAACCCCGCCGTCACCGCCGCGGTGGACGCGGTGGTGCTGAAGGCGCTGGCGAGAGACCGCGAAAAACGCTTCGCCACCGCGCTGGAGTTCGCCCGCGCGCTCGAGAAGGCCGCCTACGAGACCATGTGGCACCCGGAGCAGAGCGGTGAGCTCGTGGCTCGCCACTTCGCCGACCGTCGCAAGCAGACGCGCGACCTGCTCGCCCAGGCTCAGGCCGCGCTCAATGCCTCGGGCGAAATCAAGCTCGACACCGTGCTCGACCGCCTCTCGATGTCGCGGCCCTCGCAGCCCGACATGCCGCGGCGCACCTCCACCGAGTCTGCGCCGCAGGTGAGCGCGTCCACCGCGCCCATTCCGCCGCGAAAAGAAGGGAAAGGCGGCGCGGGGTTCGGCGCTTCGGGCGGGGCGCCAGAGCGCACCGACTCGGTGACTGGAAAGCCACAGGCGAAGCCCGGGCCCAGGCCGTCGGTTCCACCCGCGGGCGCCATCAACGTCACCAACGCCGAGAGCTTCAAGGACTTCGACGACGACGACGTGGGCGGCAAGACGATTCCCGCGACCATGCTGCCCAATGGCGAGTTTGTGCTGCCGCCCGAGCCGAAGACGCAGCGAGACCGACCTGGAAACCGCCCTTCCAACCGCAACCTGGCCGAAACAAAGCCCGAAAGCCCGGTCGCCATTCCCAAGGGCGCCCGCACCACCAGCCCCGGCGCGCAGCCGCCGTCGGACTCGGGCATTCAGACGAAAATCGCTGACCCCCGAGACGTGGGAGGCCGCCGCGAGCCAGTCACCGGGGGGAGAACGGACCCGCAGGCGCAGCTGAGTGAGCCCGTCACCCGCTCCGAGGTCTTCTACCGCGGCAAGGGTCGCACGGTGATGATCAGCGCTGTGGTGGGAATCGCGCTCGTCCTCGGCGCCGGCTGGGCCATTCGAAAATCCGGCACCAAGCCGACCGCGGAGGAAGTGCCTCCTGCCCGACCTGCGGACCCCGCACCGCACCCGCCCCCGGTCAAGGGCGAGCCGAAGGCCGCCGTCGTTGAAACAAAACCTGCGGTGGTGACGCCGACCGAACCAACCAAGCCGCCGGAGAAGCCGGCCGAGAAGGCCCCTGAGAAGCCGGCGGAACCCGAGGTCGTCAAGAAGGTTGAAGCCCCGCCTCCGCCTCCGTCTCCAAAGAAACCCGAGCCGACGCCTGAGGTGAAGACGCCGGCGCCCAAAGCAGAGCCGGTCGTTAAGCGCGAGCCGCCGCGCCCGGCACCCGTGAAAGCGCCTGTAAAAAAGGCGGAGAGCTCGGGCGACATTGAAGAGGTGAACGCCACCATCTCAAGTAGCCCCGGTGGCCTGTCGGTCATGCTCGACGGGAAAATCAACCTCGGCAAGACGCCGCTCAAAATCTCCATCCCCGCGGGGCCGGACCATAAGCTCTCCGTCGTGAACCCGAAGACCGGGAAGCCCGAGTCGAAGGTCGTGGGGAAACAGAGTTCCTTCACCTTCGATTTCGAAGAGGACTGAGCCGACCGGGAACCGGCAACGGCGACCTACTGCTCCTGGTGGTCGTGCCGCGCACCGCCGAACGTCCCCACCCAGCCACGCGTCTCCATCTCCAGCGTGGGAACCGAGATGGTGTAGAAGCGCGCGTTGCTCCCGGCAAACCCGGGGTCGCAGTGGCTGCAGGTGGTCGCGCCTTCCATCACCCCCAGCACATTCCGGCCCAACTCGAAGCGCTGCGGTGCGGACCGCAACCCGGCCGCCAACGGACAGGAAAACGCCAGCGAGCCATCGCGCGTGTCCACGGCGTAGAGCGAGTCCACCCCGCCGCCGGACACGAAGGACACTTCGACCGGCACGGGGCCACGTGTCGTCTTCCACTGCCCGAGCTTCGTTTCGTCGGTGGAGAAGGAGGTCCCGGCCGGCAGTTGGTGCAGCCAGAGGCTCTGCCCCCGCCGCGGAGCCAGCGCGCGAAGCCAGCTGGCCCCAACTTCGGGCGCGGCGAACACCATCGCGTCTTGGAGCACCGCCCGACCCAGCACGCCGGCACTCGACATGAGCGGCAGGCCTGACTCCGCCGCGTAGGCGGTCTTGCTCGACTCGAGCACCACCACGCCGTCAGCCACCGCGAGCTCACCCCCTCGCTCGTCGTTGAGCGCGCGGCGGTACCGCACCGCGCCGTCCGCGTTGAAGGAGATCAGGACCGAGGGCGCGGCGGCCTCCAGGGGCGCAGCGCCGTTCGCCGTCATGGAGAACGCCACGTAGAGGTTGCCCGCTTTGTCCGCGGCCACGCCGTACGGGTGTGGGTGGGCACACACGTCGAGGAAGGCGTCCTTCAACGGAGCGGCCGAGACCAGCGCCCCGGCCGAGTCGATGACGACCAGATAGTACGAGCGGCACATCGACGGTGGGCCTGCTCCCGTCGGGACGCGTGGGTACGCTTCGTAGAGCGCGGCCAGACGATTGCTCCCCAGGCTCACCACCCGCGCCAGGAAGAGCGTGGTGGAATCGAGCAGGTAGTCGCTCTTGCTGTAGCGCAGGTCAAACGTCCACACGGTGTCGCCCGTCGCCATGTTGATGGAGCTGATTTTTCCATTCACGGCCGCGGGCGAATCCGCACACACCAACCGGTGGTTCCACAGAATACAGCGCCGCGCCGGCCCCTCTGCGTCGACGGCTTCAACCGTGTTGGCGCGAATTCGCGGAGGCGAATGGAAGAAGCCGGACAAGGTCATGGCGCCGTTCTCTTCCATCAGGAAGTCGTGCTGCTGCGCATCGGAGTAGCCGCCGTCCGCCTGGAGGGTGTCGCTGTCGTATGTCCACTGTGATGCGAGCGGCTGCACCGGGGGCTGCACGCAGCTGCTGCCCTGGCAGGTTCCTTTGCCCTGACAGGGCGTGGCTTCCGCGCAGGTGTATCCGTCGGGAGGGTCTCTCACGACGCACGCGCCGGCCACGCACACCTGAGCTGCATCGCAGCCCTGGAGTGGCCCACAGGCGATGCCATCGACAGCGGGCGCGAGCCC
>CAZFXD010000284.1:0-6562 GCA_964522795.1 uncultured Myxococcaceae bacterium
CGGGGCTCAGCCGCCGCTCAACGCCTGCACGATATTGAGCTCGTCACCCGCGCCGAACACGTGCTCCAGGTCGAACACCTGCTCGTTGTTGACGAAGAAGCGGACGTGCGCGCGCAGCCGGTCCTGCTCGTCGAGCACGCGAAACCGAAAGCCCGGAAACTGCCGCTCGAGGTCCGCCAGCACCTCGCGCATGGTGCCGCCCTGGGCGTCGACCTGGTGCGTGCGGGTGTACGAGAGGAGCGGCCCGGGGATTCGGACTTTCATCGCCGTGCGCCGCCGCTACCCAACCTCGGTCACTTCCACCGAGTAGATTTCAGGAAGGTGCTCGGCCAGACGGGTGAACTTCTTGCCTTCGTCGCGCGTCATCCACAGCTGGCCGCTGGTGGTGCCGAAGTAGAGCCCGAGAGGGTCACGGGCGTCGCAGCTCATCGCCTGCCGCTTCACCGTCCACCAGCCCTGTTTCTGGGGAAAGCCCTGGTTCAGCTTCTTCCAGCTCGCTCCGCCGTTGCGCGTCACGAACATGGCGGGGGTGCCACCGGGGCTGGTGCGCGGCCACACCATGGTGCCGTCCATGGGGAAGACGAAGGCGGTGTCCTCGTCGCGCGGGTGCACCACCATGGGAAAGCCCACGTCTCCCACTGCGTTGGGCATGTTGGCGCCGATTCTGGTCCACGCCGTGCCGGGCCGGTCGAGCCGATAGATGCCACAGTGGTTCTGCTGGTAGAGCCGGTCGGGGTTGGTCGGCGCCATGCGAACGCAGTGCGGGTCATGGAACGAGACGTTCGACTTGTCGAACCCCTCCACCACCTCCATGCCCTCGATGAGCGGCTTCCACGAAGCGCCCCCATCGCGCGACTCGTGAATGCCACCGCTCGACATGCCGAAGTACAGGTGCTTCGGGTCGCGCGGGTCGACGATGACCGAGTGGAGTTTGGGGCCGTCAGGCGTGCCGTCCTGCTCGGCTCCGAACCACGCCCGGTACTGCGCGTTATCGTTGAGGCCGGGCAGGCCCACCCACGTGTCCCCGCCGTCGTCCGAACGAAACAAGCCTTGCGGTGAGGTGCCCGCGTACCAGGCGTTGGGCTCATTGGCGTGGCAGGGCGTCAGCCAGAACGTGTGATTGACGGCGCGGCCCTTCTGGCCTTCGGGCACTTTGGGAAACGCGGGGGGCCTGGAGGCTTCCTTCCACGTCTTGCCCAGGTCGGTGGAGCGGAACAGGGTCGGCCCCAGGTGCCCGGTCTTCGCCGCCGCGAGCAGCGTCTTCCCGTCGCGTGGGTCGAGCACCAGGTGGTGAACGATGTGGCCCAGGTGGTGCGGGCCATCGACCCGCCAGCGCGTGCGCGCGGCGTCGGAATGAAACAGCCACGCGCCCTTCCGGGTGGCCACCGCCACCACCACGCGCCGGGTGGATTTCGCGCGCGCCGACTTCGCGCTGCGCCCGACCTTTGCCTTCGCCGCTCGCTTCGCCATGAACACCCTCCGGGGAGCGCGAAATCTGCCATGGGACGAAGACGGCTCGAGAGGAAATCAGCGGCTCAGGGCTGAACGCCGCCCGGCGCTGGAGCGGAGAGCGACGCCCCATTCGATTTTGGAGGCCAACGCAGCGACGCCAACACCGACGCGCCCAGAATCAGCGCGATCACCACCAGCGAGGCCGCCACGGGGACCTTGTAGAAGTCGACGAGGCACATCTTCGCGCCCACGAACACCAGCACCAGCGCCAGGCCGATCTTCAGGTGCGCGAACTTTCCAATCACCCCGGCGAGCAGGAAGTACAGCGAGCGCAACCCCAGAATGGCGAAGATGTTCGAGGTGAAGACGATGAAAGGGTCCTTGGTGACTGCGAAAATCGCGGGAATGGAGTCGACCGCGAACACCAGGTCGGTCACCTCCACGGCCACCAGAGCGAGCAGCAGCGGCGTGGCGTAGCGCTTGCCCCCCTCCACCACCGTGAACGCACCTCCCCGGAGCTCTGCGGTGGTAGCGACGAGTTTTCGGAACAGCTTCACCAACGGGTTCTTCTGGGGCTCCGGCACTTTCTCCCGCTGCACGAGCAACTTGATGCCCGTGGCGACGAGGAGCGCGCCGAACAGGTACATCACCCACTCGAATCTCTGAATGAGCGCGCCGCCGGCCAGAATGAACCCAGCCCGCATCACCAGGGCGCCCAGCACGCCCCAGAACAGCACCCGGTGCTGGTAGAGGGCGGGAATTCCGAAGGCCGCGAAGATGACGACGAACACGAAGATGTTGTCGACCGCCAGCGCCTTCTCAATCAGGTAGCCGGTCGAGAACTCGAGCGCGCGCTCGGGCCCGAAGGTGAAGCCCACCACGCCGGCGAAGAGAACGGCGAGGCCGAACCAGACCGCGCTCCAGACGCCGGCCTCGCGGAGCGAGATCACGTGCGACTTGCGGTGAAATACGCCGAGGTCGACGGCCAACATCACCAGCACGAACAGCACAAAGCCGGCCCACAACGCAGGCGTCCCAATGGTGGTCATGGTCATGAAATGCAGGCTCCAGGTCCAGCGGGTGGATCAACGCGACTCACGAGGCGGGCGAGTCGTTCCACCCCCACGCTCGCCGCCGCCAACCCGACGTGCGCCGGTTCTCTCGCGACCGCTCCACGGCGCGCACCACCGCCAGCGACGCGCGCTCGAGCGCCAGGTCGACCGCGGCGTACGGGTCTTGATGACGTGCCTCGAACCGCTGTTGGGGGAGCCGCTGGCCTTCGAGCGTGACCGACACCGACTTGTCGGCACCCCCTTTGGGTCCATTGAGGTCTGACACCCGAATCGTCACCCGCCGGATCAGTCGCACCACGTGTTTCAAGTGGGCGAGAAAGCGACGCTGGGCGAACTCTCGCAGCGCCGCCGATGACTGCAGGCTCCTGAAGCGAACGTCGAATTTCATGGTGGTCCTCGTGGCTCACGCGCGCCGGCATGGCGCTACGGGGCTTTGATGCGGACCAGCCTTCATGTCGACATTATCGAAATATCAATGAATCATGTCACAATAGAGAACATGTCCAACTCGTTGGAATGGCTCAATTATCACCACCTCTTCTACTTCTGGGCGGTCACCACCGAGGGGGGCCTCGTGCCCGCGGCGAAGGCGCTGCGGGTGTCCCACCCCACGGTGAGCGCGCAGGTCCACGCGCTGGAGGATCAGCTGGGCGAGAAGTTGTTCGAGAAGGTCGGCCGCAAGCTGGTGCTGACGGACATGGGTCGGGTGGTGCAGCGGTACGCAGGAGAGATCTTCAGCCTCGGCCGAGAGATGCTGAGCACCGTCCGCGGACACCCGACCGGGCTCCCCACCCGACTCGACGTCGGCATTGTCGATGGCGTGCCCAAGTTGGTGGTGGAGCGGCTCCTCCGACCGGCCCTGGCGCTGCCCGACGCCCTGCGGCTGGTGTGCACCGAAGGTTCGCACGAAGCGCTCCTCGGGGGTCTCGCGTCGCACGTGCTCGACCTCGTCATCTCCGACGCGCCGGTTCCTCCCGGCAGCCGGGTCCGCGCCTACAACCACCTGCTGGGCGAGTGCGGCATCGGGTTCTTCGCCAGGCCCGACGTAGCGCGAGCCGCTCACGGCCGATTTCCAGAGCGACTCAATGGCACGCCCCTGCTGTTGCCGCTGGAACAGTCGCCCCTGCGACGACTGTTGGAGGGGTGGTTCCACGCCCACCAGCTTCGACCGCGCGTGGTGGGTGAGTTTCAAGACAGCGCGCTGCTCAAGGTATTCGGAGCCAACGGCCTCGGCGTCTTCCCGGCCCCGCTGGCGGTGGAGCGCGAGCTGGTGACGCAGTACGGGGTGCGCTGCCTCGGTCGAACGAGCGCGGTGAAGGAGCGCTTCTACGCTGTCTCGGTGGACCGTCGCCTCAAGCACCCGGCGGTGGTGGCCATCGCCCAGCACGCGCGACTGGACGTGTTCTCCTGACCGTCACTTTTGCCGCCGGCACCGGCGGCCCGCTGCTAGGAGGGGCGCGGAGGCTCACCACGATGAAGAAATTTGTGATCAGCGGCGGGAACAGCGGCATCGGACTCGAGGCGGCGCGGCAGCTCACCGCGCTCGGCCACCACGTCATCTTGTTGGGCCGAGACCCGGCGAAGGGAGAAGCGGCGACCGCCGCCCTGCGAAACAGCCCCGGCAGGTCAGAGTTTCACGCGGTCGACCTCTCGACGCACGCTGGCGTCCGGGCCGCCGCCGACAAGCTCCTCGGGCTCCACCCGGTCCTCGACGGTGCCCTGATGGGCGCCGGGGTTCTGCGCATGTCGGATTTTCGAACCGACGACGATCTCAACGCCGTGTTCGCGACCAACTACTTGAGCCGCTACCACCTCACGCAGCGGCTGCTGCCGGCGCTCAAGCAGACGAGCGGGGCCCGGGTGGTGCTGCTGGTGGCGGGCGTGCCCCTCACGACGCGAATCGACTTCAACGTCTTCCCTCAATACAAGCCGTTCCCCGGAATGCGGGCCCTCTCTGGAATTCAGATCGCCAACTTTCACTACGTCGCGCACCTGGCGAAGGCCGAGCCAGGGCTCGCCGTGGCGCTAACCAACGTCGGCCTGGTGGACACTCCCATCATGAGGGCCATGCCCGGGTACATGAAGTTCATGTTCAAGCTGTTTGCGCCGTTGGCGACCATCCCCGTGTCCAGGGCCGCGGCGAACGCCGTGCAGTTGCTCACCCAGGAAGGGTGGCCGTCTGGTGCGTACTGGGCCAAGCCGGGGAAGTTCGATCAGGTCACGCCGCTCGCGCTCGACACCGCGGAAACACAGCGCGTCGTGGCCGCCAGCCACCAGCTGACCGGGGCCTGAGCCCGCGGACAAAAAATTCGCGCGCTTGGGGCCGAAAATTCGTAGCGCCGGGTTCGCCGGGGCCTCTATGCTGCGCGCCGCTTTTGTTTCCGCAGCCAGATCAATCCGCCGTTCCCAACGACGAGGCACCCCAGTGAAGTTTGCCCCTGCTTTCCCACGCGCGCTCGTTGCGCTCCTGATTTCGGGTTTCGCGACGCCGGCGTTGGCCGATGACCCGGCCTTCCGCTTCGAAGAAGCGGCCGCTCCGGTTGAGGAGTCCGTCTACACAGCCGCGGTCAACGTCGGGTTCCTGCTCCTGTCTGGCAACACCAACCTGCTCACGTTCTCGGGCGGGGCGAGTTTTTCGTGGGCCGACAAAGACAACAAGCTGGGGTTGGAAGCGTCGGGGGCGTACTCGCAGGCCCAGTACCTCGTCGCCGTCGACCTCAATGAAGACGGCGTCATTCAGCTGCGCGAGCTGTTCCCCAAAGCGCAGGTCAGCGCGGGAAACTTCGCGGGCTCCGGTCGGTACGATCGCTTCTTCGGCCCCCGCAACTCCGCCTACCTGTCAGGCAACGGCGGCTTCGACATTCCGGGCGGCCTGGCCGCCTACTTCGGCGGGCAGATTGGTTACTCGCGCGCGCTGATTGAATCTGAGCCGCACAAGGTGATGGCCGAAATCGGTTACGACCTCCGCCATGAAAGTTACGTGTTGGAGGGCACGACGCCGCTCAACATTCACTCCGGTCGCCTCTTCGTCGGCTACGACCTGCAGCTGGCGCAGGACATCTTCGCCTATACCTCGGTCGAAGTTCTGACCAACTTCAACTCGCTGGTCACGCCGACCGGCGACATCACCCCGTTCACCGACACGCGCGTGATCTGGAAAGCGGGGCTCACCGCCAAGGTGTGGAAGAACATCTCGGCCCGCTTCAACTTCAAGGCGAAATACGATCACTGGCCGGCCCCTCGACCCGCGTTCGACCTCCCCTTCGCCGACGGCGTGGTGGTTCCGGCTGAGAAGCTCGACACCATGGCGGAAATCGCCCTCATCGTGAACTTCCTCTAATGAAGTCGTTTGCAGCGTCGCTCCTGATGTTTGTCGCCGTTGCCTCGACCCCCGCCTCGGCGGAGATCGAAGGCGGAGCCATTCTCGGCGCGCACTTCTTCAACCCCAACAACCGGCTCTCCCGATTCAGCTTCGACGAGCCCGGCACGGCCCTCGCGCACACCATCGCCTTCGGCATGCGCCTGGCGTGGTTGCCCTGGGAGCACTGGGCCTTCGAAGCGGAGCTGGTGCTGGCCCCCACTGCGTACCTCGATGGCTTGTCTTCGGCGTCGACCGAGCACCTCCGGGGGCACGTGCTGTTCAACATTCTCACCGGCCCGGTTCGCCCCTTCGTGGGGTTGGGCGTGGGTCTGGCCAACGTGGTGGCCACCAACCCGGCGTGGCAGCGCGAAGAGACCGACTTTCAACTGCACGCGGCCCTCGGAGTTCGATACGACGTGGGCGATGACTGGGGCGTCCGCCTGGACGTGCGGGTGATTGTCGCGCCGAGCATCTACGTCCCGGGCGCGGCGGTCGACACCGAGCTGACGCTGGGGCTGTATGGCCGCTTCCCCTGGCTCATTCCGCAGCCGCCCGTGTCTGACTCCGACGGCGACGACATTTCTGACGCGCAGGACAAGTGCCCGAACGAAAAAGGCACAGCCGAGTTCTCCGGCTGCCCGGCCGCGCCCGATGGCGCCGCACCCGCCCCCGGCGC
>CAZFXD010000285.1:0-6531 GCA_964522795.1 uncultured Myxococcaceae bacterium
TCAGGCGTCGCGCCGTCGCCGTCCCGCACCCATCAGCAAGGCGAACGCGAACGCGAACGCGGCGGGCACGTCGGTCATTCCGCAGCCGCAGCCGCCGATGACCGGCGCCAGCGCCTCGGCCCGTCCAGACCCTTCCGACGAAGTATCGGAGCCATTGCCCGTGGGCGTGGGGTCGGGCGGTTCGCCGTTCCCCGCGTCCTGCAACTCCACGGGCGGCGGTTCGCCAGCGTCCACCTCTCCCGCGTCGGGAGTCCCCGAGTCGACCACCACCCGCGGCACGACGTGCACCTTCACGCGCAGGAAATTCTCCGGCGGCCCGCCCTGGTCCGCGAACCACGCTTTCAGCTCATCCACGAACCCAAACGTCTGCTCGAAGTCTCCCAGCGAATTCCCGGTCAGTCGCACGTTCCAGCGGCCCGTCGCGCCGGGCGGCGTGGTGGCGAGCACGGCCGAAATCCGATTCGCCGAAATCCAGTTGGTGGCCTGCAGTGGCGACTTCACGTCGCGCGGGGTGGGGACGATGCGCGTGCTGGCCGGCTGCCAGGTCGCGGTGCCGACGTTCTTCATCTCGAAGAACCCATCGACAGACTGACCCAGCTGCAGCTCCACCGCGCCCACCTGCGACGCTGGGTAGCTCTGGCGAACGAACTGCGCGGCGTAGGCGGGGGTGGTGGTGCCGGTGCACCCGTTGTTCGCCTTGTTCACCATCTCGTCGAGGCGGGCGAAGAGGGTGTTGCCCGGGCAATCGGTCTGTCCGTACTCGCGGTGGCCCTTCACGGCGGTGCGATTGAGCGGAATTCCATACGTGGTGTGCAGCCAGGCGAGCAGCCCCGCGCCGTTGCACATCTGCGCGTCGGTCACCTGATCCACCTGGTACGTGCCGATGTAGCAGTTGGCCACGTTGCCTGGGTTGGCGCCGAGGGTGTGGCCGCCGAGCACGGTCGCGCCACGCCCCGTCCACACGCGAGCGTCGCGCGAGGTCAAGTAGTTGTACGCGATGTCGCAGTAGCCGCGCGTGTCCATGTGGTACGCCTGAATGCTTCGCAGTCGCGCCTCGGGCGTGACGGTGTCGACGGTGGGCGAGTCGCTGTGGTGAATGACGGCGCGGTACGGCGACGTGGGCGAGGAGCACGTCGGAGCGCGAGCACCCCACGAAGCGCGGCTTTGAATTGGCGGCACGGGCGCCAGCGCCTGACGCAGCGTCGCGGGCCCGGTCGTCGCGGGGACCTCCAGATTCAAAGGCGGGAGCGGCTCGGCGTCGACGGCGGCCGGCTCACCTAGCGTCTCGATGCTCTCAGAGAAGATGTAGGTCGGCGCGCGGTGCCCTCGAACGATGCGCAGTTGGAACGCGGTTGAGCCCGGCGCCGCCTCGACGTGCCCCGCGCGCACCGCGCCCTCGGCGTAGACCTGCGTCACCGGCCGCCACGGGCCGAGCGCGTCCGCAGAGACGCCGGTGCGAACTTCGAGGGCGTCGTCATCCTCCGCGTCCCACCGCACGCCCACGCGCACGAAGGGCAGGGCGCGCTGGTTCACCTCGAGCTCACCCGAGGTGCCCGCGGCGGCCTCCACTTCGGCGAGCGAGAGGAGCCGGACGATTTGTTCTTCCGCCACTGACGCGGCGGCGGAGCCGGGGCGCTCGGCGACGCACCCGAGCAGGGCCGTGGCGCAGCAGCAGGCGAGAATCGCTTTCACGCGGGCAGCCTCTCAGAGTTTGCCGCGTGCCCACAAGCGAACGCGTGCCCTGCGTGGCAGGTTGCGGTATGGAACGGGTTCCACGGGAGGTCCCGCCTTGAGCTCATCGAATCACCCCGCTGATCCGAACAAACTGCCGGTGAAGTACCAGCCCGACGGCGCGAAGGTTCCAGACGTCGTTCACCACACGCGGGAGTGGACTTCGGGCACGCGCGGCGGCGGCTCGGTTCCCAAAGAGTTCGAGTGGCCATCGAACCCCAAGCAGCACCAGGAAGAGCACGGCTCGCCCGGCGTGACGAAGTAGCGCGCGTTACCGGACCTCGGCGACGAACACGCCCTGGACCGTCGCGGCCAGCATCGAAGAGCCCGCGACGTGAATGCTCTTCACTTCGGTGGTGGGCAGGCCGTTGGCAGGATCTTTCCACGTGCCACCTCCGTCTTCAGACAACCGCAAGCCGTTCATGGTGGCGGCGAAGACTTTCTTTCCCAGGGTGACGAAGTTCTGCGCCGTCACGCCCATGTTCATGGGCTTGAAGGTGCTGCCGTAGTTGTCCGAGCGAACCGCGCCCAGGCCCTTCACATCGGCGAACGCGTAGGCCGTGTCGGCGGCGAACCCGCGAACCGGCGCGGGCACGATGTTGGTCTGCCAGGTCTCACCGGCGTCGTCTGAGTAGTACAGGGCGCCGTAGCCGCCCGTGCCTTCCTGCACCGCGAACAACCGCGTCTGCGCCTTGGCGGCCACGAGCTGGCGAAGCGGCTTGTCCATCGGCGCGGCCCACTGCGTGCCGCGGCGCGCGAACGTCGCGCCGGAATCCTTCGAGACGTAGAGCGCGCTCAAGGTGGCGAGGAGGATTTCGTCGTTGCGCTTCACCACCGTCCACGTCTGCACGTCGGGGGCGCCGGCGAGTTTCGCCCAGGTGCCGCGGGTGTGATCGAACTTGAACGTGCTGCCCTGGGGCGTGGTGGCGTGGGCCGCGGTCGCGTACAGGTCGAAGTCGACCCGCACGATGGAGGTGAAGTGTTCGCCCGTGCGCAGCGCGATGTCCACCGCGTGCCACTCGGTCGAGCCTGAGTCGAGGACGTAGAGGCCGTTGCCCGCGCTGGCTTCGACCACCGCGTAGAGCTTGCCGTTCAGCTGGGCCGTGCAGCGCACCACGGTGCTGGCCGGGAGCCCGGCCGAGAGCGCCTGAAAGGTCGACAGGCGGACCGCCGGGTCGGAGGGGTCGCCGCCAGCCGACGGGTCCGGATTCGGCGTGGGGAGAGAGTCGGCTTCGCCCATGCACGCCGCCAGTGAGGCACAAATCGTGAGCAGGAAAAGTGAGCGCATGCCTGATTGTCGACCTGGCCCACTGGGGGGTTGCCCCTGACCAGGCCCCTGAAAACCGTAGGAATCACAGGTGTTTCCAATTGGCGACAGTTGTTCTCAGCCGGCAAAAAGGCTCAAAATGTACGCAACTCTGACATTCCGCCCCGGGAGAACGCAGATCTCTGCGGAGGCATTTTCTTGGTCAACCGGCGCGGTTTCACCCCCCAACTCGGATCACTGTTCGTCCTGGGCGCGCTGCTCGTGGCCGCGTCGGCGTGCGGGCCTGACGCGCGGGTGGCCTTTGGTTTGGACGGCACTGACGACGAGGCCGAGGCGCTGACGCTCGGCGGCGCGTCGCGCGAGAACGTGACCTTCTATTACCAACCGGTGCCAGACACGTTCGCGGAAGCGACGGCGAAGTTTGGGCGCTCGAAGCTGGTGGTGGTGGGCGGGCAGGGGAGCGACGCGAAGGAGATCGCCGCGGTGAACCTGATTCACCAGACCGGCGCCAAAGCGTACCGCGTGATGCAGTGGGTCTGGTTTCGCGACGTGAGCACCCTGCAGCAAGGCATCGACTTCCACGCCCACCTGGGCGAGTGGTCCTTCTGCCGTTCAGGCGCCACGCCGCTGACGGGCATCGCGGACGGAGCGCAGCCGAAGGTCTACGGCGACTTCAACGAGCGCGCGCTGCACGACGCCACCGTTGGGTACATCGACGGGGTCTTCAATCGCTGGGGCTACGACGGCATCTTCGTCGACATGGGCGGGCGCGTGCTGGCGGGAAACGAAGATCATGACGGCATCGGCGCGCGCGAGAACTGGTACCGCACCTCCACCTGCACCAGCGACCCGGTCGTTCCGGGCGCGACCATGTCTGACGCCTACGTGCAGATGCTCAGAGACGCCCGCGCGACGAAACCCGGCGCGGAAATTCTCCTCAACTACGGCGGCTCGCCCCACGTGGCGCCCGTGATGCGGCCCGACCCGAAGAGCGCCGCCTGTCGCGCGCGAGACTGGGCGCACTGCCCGCGCCTCGACGACGTGTGGCCGCTGGTGGACTGGGTGCTCGACGAAGCGGCGAGCGGGGAGTTCACGGTGGGCCTCTCGTGGTTCCGCGCCAACCAGAACGGCGACGTGCCGGCGCACGGCGGAAAGACCATCGCCATGATGAAGACGGCGTTCGGCGACGGAAAGACGCCCGACCGCGCAGGCGCCTTCTACGCGTGGGCGTCGGCAAAGTTGTTCCGGCAGCCGGTGGCGATGAACACGGGCGACGACTTCTGCGGCGGCGACGTGAGCACCGCGAGCTGGTGCAACCGCAAGGGCACCTTTCCCGAGCTGGTCGACATTCGCCTCGGCGCGCCGCTGGAGCCCGAGCCCGCGGCCCTCTCGTGCGAGGCGGGCTCGACCACCCGCTGCCTCTTCATGCGGCGCTACACCTATGGGCTCGTGCTCTCCAACATGTCCGACGTTCCGCGCGCGTTTGGCGGAGCGCCCACCGGGCTTGCCGGCTGCCGCTACCTCAACGACGCCTGGGCCTACGGCGCGCCGGTGCAGGGAGGCGCGTGCGTGAACGCCGTGCCGCCTTCGACGGTGGGGCCGCGCGCGGGCCTCGTCTACCGCTACGACACCCGGCCCCACGCCGCGAAGGATGTGCAGGTCCACCCCACGGCCGCGGGCGCCTTCACCTACGTGCTGCACGCCGATGGGACGATCATCTCCAGCGGCGGCGCCCCGGCGGTGACCGGGCCGCGCTTTGGCTTCGACATCGCCCGGGCCCTGGCGCTGCGCTCCGACGGCGTCTCCGGCTGGGTGCTCGACGGCTACGGCGCGCTGCACCCGTTCGGAGGCGCGCCGGCCATGTCGGGCTCGCCCTATTGGCCGGGTTGGGACATCGCTCGAGACGTGGTGCTGCTCTCCGACGCCGGAGGCTACGTGCTCGATGGTTTCGGGGGCCTGCACCCTTTCGGCAACGCGCCTAAAGCAACACACGCCGCGTATTGGAGCGGGTGGGACATCGCGCGGTCCGTGGTGCTGACCTCCAGCGGACGCGGCGGCTACGTGCTCGACGGGTTTGGCGGCCTTCACCCCTTCGCGGTGGGCTCGGCGGCGCCACCCGCCGCGGGGGCCAACACGGCGTACTGGCCGAGCTGGGACATCGCGAGGTCCCTCGTCCTCGGCGGCGACGACCGCGGCGGCTTCGTGCTCGATGGGCTGGGCGGACTGCACCCATTCTCCGTCGTGTCGGCGCCGGCCCGCCTGCAGTGCGCAGACCCCCTCGCGTGCGCGTCCCCGAATCTCCCCGCGGTCGCGGTGGCCCCAGCCGAGGCCGGCGCTTACGTGGTGGTGACGCGTGATGGCGCCGTGCACCGATACGCTGCTGCCCCGTGACGTGTTCCGGGCGGCGGCCTGGAGTCGCCCCTTTTCAACCCGAGAACCTTGTGAGATGGGGCGGGGGTGATTCGCCTCGACAACATCAGCGCTCAGCACGGAAAACAGATTCTCTTCGTCGAAACGTCGGCCGCGTTGAACCGCGGCGAACGCGTCGGCCTGGTCGGCCCCAACGGCGCCGGCAAGTCGACGGTGTTTCGCTACCTCGTGAAAGAGGAGGCGCCTGACGAAGGCACGGTCTCCATCGACAAGGGCATCACCATCGGCCACTTCCGCCAGGACGTGGGCGAGATGAGCGGGCGCAGCGTGCTGGAGGAAGTGCTCGACGGCGCGGGCGCCATTTCGGTCGTGGCGCGCGAGATGAAGATGCTGGAGCACGCCATGGGCGATCCGGCGCGGGCCAACGAGCTCGACAAGCTGGTGGAGCGCTTTGGCGAAGTGCAGGCGCGCTTCGACGAGCTGGGTGGGTACGCGCTGGAAGGGCGCGCGCGCGAAATCCTGGCCGGCCTCGGGTTCGACCCCGAAGTGGTGGAAGGCGACGTGGGCGCGTTGTCCGGCGGTTGGAAGATGCGCGTCGCGCTGTCGCGCATTCTCCTCATGAACCCCGACGCGCTGCTGCTCGACGAGCCCACCAACCACCTCGACCTGGAGTCGATGATCTGGCTCGAGCAGTTCCTCCTGCGTCACGAAGGGGGGCTGTTCCTCACCTCGCACGACCGCGAGTTCCTGAACCGGGTGTGCACGCGCATCATCGACATCGACGCGGGCGAGCTCAACTCGTACTCGGGGACGTACGAGTTCTACATGCAGCAGCGCGCGCTCGGCGAGAAGCAGCAGCAGGCCACCTTCGAGCGCCAGCAGGCGATGCTGAAGAAGGAGATCGCCTTCATCGAGCGCTTCAAGGCTCGCGCGTCGCACGCCGCCCAGGTGCAGTCGCGGGTGAAGAAGCTGGAGAAGATTGAGAAGGTCGAGCCGCCGCGCCGCCGGCAGAAGGTGTCCTTCGAGTTCAAGCCCGCGCCTCGCTGCGGCGAAGAGGTGGTGAAGTTCGAAGGGGTGAACAAGGCCTGGGGCAAGAAGACCATCTACAAGGACTTCAACTTCCTCATTCGTCGGCGGGAGCGCTGGGCGGTGCTCGGCGTGAA
>CAZFXD010000286.1:0-6456 GCA_964522795.1 uncultured Myxococcaceae bacterium
CCTGGTGATCGGAGTGGAAGATGTGCGGGCCATGGGTGTGAACCATGATGCCGGTACGGCGATCGCGGCTCGTCTGGCACAGGCCTCCCGGCGCCGCTGCCTTCTCGGTCACGGCGACGAGGAACCCCGCTTCCGCCAAGACGCGGGCGATGGTTGCCCCTGACGGTCCCGCGCCGATTACAAGGACCTCACCTGGCCGGGCTGTTATCATGATTACATTCGATGGCGGAAGGGGAGGGATTCGAACCCTCGATACGCTTTCACGTATACACGCTTTCCAGGCGTGCGCCTTCAGCCGCTCGGCCACCTCTCCAACCCAACCTCAATCTCACTGCTGCGGAGAGCGTAGGATTCGAACCTACGGTACCGTTGCCGGTACGCCTGATTTCGAGTCAGGTGCCTTCGACCACTCGGCCAGCTCTCCAAATTCACTTCTTCTCGCCGCGCTTGTCTGCTCGCAGCCCTTCGAAAAACTCCTTCAACACCAGCGCGCACTCTGACTCTCGCACGCCCCGCGTGACTTGTACGCGGTGATTCAGCCTCGCGTCGCCCGGAACGTCATAGAGCGACCCGGCCGCGCCGCCCTTCGGATCCATCGCCCCGAAGATCAGGCGGTCAATTCGCGCCTGCCACAGCGCTCCAGCGCACATCACGCACGGCTCCAGCGTCACATACAGGCTGACCCCGGTCAGTCGCCACGCGCCCACGGCCGCCGCCGCTTCTCGGAGTGCGAACAGTTCAGCGTGGGCGAACGGGTCCTTGTCCTGCTCCCGCCGGTTCCGGCCCCCGCCAATGACGGCACCGTCGCGAACGGCCACAGCGCCGACCGGCACCTCACCGTCGCGGGCCGCAGCGCGCGCCAGCTCCAGCGCCAACCCCATGTAGCCCGCGTCATCCATCGCTTCGTGCGCTCCCTAGAGGATTCGAACCTCTGGCCTTCGGATTCGTAGTCCGACGCTCTATCCAGCTGAGCTAAGGGAGCATGAGTCTCCGCGAAAAAAGTGGCGGAGAGAGAGGGATTCGAACCCTCGATACCGTTTCCAGTATGCAGGTTTAGCAAACCTGTGCCTTCAGCCTCTCGGCCATCTCTCCATCAACAGTCCTGTCAAAGAACAACACTACGGAGCAGGTAGGATTCGAACCTACGAGAGGCTTGCACCTCTGGCGGTTTTCAAGACCGCTGCCTTCAGCCGCTCGGCCACTGCTCCAAACCGAAGCGCCACGCCGCCACCCAAACGGCGGGTCAGCTACCACGCTTGTTTGTCCGGCGCCAAGGCGAAAGCCGCATTGGCGCCCCGGCGCGATCAGCCGGGTTTGAGCTCCTTCAAGCCGCCCAGGTAGGGCCAGAGAACCTCGGGGAGGGCCACGCTGCCGTCCTCCCGCTGGTAATTCTCCAGTACCGCCACCAGGGTACGCCCCACCGCCAGCCCTGAGCCGTTCAGCGTGTGGAGCAGCTGCGGCTTGTCCCCCTGGGCTTTGCGGTAGCGGATCTTCGCGCGGCGGGCCTGAAAGTCACCGCAGTTGCTGCACGAGCTGATCTCCCGAAATGCGTTCTGCCCGGGCAGCCACACCTCGATGTCGTAGGTCTTCATCGATGAAAAGCCCATGTCGCCCGTGCACAGCAGCACCACCCGGTGGTGCAGCCCGAGCGCCTCCAGAATGGCGCAGGCGTCGCTGGTCATCGCTTCGTGTTCCGCGTCGCTCTGCTCCGGCGTGGCGAACTTCACCAGTTCTACCTTGTGGAACTGGTGCACGCGCACCAGGCCCCGGGTGTCTTTGCCCGCGGCGCCCGCTTCGGCCCGGAAACAGGGCGAGAACGCGCAGTACCGCTGCGGCAGCGAGTCTCCGTCGAGAATCTCGTCGCCGTACATGTTGGTGAGCGGCACCTCGGCGGTGGGGATGAGGAACAGCTCGTGTTCGCCCGCCGTCTTGAACAAGTCCTCTTCGAACTTCGGCAACTGGCCGGTCCCGAACATCGTCTGGCGCGTCACCAGGTACGGCGCGACCACCTCGGTGTAGCCGCGCGCGCGATGGGCATCGAGCATGAAGGCGGCCAGGGCGCGCTCCAGGCGGGCCAGGCCCCCCTTGAGAAAATAGAACCGCGAGCCGGAGATCTTCGCTGCGCGCTCGAGGTCCAGGAGCCCCAGCTTCTCTCCCACCTCCACGTGCTGCTTCGGCGTGAACGGCAGGTTCGGCTTGTGGCCCCAGGTGCGAACGACGACGTTGTCCTTCTCTGACGCGCCCGTGGGCACGCTCGCGTGAGGAACGTTCGGCACCATCTGCATGATGGCTTCAAGGCGCGTCTCCACTTCTTTGAGGCGCGCCTCCTTGTCCTTGATGCCCTGGCTGACGCCGCGCAGCTCCGCCCGCAGCCCCTCAATCGACGCCGGGTCTTCCTTGGCCCGACGCTTCATGTCTTCGTTGGCCTGGTTGCGGCGTGACGAGAGCGCTTCGAATTCGATGTAGAGCGACTTTCGCTCGGCGAACAGGGCTTTGAATTCACCCAGGTCGAGCGTGCCGCTTCGGTCGCTCAGTCGGGCCACCACCGCTTCGTAGTTCCGCGCGACTTCCTTGAGGTCCAGCACTCATTTCTCCGCTTTGAGGAATTCGATTTCTTCCGTGATCTCGCGCTTGTTCTCGGCGTCGGGTCGCTTGGCCAGGTACTTCTGGAACGTGTCGATAGCCTCTTTCTTCAACTTCCGTTCTTTGTACGACCAGCCCAGGTTGAGCAGCGGCGCGGGGTTCTCAGGGTCGGCCTCCAGGGCGCGCTTGAACCACGAGATCGCGTCGCCGTATTTCTTCAGCTCGAAATACGCACTGCCGATCTTCGCCTGCACCCCGGGGGCCTCGGGCGTCGCCTCCAGCACCTTCTGGTACTGCGCAATGGCGGCCGTCCACTGCTCCGACGCCGCGTAGGCGTCGCCGATCTTCTCCTGCAGCCCGGGGCGCTTGGGGTCCAGCTCGGCGGCGCTCTTCCAGTATTGGAGCGCGAGCTTGGGATCGTTGCGATCAAGCCCGGACTGCCCCAACACCTCCATGGTGTCGACGGCTTTGGGGTTCAGCGTGAGCGCAATGTGCCACTCCTCCAACGCCGCGTCGGGCTTGCGCGCGTTCTGCAGAATGACCCCGTAGTAGTGGTGAAAATCGGGGCGCTTACCGCTGATATCGAGCGCTCGCTTCATGGTGTCAATGGCGCCGGAGTGGTCCTGCACCGCGCTCTTCACCCGCGCGAGATAGAAGAGCGCTTCGGCGTTGTTGTACTCGTCGGCCAGCACGCTGTTGAGCACGCGCATCGCCCCGGCGTTGTCCTTCTTGTCCAGCAGCACGGCCGCCAGGGTGATGGCGAGCTGCGAACTCTTCGGCTCATCCTGCCGCGCTGACTCCAGCTCCTTGGCGGCTTCGTCGAGACGCCCCAGTTTCCACAGCGTCTTTCCCCGCATCAGGCGGCCGCCGCGCAGGCGACCGTTGAGCGAGAGGGCCTGGCCCACCAGCTTCTCGGCGTCTTCGAGCTTGTTGCGGGCCACCGCCACGCTGGAGAGACCGAGAATGGCTTCGGCCATGTTGGGGTCCAGCTCGGCGGCTTTCTTGTAGGACGCCTCCGCCTTGTCGATCTCGTTCTGGCCGATGGCCATGTCGCCCAGGGTCAGGTGGACGAGTGGGTTCTTCGGGGCCTCTTTGAGCGCCGCTTCAATCTGAGGCTTGGCGTCGTCGAGCCGGCGCAGGCGCACGTAGAGCTGCGCGAGCTTGAGGTTTGCCTCCACCATCGTCGAATCGGCGGTGATGGCCTTGAGGTAGCTCTGCTCCGCTTCCTTGGTCCGGTCCTGGGCGTCTTCCACTCGCGCCGCGAGAAACTCGAGTCGCGCCGTGCCGGGGAAGCGCACCTTGCCGGCTTCGACCACCTTGGCCGCTTCCGTCAGCTGGCCTGCGCCCAGCAACGCCGCCAGGTAGTCTTCCAGGTACTGGAGCGAGTCAGGCGCGCTCGCCACGGCCTCTTTGAGGAGCGGGACCGCCTTCTCATACTGCCCGGCAGCGAGGAACGAGCTGGCCGCGCCCGCCTTGACGAACGGTTGGGTCGCGTCTTCCTTGATCGCTTCGTCGAAGAGCGGGGCCGCGTCGTCGGGCTTGCCCGCGCCGACCAGAATCATGGCCTTGATCGCCAGCGCGCGGGCGAGCTCAGGCTTCGACAGGTGCGGGCGCATCTCTTCGGCGAGAGCCTTCTCCACCGTCGTCTTCGCGGCGTCGGAGTCCTTCTTGGAGAGCAGCTGCAGCGCGGCCAACTCCACCGCGCTTGAGACGTGCTCCGGGTCGGCGTCCAGCGCCTTGGCGAAATGCTCCATCGCCTTGTCCTCGTCCTTGTCCTTCTGGGTGAGGAGCAACAGCCCGAGGCCGTGGTGGGCACGCGCCGAGTCAGGCTTGACCTTGAGGGCAGACTCCAGATCCGCCAGCGCCTGCGCGGCCTGCTTCTTCCGCAGGAACGCCTCGGAGCGGAGAAAGTTGAACTCGATGTCGGATTTGTTCTCGGTGTAGGCCATAGCCTCGTTGAGAACGCCCAGCGCGTCGTCCACCGCGCCCGGGGCGACATCGGTGAGGAAGTTCCCCGCGCGTGCCTTCAACACCTCGGGGTGTTTCTTGCCCAACAACGAGATGT
Organism: uncultured Myxococcaceae bacterium; assembly: GCA_964522795.1. Lineage (GTDB taxonomy): Bacteria > Myxococcota > Myxococcia > Myxococcales > Myxococcaceae > CAZFXD01. The sequence goes on from CAZFXD010000286.1 coordinate 4,649, forward strand.
CATCGAGCGACGCCTGCGCCCGACCCACGTCGGCGGCGATGTTGTACTTCCGCTTCAGGTAGAAGACCGCCTGGTCCCACACCGCGCGCGCCTCTGGGTACTCCTTGTGGGTCAGGATCACCTCGGACTGCTTCTTCGCGTCCTGGTAGCTCTTGAAGGTGTCCTTGGCGAGGAGCGCGCGCGCCGACGCCAGCATCATGAAGTCGGGCGTGCCCTGCGAGATCTTGGCGGGGAAGATCACCCGCAACCCGAAGAAGCCGTAGCGCGTGGTGCCAAGGAAGAGGCCCGCGCCCAGCACGATCACCAGCACCAGCCCGGCGGCCACGATGGGAATGAGCTTCTTGATGCGGGGCCAGACGTCCGCGCGGCCCTGGACGACTGCCACCGACGCCATGCGCCCTTCGTAGAGCTGCTTGAGCCGCTCCATGGTGCGGTCCGGGCTCTGCTCCGTCGCCGGCGCGGAGGTAAACGCCGGGACGGCCGGGGCCTCGGCCTCGCTCGGGGGCGGAGCGCTCAGGTCGGGCGGCGCCGACCCGGTCGCCTGGCCGAGCAGCTGCGCCACCACGTCGGCGAACGCCGGGTCCGCGCCAATCGCTTGCCAGTTCTCCTGATCTTCGGAGACGTCCTCGTTTCCAGACAGCTGCTTCTCCTGCAGCATCTTTCGCAACGCGCTGTCTTCGAACGGGCCGAAGATCTTTCCGCTCTTGCGCCGCACGTAGACCTTGCGCAGCACGGGGCCAGAGAAGTTCTTCTGCGCGTCGTCGAAGTTGAGCATGTCCTCCGCGCGGGGCGGGGGACCTGGCGGGGCCGGCACTTCTCCAAAACTCGGGGCTTCAAAGGCCTGCGTCGCTTCGTCGGTGAACTCGGCCTGTCCCGCTTCGACCTCACCGCCGTCCATCGGGGGCGCGGAGTCGATGGGTGCTGCGCCCGGAGGTGCCGGAGGAGGCGCGAAATCGGGGATGGAGAAACTCGCCGCGCCGTCATCTTTGGGCGACGGGAGATCGCGGGTCGCCGGCATGGGCAAGTCGGAAAAGCCGGCTTCGGGCGCGGGAGCGTCGAAACTCATGTCGGCCGACGGCAGGTCTGGCAGGGCAAACGGGTCGGCCGCCTGCGTCGGCGGCGGTGCGCTGGCGCCGAGGCCCATGCCGTCGGCCTCAGGCGCCGGCGCTTCGCCAGCGGGCGAGGGGAGGTCTGACAGGTCCATCTGCGGGGCGGGCGCGGACACGGGGGCGCCCACCGGCGAGGGGAGATCGAAGAGGTCGAACCCGCTGTTCGCCGCCGCGGCAGGGCCCGTGGTGGTGGGCGCGGGCGCATCGCCCGGGTCCGGCAGGTCGAAGTCGAGATCTGACGGCGAGGCCGGGGGCGGCCGCTCGGCCGCCGGTGCTGGAGCCGGGGGAAGGTCGAACGCATCGCTGGTGCTGGTGGCGTCCGGGGGCGAGGCGCTGAGGTCGAAGTCAGGGAGCGGCGTCTCGACCGGCGGCTCAGGAGCCAACTCGGGGCCGCGGGCTTCGCTGGGAATTTCGATGCTCGCCACGCGGGTGGCCTGGTCTTCCCAATTATCGTCGTCGCCGCCGAGGCCAACGTTCGAAGGCGGGGCGAACGGCATGCTGGCGCCTGGAATCGACGGATCGCCGAGCACACCCGCCGCGCTGCCCGGCAAGGGCACGGCCGAGGTGGATTGGCCCACCCCCACGCCGCCAGGAAGCGGCACGGCCGATGGTGAGGACACGGCGGCAAGGCCGGCCGCGCCGGGCAAGGGCACCGCACCGCCCGCGCCACCGGAGCTGGCCGCGGCACCCGGCAGGGGC